>NZ_CP157940.1:2244996-2565709 GCF_040207125.1 Lacrimispora sp. BS-2
AAAGCATTCGGAAAATCAATCCCATGGCAATGGCCGCACAGATATTTGGCAGGAACGTAACTGTCCTGAAAAATGCTTTTCCTTTGAGCAGATCGGAATTTAACAGGCTTGCAATGAGTACAGACAACACCAGTATGAATAGAAGGCCTGTAATCCAGTATTCTACGGTATTCCCCAGAGCATCCCAGAACATGTTGTCAATCAGCAGCTTCTTATAATTGCCAAACCCGCAAAACTTGGGCGTCCCGATCCCCTTCCAGTTGGTAAGGCTGATGTAAAAAGTCCAGATGGCGGGGATCAGCTGGAATACAAGAAACAACAGAAAAAACGGCAGTATGAACAGATAGGGAGCTTTATATTTATTCAATGTCTTAAGCATATGATTTCTCCTCACATTTTTATTCCTTCGCTCATTGCTGGCGTAAATACAAGGGGAAGGCAGTTCCTTCCCCTTATAAAGTTTCCTGCTACTTGATGATTTCCGCCTGACCGATTTTAGCCTTTAAGTTCTTATCCATATTGGCGATGGCCTGATCCATGGTCTGGTTGCCTGCCACGTAATTCTCAAGTTCTGCCGAAATAATGCCATCCGCCTCTGCATCCTGAGGTGTAACAACCAGATTGACCGCACCGTTCTCCAGACATTTTCCCTCTGTCTCCCTAAAGGACATACCGCCATAGAAACTGGAAGGCTCTTTCCAGAAGTTATCCTGAAGCATTTCTAAGGAAATAGGGTTGGCATATGGAGCATTCTGGGATTCCATGGATTTTACCCATGTATTCCTGGACTGGGTATCAAAGGTAAAATCCTTCCAAAGCTGTTCCAGAAGACCGGCATATACGTTATCACCCTTGTTTACAATACAGAAATAGGAGGATACAGGAGCCCCTGCTTTGCCAACGCCTTCAAACACAGGGGAAGACATGACCCCCCACTGTCCTGTAGTCGCCTGGCAGTTCTTTCTCATGAATTCATCCCAGAAAGCTCCGATATAGAAGGTGGCCACTTTCTGCCCGTTGATTGCATCATATAATGCAGGTTCCATGATTTCGGATTTTAACAGGAGTCCCTCTGAATATAAAGTATCCAGAGTTCCCAAAGCCAGCTTTGTTCCTTCATCCTCTCCTATTACAATGCTGCCGTTTTCATCCCAGATTCTTGCATTGGCCTGAGGCATAAGGCCTCTTCTTCCCCAGTACCTCCAGGTCTTGCTGCTGGGGCTTATATAGGACAAATACACCTCACCATTGCTCTTTTCCTTTAACTGGCGCCCTGCTTCCACATAACCGTCAAAGGTTTCCATCATAGCCGGATCCACACCGTATTTTTCAAAAATGTCCTTGTTATAGAATAACACATTAGGGCGCACAGATTCCGGAAGTCCGTAAATCCTGCCGTTTAATGTTGCATCATTGGCAGCGCCTTCCACCATCTGATCCAGGTAGGGCTTTAGGAAGTCTGTCTCATCCTTTAGTATCCCTGCCTGAGAAAGATCCATGATATTCACCGGGTCTAGATATGTAGCATCAGGAAGGTCGTCATCTGCTCCTGCCAGTGCAGTCATGGTGATTTTTTCACGGCTCTGGGCATGTCCCTCTGTCTGTACGATCTCAATCTTTACATCCGGAGCAATATCTTTGTGGTCAGCCAGCCAGGCATCATAGTACTCCTGAAGATACTGGGGCTGGCCCGTGCCGTAAATAGTGATGGTACCTGCCGGATAAACGGTTTTATCCTCAGCCGTACTTTTTTCCTTGTCTGCTGTCTGGGTGCTGTCACCAGCCGCTGCCGTTGTACTGTCCGTACCAGCGCCGTTCCCTCCGCAGCCTGCAATCATGCCTGCTGTCATCACTGCTGCCAAAAGGCTTGCTACTGTTCTTTTCATTTTTTCTCCTCCTTTTACATCTCTCTTGCCGCTTCTGCAATTGCACGGATCCTGTCATAAGGAATCTCTGTAGGAAGTGTGCAGTCAGCGCCAAGGATGAATGATGTTTTTCCATAATCACGAATCACCTTTTTTGCTTCTGCTTTTAGTTCATCTATGGTCCCTTCTACCATGACTCCGCTTCTGTTGGCAAGTCCGCCCATGACGGTTATGCCGTTGAAAAGCCGTTTCCCCTCTTCAAGGCTGAAATCTGTCTCATAAGTGCCCCAGTTTACCACATCAGCCAAGCCGTTGTAGGATTCGTATCTCTTCATATTTAAATTATTTTTGCACATATGAAGGAAATTGATACATCCTGCTTCTTTGGAAGCTTTTAATATCTCCTTGTCAAAAGGTTCTATCATTTCCGAAAACTCTTCATCCGTAAAGTAATGCTTCTCTCCCCCTAATGCTGCGTAATAAATTCCATCCAGTCCCAGTTCCTTATATTTTACTGCCAGCTGGCACATGCCGTCTGCAATTCTCTTAAATGCTTCCAGAACCGGCTGCTTATTCTCCCTGATATGGGTACAGAACAATTCTCTTACGCTCTCATAACCATAGCGCGCTTCAATGGGATGAATGGCGGATGCACAAATGCCGTGAAGCGTGCCCAGGGAGAATGCATCAGGATCTGCCTTATCCAGGATTCTCTTTACCATTTCAATCTGGCTTTTCATAAAGGCATCATTTAAGGAATAGTGAGGTATTTTATTCCAGTCCTCAGGAGTCCTGATTTCCCCTGCATCAGGAACCAGGTTCTCATTCATGATCTTGATAATATCCGTATCGGTCTGCCGGAAAAATTCAAGATGAGATTCCACTCCCTTCTCCCCTTTTGCCTCGCTTTCCGGAAAGTGTAATGAAAATCCGGTGGGCACATAATCCACCTCTTTTCCCTGGATGGCTGCTAAAACCCGCTCTCTCTTTGTCATAACCCTATCTCCTTTGCTCTTCTGTTTATATTACTGATATTATCACTGTTATTATCACTTGTCAATATGGATATCGTCATTTTTTATACTTTTCCTGATATTTCTTTTTTATTTTGTGCACTTTGTCTTTGCATTCAGTTTTCCGTCTGCAGGAAGCTGCACCTTTCTTTACAATGTTACGCCTCATTACAATCCTGTAATTGTGGCAGTTCCATAAATTTTCTTGTCAAGCGGATATTCGCAATGACCAATGGGTCGTCCCTCCGCACCCCCACTTACTGCTTTTCCCATTTGAAGCGGGGGACTTACCTGGCTCGGTTAAACTCCATGGAACAACTCTGGTTTTATATGGGGATGAAAAAAAGACATCTGCTATATAACAGATGTCTTAAAAAGTAGCGGAAGGGAGATTCGAACTCTCGACACCACGGGTATGAACCGTGTGCTCTGGCCAACTGAGCTATTCCGCCATATTTAATTGGTGATAAGCAATTTACTTATCAATGGGACCTACAGGGCTCGAACCTGTGACCCTCTGCTTGTAAGGCAGATGCTCTCCCAGCTGAGCTAAGATCCCAGTGCTTGTCTTGGTCAGGAGCTCTTTATTTTCTCCCGTTCCCGACTGCTTCATTAGTATAATATTAATTGTATTAATTGTCAACACTTTTTTGTCAATTTTTTTCATTTTTTCCTGCCTCTTTATAAAACCTAGATTTTACGGGGAATTTTGTCATTTTTTATGCTGATGAACCGAAAAGACATACCTGTATATCCAGTTGATTTGTAAACGGGAGGATTGACAGATGTCTTTTCCCGGCCTTCATTCCCCATGCAGGATGTCAAACAGCTCCTTATAATAGGATTTATAAATACTTCCTTTCCTCCAGATAAATGTAAAATCATGGGTCAATTGAAAATCCTCCAATTCAATTTTTTTCAAAATGCCCCTGTTTAATTCCTCCTTTACCGCAGCCTCATAAAGAAATGTGATTCCCTGCCCTTTAGCCACCATTTGTTTTATAGCGCTAATATTGCTGATTTCCATTATATTAGGGAAATCATGAAGCAATAAATTCTTCCCTTCCAGATAGCGCTCAAAGACATACCTGGTTCCGGAACCAGGTTCCCGGATAAAAAGCCTTTCCCTGAGAAGATCCTCCACTTTTGCGATCTCCCGTTGAAACTCATAGTCAGGCGCACAGACAGCTGCAAACGGCTCCGAGGCAAAAACCAGAAAATCATATTCCTTTTTCAGGAAAAACCCCTCCACCAAAGCGAATTCAATCTCCCCTTCATTCAGTTTCCCAAGCAGCTCCTTAGTATCCCCGACCACCATCTGAACCGCTGTCTCCGGATACACATGAAGAAATCTTGTGAGCGCTTCCGGCATCACGTACTCTCCTATGGTCATGGTAGCGCCAAATACCAGCCTCCCGCCTTTTCCCGATTGCTGCTCCATGATCTTTTTTAAATGCAGCTCATCATCCTTCATGGTTATGGCGGCAGATAAAAAGACTTTTCCCGCCTCCGTCAAATTCACCTTTTTTCCGTTGTATTCAAACAGTCTGGTTCCATACTTGTTTTCTAAATAATGAATATGATGGGACACCGCAGGCTGGGTGATATGAAGTTCACTGGCTGCCTTTGTAAAGTTCATGCAGCGGCATACCGCAAGAAACGTATCAATCCGAAAATCCAGCATGAATTATATTCTCCTTTTGATTGCTCCATTAACCATAACATATTTTTATAGTTTAATAAATATAAATCATTTTATTTTATTGTTATGATCCAATATAATAAAACCAGATCAAGAAGGAGGATTAATTCATGAAAAAATACGCCCCAGGCATTCTTCTCTGCCTTTTCATATCCGCTCCCGCATGGTTTTTAGGAAAAACCTTCCCGGTTATCGGCGGCCCTGTTTTTGCCATTCTCATCGGCATGGCAATGGCACCCTTTGTAAAAAGGAAGGAATCTTTCCGGCCGGGAGTGGCTTTTACTTCAAAAAAAATCCTGCAATATGCCGTGATTCTCCTGGGCTTCTCCATGAACCTGTCCACAGTTCTTCAAAAGGGCAGGGAAGCCCTGCCCATCATCCTGGCGACCATCTCCACTTCCCTGTTGATTGCATTCATCCTTTCTAAAACACTGCGGCTCCCAGGTAAGACCGCCATTTTAATCGGCGTTGGCTCGTCCATCTGCGGAGGTTCCGCCATTGCCGCCACAGCTCCGGTTATTGACGCCAATGACAGTGAGATCGCCCAGTCCATATCTGTCATCTTTTTTTTCAACATCATTGCTGCTCTGCTTTTTCCAGCTTTAGGCTCGGCTTTGGGACTTTCTAATGAGGGCTTTGGCCTGTTTGCCGGAACTGCCATTAACGATACCTCTTCCGTGACGGCTGCCGCTTCCGCCTGGGATGGCATGTACGGCAGCAACACCTTGGAATCGGCTACCATAGTAAAACTGACCAGAACCCTGGCCATCATCCCTATTACGCTGTTTTTGGCATGTTACAAAACCGGAAAAGAGAAGAAAACTTCGGAACGCTCCATCTCCATTGGAAAAGTTTTTCCCTCCTTTGTACTCTTTTTTCTGCTGGCTTCCATAATCACTACGGCATTTCCCATACCAGCAGGTGTTACCGGTTCATTAAAAGGCTTAAGCAAACTTTTTATCATCATGGCTATGGGAGCCATTGGAACCAATACCGATTTAATTAAGCTGATACGGACAGGCAAAAAGCCCCTTTTATTAGGCTTTTGCTGTTGGCTTGGGATATCTGTAGTAAGCCTGGCCCTTCAAGTGATTCTAGGAATCTGGTAAAATCGGATGCAGGAATGCAAGCATTTTTTGCACCTTGCTCATTGCATATATAAATAAGGCAGGCCGGGAAACATGGATTTCATGTTCCCGGCCTGCCTTATTTATTCTTCTTTTTTCAGATACACCGTCTTATTATTATTTTTATTCTCCCGGACCTCTAACTGATTAATGCTGTGGACAAATTTAGAGAAGGTGGAATATCCGTAATCCTTTACCTTGAAATCAGCAAATTTCCGGTGTATGCCATTCCCTAAAGCCGCCAGCTCCATACCGTTCTTTCCACTGCCCTTTACCAGTCCCACTGCAAAATCATCCAGCTCCTGCTTTTTAGTACGGTTATCCTTCATCCGCACAGTTACCACATTATTGGATTTTTTAAGCTCAAAGCCGCCCATTTCCTCCAAAAATTTGGACAGGGAGCTATAACCGTAGTTTCTTACATCAAAATCAGAGTATTTTTTCACAAGGCGGTTGCCGATCTCTCCAAGACCTGTTGCCTTATTCTTATCTTCATTCTCTAAAAGAATCGAAGTGATATCCTGCTCGATCACCTCTTTTCCTATGGCGCCTCCTCCTGTGCCTTCCTCTTCCTGGTCAAGGAGAACCTCCAGATTGGTAAAAACCGTACAGGCCGCCCGGAAGGATTTGGGAGTCTTATCCTCCCCCATTCCGATGACTTCCTTACCCGATTCCCGAAGCCTGCTGGCCAGGCGGGTGAAATCGCTGTCACTGGATACGATGCAGAATCCATCCACATTGTCCGTATAGAGCAAGTCCATGGCATCAATGATAAGGGCGGAATCGGTTGCATTCTTTCCTACGGTATTGGAGAATTGCTGGATGGGAGTGATTGAGTTCTCTAAGAGCTCCATTTTCCATTTTCCCATCTGGGAGCTTGTCCAATCCCCATAAATTCTTTTGTAAGTAATGACGCCGTAGCGGGTCATTTCATCCAGAATACTCGTAATATACTTTGCGGAAATATTATCCGAATCAATCAATACTGCAAATTTCTTATCGCTCAATACTCTGCTCTCCCGTCTTAATTATTTTCTTTTTCTGTCAATTCGATCCTGCTTTACCATTATATTTCATTTTTCTATTTATTACAATATCATTACTGTGGATAAAATGGGAGAATTTTTGCAACGTATTTTTATTTATTTCAACCATACTAAAGAAGAAAGCTAAATGAACAGCTAAAACACCTTAAAGTTGTACTTTTACGCCCAAAAACAGGAACAGAAAGCAGGAAAGAAGAAAGGAGTGTTATTATGAATTCAACTAATTCATGTGGATGTGACCCATCAAATGTCAATTCTGCTACACCTTCAAAAACGGTTCAACTGGCTATTGCCACAGTTCCCATGCAGCCCTGGGAACAGCCTTATGATCCACAGACAGCCTTAAAGCATGGGACCATTTTTCCCTCCCTTAATATGCCTTTTTATGTTACAGGAGGTGATCAATAATGGCTGATCAAAAAACTCTTTTAAAGCAGATCACAGAAGTGAGCTTTACTGTTAATGATTTAACATTGTATTTAGATACTCATCCACTGGATGAAAATGCATTAACAGCCTTTAAGCAGGCTATGGAACAAAGAAAACAGCTTTTAAAAACCTACGCGGAAAACTTTGAGCCTCTTACCATAAACTGTGTCTGCCCTGATACCAACAACAAAACAGGAACCAATACAAAATATCCGGGACAAAAACATTTTACCTGGACAGACGGCCCGCTGCCCTGGGAAGGAGGAAACGTATAATGTGGAATTATGAAAAAAGACTGCAGTTCCCTGTAAATATCAAAGAAACATGCCCAAAAACAGCCTCTCTCATTATCAGCCAATTTGGCGGACCTGATGGAGAGCTGGCAGCATCCATGCGTTATCTTTCCCAAAGATATTCTATGCCATGCAAGGAAGTAGGGGGACTTTTAACAGACATTGGTACGGAAGAGCTTGGACATCTGGAGATGATCTGCTCTATCATTTACCAGCTGACGAAAAATCTGACTGTGGAACAGGCAAAGACAGCAGGGTTTGATGCTTATTATATTGATCATACAACAGCCCTTTGGCCCACTGCTGCGGCCGGAGTTCCGTTCAATGCCTGTGAATTCCAGTCCAAGGGCGATGCCATTACCGATTTGATCGAGGACCTGGCAGCTGAGCAGAAGGCAAGGACAACCTATGACAACCTCATCCGGATCATACCAAATCCTGATGTAAGAGAACCGTTAAAATTCCTTCGGGAAAGGGAAATCGTACACTTCCAGCGGTTTGGTGAAGCCATTGAAAAAATCAAATCCAATTTGAATCCTAAAAACTTTTATTATTATAACCCGGAATTTGACAAACAATTTGTTAAGACCCCTATGCAGTAAGCAAAAAAAGCTGGAACAGGTTTATCTCCTGTTCCAGCTTTTTTTATTTCTTTTCAAGCGAATATTCGCAATGACCAATGGATCAGCCCCTCTGCGGCCCTACTTGATCCGGTTAAATCCGGGCAATATCAACCAGGGTCAGTTCTTTGGCTTTATTCTCCATACTGGTCACTAAGGCTGCCGCCGTATCCAGGGAGGTCAAAACCGTCACACCGGTCTCTATTGCATTTCTGCGGATCACAAATCCGTCCCTGCTTCTGTCCGCTCCCTGAGTCGGCGTATCAATGATAAGATCGATCTCATGGCCCAGGATCAGGTCCAGAAGGTTTGGGGATTCCTGTTCCAGCTTACGGACCATAAAAGCCTTTATCCCATGGCTGTCAAGCGCCCTGGCCGTTCCTGATGTGGAAAATATCTTATAGCCCTGGGCCTGGAACCTTTTTGCAATGTCAATGATCTCTTCCTTATCGGAATCCTTCACGGTTATGATCATGTTTTTATGCCTTGGAAGCTTGATTCCTGCCCCTGCAAACGCTTTGTAAAGAGCCTCATTAAAGGTCTTTGCTATCCCCAGGCACTCTCCGGTGGATTTCATCTCCGGTCCAAGGCTTACATCGGCGCCCCGGATCTTTTCAAAGGAGAATACCGGCATTTTTACAGCGATATAGTCTGCCGGCCGCGCAAGTCCGGGTTCATACCCCAGCTCCCTGATGGTGTGCCCGCATATGACCTGGGTTGCTAAAGGAACAATGGGGATTCCTGTCACTTTGCTGATATAAGGCACAGTACGGGAAGACCGGGGATTTACCTCAATAACATATACTTCCTCCCCGCTCACAATGAATTGAATGTTGATCATGCCCTTAACATGTAAGGCTTTCGAAAGCCTTCTTGTATATTCCACCAGCTTTTCCTTTACGGTTTCACTTATGCTCTGGGCCGGATATATGGAAATGCTGTCACCGGAGTGCACACCCGCTCTTTCCATATGCTCCATGATACCGGGAATCAGAATATTCTCACCGTCGCAAACCGCGTCCACTTCAATTTCCTTGCCCGGGATATATTTATCCACCAAAATGGGGTGTTCCTGTGCAATCTGGTTGATGATCCCGATAAATTCATCAATATCCTGGTCAGAGATGGCAATCTGCATGCCCTGGCCGCCCAGCACATAAGAGGGTCTTACCAGTACCGGATATCCAAGTTCTCCTGCCGCTCTCTTGGCTTCTTCTGCCGTAAATACCGTCTGGCCTGCCGGTCTTGGAATCCTGCATTCTTCCAGAATCTTATCAAACAGTTCCCGGTCCTCTGCCGCATCCACGTCCTCTGCAGCCGTTCCCAGAATGGGGACCCCCATATTGATCAGGGCTTCCGTCAGCTTAATGGCCGTCTGGCCGCCAAACTGGACCACCGCTCCATCAGGCTTTTCAATGTCAACGATGCTCTCCACATCTTCCGGGGTAAGGGGTTCAAAATACAGCTTATCAGCAATATCAAAGTCAGTGCTTACGGTCTCCGGATTGTTATTGACTATAATCGTCTCATAGCCTTCCCTGCTAAAACTCCATGTGCTGTGAACCGAACAGAAGTCAAATTCAATTCCCTGTCCAATGCGGATGGGGCCGGAGCCAAGAACCAGCACCTTCTTTTTTCCAGAGGTTTTTACCGCCTCATTCTCACTTCCAAAGCAGGAATAATAGTAAGGAGTTTCCGCGGCAAATTCGGCGGCGCAGGTATCCACCATTTTAAACGCTGCCGCAATTCCGTTATCCTTTCTCATCCGGCGGATTTCCTGCCAGGGTATTCCTGTAAGCTTTGAAATGACCGTATCCGGAAATTCAATCCTCTTTGCTTCCTTTAATAAATCCAGGGTAAAAGGCCCTTTCTTAAGGGCATCTTCCATTTCCACAAGAATTGCCAGCTTATCAATAAACCATATATCAATTTTTGTAATATCATGGATCCTTTCATAGGAAAAGCCTCTTCTTAATGCTTCGGCAATGACCCATATCCTTCTGTCATCTACAAGAGAAAGAGTCTCTGCCAGTTCCTCATCCGTAAGCCCTGTAAAATCATAGGACATCAGGCTGTCCACATGCTGCTCCAGGGAACGGATGGCTTTCATGAGACCGCCCTCAAAATTCGTGCAAATGCTCATGACCTCTCCGGTGGCCTTCATCTGGGTCCCCAGACTCCTCTTGGCGCTTAGGAATTTGTCAAAGGGAAGGCGGGGCATCTTGACCACGCAGTAATCCAGCATCGGCTCAAAGCTGGCACAGGTCTTCTTAGTTACCGCATTCTTTATTTCATCCAGGTTATAGCCCAGAGCGATCTTGGCCGCAACCTTTGCTATTGGGTAACCGGTTGCCTTGGAGGCCAGGGCCGAGGAACGGCTGACCCTGGGATTTACCTCGATAACGCAGTACTCAAAGCTTTCCGGGTGAAGGGCATACTGCACATTACAGCCTCCTGTGATTCCCAGCTCGCTGATGATCCTTAGGGCAGAGGTGCGGAGCATCTGGTATTCCTTATCCCCTAAGGTCTGGGAAGGAGCCACCACAATGCTGTCGCCGGTATGAACACCTACCGGGTCAATGTTTTCCATATTACATACGGTGATCACATTGCCTGCTCCGTCACGCATCACCTCGTATTCAATCTCCTTCCAGCCTGCGATGCAGCGTTCCACAAGAACCTGTCCCACGCGGGATAAACGGAGACCATTTTCCAGGATCTCCCGGCACTGCCCCGGGGTTTCAGCAATGCCTCCCCCGGAACCTCCCAAGGTATAGGCCGGCCGAAGCACCACAGGATATCCGATTTTTTCCGCCACCTTAAGGCCGTCTTCCACATGTTCTACTATATCAGAGGGTGCCACCGGTTCCCCGATCTTTTCCATGGTCTCTTTAAACAGTTCCCGGTCCTCTGCCTTCTTAATGGTAAGGGCCGTGGTTCCGATCAGGCGTACCTTATGCTCTTTAAAAAATCCTTTATCATCCAGCTCCATGGCAAGGTTTAAGCCTGCCTGGCCTCCAAGGGTGGGAAGGACACTGTCCGGTCTTTCCTTTAAGATAAGCTGTTCCACCACCTCTGCGGTCAGGGGCTCAATGTAGACCTTATCCGCAATGTCCTTATCCGTCATGATGGTGGCCGGGTTGGAATTTAGCAGGACTACTTCGATTCCCTCTTCTTTTAAGGAACGGCAGGCCTGGGTTCCGGCGTAATCAAATTCTGCTGCCTGGCCGATGACAATAGGGCCGGAGCCAAGAACGAGCACTTTTTTAATATCCAGATTCTTTGGCATTATTTTCCTACCTCCATCATTTTAATAAACCGGTCAAATAAGTAGCTGGAATCCTGGGGCCCCGGGCATGCCTCCGGATGGTACTGTACGGTAAATATATTTTTATCCGTATATTTCAGACCCTCATTGGTCCCGTCGTTTACGTTGACAAAAGCAGGAACAGCCACCGCCGGATCAATGGTATCCACATCAACCACATAGCCATGATTCTGGGAGGATATGTATACCCGCCCGGTTTCCAAATCCTTTACTGGATGATTTCCGCCCCTGTGGCCGTATTTCAGCTTATGGGTATCCGCTCCGGCAGCAAGGGCCATGAGCTGGTGTCCCAGGCAGATGGCAAAAACAGGTACATTGGATTCGTATATTTTCTTTATCTCTTCAATGATTTCCACGCATTCTTTGGGATCACCAGGCCCATTGGACAGCATGATTCCATCAGGGCGGCCTGAGAGAATCTCTTCTGCTTTTGCAGATGCAGGGTAAACCGTCACTTCACAGCCTCTCTCCTGTAAGGAGCGGGCAATATTTTTCTTTGCCCCAAGGTCCAGAAGGGCTACTTTTTTTCCGCCGCCGGGAAGAACATATTTTTCCCTGCAGGTGGTTTTCTCCACCACACCGGTCACAGAATATGTTTTCATACGCAAAATGACTTCGTCAAGGTCAAAACCTTCATCGGTCGTGATCATGCCGTTCATAGTACCTTTTTCTCTTAGAATTTTTGTTAGGGCTCTTGTATCGATACCACTGATACCTGGAATGTTGTGTTCTTTTAAGAAATGCTGAAGGGTATCCCCGCTTCTAAAGTTGCTGGGAATTCTAGATAATTCTCTGACAATGTAGCCATCCGGCCATGGTTTTAATGATTCCATATCTTCATGACATATCCCGTAATTACCAATGAGGGGGTAAGTCATCACAACCGCCTGCCCCGCATAGGAGGGGTCGGTGAGGACTTCTAAATAACCTGTCATGGAAGTATTGAATACGATCTCACTGATCACTTCCCGGGTTGAACCAATGCTCGATCCTGTAAACACAGTACCGTCTTCCAGTATTAAAAAAGCTTTCATACGCAAAGTCCTGTCCTTTCTCTGTTATTACCCATGGTTGCCGGGCATAAAGGGATACCCGTAGGGTATTTCTCTGTTATTGCCCATGGTTTCTTGATGCTATGGCTTTGAGACTTCTGATATCAGCCCAAATTGTATAGATTATACATGATTACGCGACATTTTTCAACTGTTTTTTTCACGCTTTAAGTCGCTTTTAAAAAGTCACAAAATTTAATAAAAAGCGTATAGCCTATTTCTTAGACTTTACGCTTTATATATAATACAATTCAACTGGTTCTAATACTTGTTGTGTTTTTATTATAAATCCTCATAAAAATGTGGTGTCATATAATTGTTATGGCCAATGCTTATGCGTAACCGCTACGCTTGTTTGGGCAAAATATTTTTCACTTCCAAAACTGTTATTAACGTTTCTATTTGATCGTTAATCTTTGTAAACTCCTTTTTGCTATAATGCTCCAAACTGGCGACACGATACGTAAGATCTTCGATTTTACGTGATGTAACATCCTGCTTGATTTCCAGAACTTCTATTCTGTCGGACAGTTTATTGATATCAGATTTCATATTAATGATATCTGTCTTCATATCATTAATATTTGTCTTCATATCATTAATATCCGTCTTCATATCATTAATATCTGCCTTCATATCTCGTATATCAGCTCTTATCGGATTAACTTTTTCGTCCATTAATGCTGCTATAGCCTGTAAATCTTCATTGGTCAATGCCATGGTATCACACTCCTTTATAATTATTTTATTACACACCAAGTTTATATTTTTCCAATAATAATGCTGTCTTTATTATATCACATTTGATAACGCAAAGTCTATTCAATTTCACGAAGCTGTCGAAACTTCTTTGGTGGAATAAAGGAATATCTGACTAAATCAAATTTTTAAAGATCAACAATCCTTTTAAAATTCTTTTTATCCGTTTTCCTACCCCTAATGGCTTTGACATATTCAGGTTGTATCAAACACACATCAATATCATGTTGGAAATGAGCAGAAAAATTCCCTGCTGCATGGAATCAGGCCCCGGATAGACGTCAAGCGGATATTCGCAATCTGCGACCCTACTTGCTCACAGCGTGCCCCGCTCCGCCGACCATAGCCTCATAGCTGCTATCCCAGCTTGTCAGAAGGGGCAAGCCCCTTCTGACATAAGTAAATCCCGACCACCACTTATGCCTCCCTGACATTGAAGCGGGAACTTACTTGATGAGGTTAAAATGGATTATAAAATCTCCCTTTGTTTATGTAAGATAATAAAATGGTCATTCCCAAAATCAGAAATGCAGAAATAACGGTTAAATAGTCCAACTTTGAAAAAGGTTTTTCACTGTAAAACGTGCGTTTTTCCTTTTCACCAAAGCGGCGAAGTTCCATAGCAGTAGAAATTGTCTCTATTCTGTCCAGGCTGGATAAAATCAAAGGCAAAACAATATTTGCCGCGCCTTTGATTCTTTCTCTCAGCTTTCCTTTTTCAGATATTTCATATCCTCTTGCCATCTGGGATGAGGATATGCTGAAATACTCTTCCTGTATGTCCGGAATATATCTTAATGCCAGAGATACGGCATAACTTATCTTATAGCTTACTCCGATTTTCGATAAACTTCCTGCAAATTCTGACGGATCAGTGGTCAATAAAAATACTACCACCAGCGGAATCGTTGCAAAATACTTTAAACACAGATTTATCAGATAAAATAATTCCTCAAACGTAAGATAAAATCTTCCGAAACCTTCAATTATTACAGTCTTGCTTCCGTATAAAATCTCCCCATAGGAAGGCTGAAAAACATATACTGCCAAAATATTCAACACAGAAAAAAACAGGATAAATTTAATAACAAAGGATATATCCTCCCAGTGTATATTGGAAATTTTAATTAAAGCAAGAGAACATATGCTTATAAAAATAATAAGCCTTGTATCATATGTAAGCATTGAGGAGACTGAAACAATCAAAAAGAACAACATTTTTGATGTTCCGCTTAAATGATGTATGATTGTGTTACCCGGATGATAGCCTAATGTTTTATTACCTGTCACTGCGCATCCTCCTGTCATAGCTGATAAATTTCCGGACAAACTCCACAGGATCTTTCAAATTCATTTTTTCTCCCAATGTAAATAAGCTTGTCTCTTTCAGACTAGCCGTCTTAATTAAATCTCTGTCCGTCAGAACGGAAATCGGATCAGTATCTGCAATCACCTTAGAATTTGCCATAACTATGGTTCTGTCAGTATATTCTATCATTAAATGCATATCATGTGTAATCATTATAATCGTCTTACCCATGGCATTTAATTCTTCTAAAAATGCCATGATATCCGAGTAATTTTTGTAATCCTGACCCGCTGTCGGCTCATCCAGAATGAGAAAATCCGGCTCTAAAACCAGAATGGAAGCTATGGTTACCCTCTTTTTTTGTCCATAACTCAAAGCAGCAATGGGCCATTTGCGAAAGCTGTACAGTCCGCATACCTGTAATACACTGTTAACTTTTTCTTCTATTGTATCTTCATCTGCTCCCCGAAGGCGCAGCCCTAATGCCACCTCATCAAAGATCATCTTTTTACTTATCATCTGATTGGGATTCTGCATGACAAAGCCAACTTTATCTGCCCGTTCTTTTATGGAATCAGAGCTTATATCATTGGATTCAAGCAAAATTCTCCCGGAATCCGGAGTTATAAATTTACATATCGCCTTTGCCAGAGTAGTTTTACCTGCCCCATTTTCTCCCACAATGCTTATCATTTCTCCTTTCTTAAATGATAAGCTGATATTATCTAAATTAATCTTTTCCTTATTATAGCTGAAGTTTATATTTTCCAAAACAAAAGAAGCTTTATATTTATTCTCTTCCGGCTTTTTTTCAACGCTTTCCGCAAACTGCTCCAGCCTGCCTGCTATATTTAAATCCAGTGCAGCATGATCCATGCGCACCCTTTCCATGGACTTTATATCTACCCCTGCATACTTCATCGCTGTAATATACAAAGGTTCCCTTAATCCGTGTTTTTTTAAGATATCCGATTTCAGTAATTCCTCTTCTGCCATATTGGCAATTATTTCTCCATCATAAAACACTACAATTCTGTCAACAGGTCTGTACAGAACATCTTCCAGCCTGTGTTCGACTATAATGATCGTTGAACCGCCTTTTTTATGAATGGTATCTATTATTTCTATTGCCTCCTGTCCGCTTTGCGGATCAAGAGCTGCCAACGGTTCGTCAAAAAGAAGAACAGGGCTTTCGTCGATTAATATCCCGGCCATTGTAACTCTCTGCTTTTGACCTCCTGAAAGATCCTGGGGACGTGACGACAGAAAATCATCAATATTAACCTCTTTTGCCCAATGCCGGACCCTGTCTTTCATTTCCGGCTGCGCCACATTGTCATTTTCCAGTGAAAAAGCGATATCCTCGCCTACTGTTAATCCTATAAACTGTGAATCAGTATCCTGAAGAACTGTTCCTGTAAGAAATGACAGGTCAAAAAGGGAATAGTCTGGCAGACTTTTCCCTTTTATAAGCACTTCACCAGTTAATGTGCCTTCCTCCTTATTTGGAATAAGACCATTGATGCATTTGATGATCGTCGATTTTCCACTTCCCGACGGACCTATTACAAGCACCTTTTCCCCTTCATATATGTCCAGGTTTATATTTTTCAATGTAGGTTCTGCCTGAGATAAGTATTTAAATGTAAAATCCCTGAATGAAATGATAGGTTCTTTCATGTGTACTCCTCATTTTTCTTTGTAAATCCTTTGCTTATTAATCTTTTTTAAGACTTCCTTCCTTTGTTTTTGTGGAAGCGTAGGCTTTCATCAGGATTCCGCCAACCACTGCCGTGACCACAGTATTAACGACACCTGAAATAATCCCCTGCAGATATACCTTGTTTGCAGGCTCAGAATATACTAAAATATCCAGGGTCGGAGCAACGATTCCCCATACTGCCATATTAGTTATGGCCTCACATATTACAAAAAAGATAAGTTCCTTTTTACCAAAAATCCCGTGCTCAATGTCAATCTTTTTACCGATCAGGCCATAAATCACACCCATGATACCGGAACACACAACCCAGGACCACCATGCCGATCCATATGTAGTAAAATCCTTTAATGCGTGTCCGATGAGTGCAATGAGTCCTCCTGCTAAAGGTCCGAATATGGCAGCCATAAGTGCCACAAAGGGATGGGTCAGCTCCATGTTTGTATTGGGAATCCCCGTAGGAATCACCATAAATCTTCCCAGGATCACAAAAACAGCCGCTCCTATTCCAATGGCCACAACGGTTCTTACTGAAAATTTATTTTTCATTTTACTCTCCATTCCGCCGCTAATGTCTGCAGCATTTGCCGGTTTTTATCAGTCCTCTTCATATATAACTCTCGGAGCCTTTCTGATCTCTATAGTCCAGTCTTCCCCTGTTCCTATGTGGTATAGATTTGAAAAAGAGTCCTGGTTTACTGCCACGCCTATATTTACAAGAGAATTGATGTAAACCAATGGTTCGCCAACTTTAACATCCGCAAAACTTTTTGCAAATAAAATTATATTCTGGTACACTTTTTTATCTTTATGGAATATCTTAACTTCAAGATTATCACCATGCTTTATACCGATATCTTTTATATACTCATTCGGAATATTCGTCCAGATCGATCCAAATCTGACATCTAGAACATCGATACTTCCAAAGGCCGACTTACCGTCTTTTCTTGCATCCACCAGCTTTAATCTTTCTATACTTTCTATAGGAATTATTCTACCAAGATCTTCAAAAGCAACCTCCCCTCCTGCAAGCCGGGCTCCGTTATAGGCATAGATATCTCTTCCATGGAATGTGTGGCTCTCCTCTGAATATGGTAACCTGCTTTTCACCTCATCAATGGCTCTGACTTCCGTAATTCCATCATAATGCATAATGTGAGTCAACGTTCCATTGTCAGGAGTGATAATATAGTGATTTGATTTTGTCTTAACTGCAATTGACCTTCTGTCCGAACCTACTCCAGGATCTACAACAGATACAAACACCGTATTCTCCGGCCAGTATTTAACAGTCTGATACAGTCTGTAGCTTGCCACCCAAATATCGTATGGCGGGATCTCATGGGTTAAATCCGATACAACTATTTTGTCATTTACAGAATACGCTACTCCATACATCGTAGATACAGCGCCATCTCCCTGTCCAAAATCTGTTTGCAATACCAAATTATTTACCATAACGTCACCTCTTGTTTTGTAATAGATCCTCCGGATTTTTACATGATGTACATAAAAAGCGATACCTTTAGATATATTATACATTCTTTTTCAGTATAGTAAAGAATTATCACAACTAAAAAAACACAAAATACATGGCTGTTTTTTCAAAAGTATACTTTCGGGACAAACCGCACAGACTAAGGCTGAGGTGATAAAATATGATTGATAACAGCGAACTGCCCATTGGCTTTACCATGGAGTTAGCGCAGCACTCGGATATTCTGACACGGTTTGCCGGCCTTACGGAACATGAGAGAGACAGGATTGTAGACGGGGCAAGAACCATTGAAAGCCGGGTTGAAATGCGAAACTATGTGGAGTCCATGTTTCAAGAACCAAAATCATCCTTTTTTTAAAAAGCTTCCCGCAGGATTAAATTTTATATTTAACCTGCGGGAGCTTTTGTAATTATTCCCTTTCCCCCTTAATATATTTAATAATAATCAATTCATTAAGGGGCATTCTATGAAAAAATACATGACAGCTGTGGCACAGGAAACCGCTGCTTCCGGCATTCTTCAGGTAGATGTGGTTTCCCAGGAAAATAACTTTCCCATCCGGGATGCAGAGGTTTCCATTGCCTACAAAGGAGATCCTGAAAGTACAGTGGAACATCTTACCACCAATTCATCCGGCCAGACAGAGCAGGTCAACCTTGCCGCTCCTCCCATTGACTTAAGCTTATCCCCGGGCCTTGCCCAGCCTTACTCGGAATACACAATCAACATCCGGGCCCAGGGCTTTGAGCCCGTCGCCATCTCCGGCACGGAAATCCTTCCGGATACCACGGCCATACAGCCGGTGCGCATGATTCCCATCGAGGACGAAGTATCTCCGGACGTTCCCATTGTTATCCCGGACCACACCCTATATGGGGAATATCCTCCTAAAATTGCGGAGGCTGAAGTAAAACCTACGGCAGAGACGGGAGAAATTGTTTTAAGCCGTGTGGTTGTGCCTCAGACAATCGTGGTCCACGATGGGGTTCCTACCGACCCCACAGCTAAAAATTATTACGTTCCCTATCTTGACTATATTAAAAACGTGGCTTCCAGCGAAATTTACGCCACCTGGCCCCGCGCCTCCATAACCGCCAATGTACTGGCAATTATGAGCTTTACCTTAAACCGCGTTTATACGGAATGGTACAGGAACCAGGGTTATGATTTTACCATAACATCTTCCACAGCCTTTGACCATAAGTGGATCTATGGACGAAACATTTATGAAAGTATTTCCCAGATTGTCGATGAAATCTTCAACAGTTACTTGTCCCGCCCCGGCATCAGGCAGCCCATACTTACCCAGTACTGTGACGGCCACAGGGTCCAGTGCCCGAACTGGATGTCCCAGTGGGGGAGCTGCACCCTTGGAGAACAGGGCTATTCCGCTATTGAGATACTGCGGCACTATTATGGAAGCAATATGTATATCAACACCGCCGAGCAGGTATCCGGGATCCCCTCATCCTTCCCCGGTTATAACTTAACCATCGGTGCCAGCGGAGATAAGGTCCAACAGGTCCAGGAACAGCTTGATACAATCGCTACCGTCTATACCGCGATTCCCCGTATCACAGCCGATGGAATCTATGGTCCTGCCACCGCTGAAGCAGTCCGGCAGTTCCAGTCCATTTTCGGGCTTCCGGTAACCGGCATCATTGATTTTGCCACATGGTACAGAATTTCCCACATTTATGTAGGGATCACACGAATCGCAGAGTATTCATAAAAAAGGAGAAAGGTCTTATTTCATTTAAAAGACCTTTCTCCTTTTATTTTCCTGTCCTATGTTATCCTTCTCCCCCCAGCAGCTCAGCCGCCACATATCCAAGCAAAGCCAGAGCAATTCCTCCCAAAAGCTCATACAGCTTCACTCTTTCCCACGGCATATCCCACAAGATGACAAAAGGAGAGGAAAATACCAGGCCTATAATAACCCGGTACATTTGACGTTCATGGCGGGTGAGCAGACGTTCCACCACCTTGGCAAATAGAAAAACGCCTATGAAAAGGCCAGTTATGTAAGGTGCCAGCACCACTCCATTGGACAAAAGGCTTTGGACATCAAGGGTAGAAAGGGCTCTTATGCAGGCATTATTTGTTTGCAGTATGGGTTCGTAAAAACCCAGCATCATCATAATCATGGACCCGCTCACCCCCGGAACCACCATGGTGGCCGCAGCTACCAGGCCCACGAAAAACAGCGTGAATACCCAGAATTTTTCAGAGGAAAGATAAGCCGCGCCGGAAGCCATATTCATTCCCTCCCCGCTGCTGCCGGAGGTAATGGTTGTTTCAGCGATAAAGGTGATGAGAATGACCACACCGCAGGTAAGGGCAGCCGTTAATATTCCTTTCCTTCTGTCTGCCCGGTCTTTTGAAAATGACTTTTGAAACAAGGAAGGGAGCCCGCCGCCGATCATGCCCAAAAATGCCATTTTGGTCTGGAGCGGATATGTATGAAAAAGATATTCAAATGCCAGAGAAAGAAAAACAATGCCTGCCACCGCTCCCACCCCATAGGGAAAGAGAACCCGAAGGCTTTTTAAAGGCTCCTTAAACAGCTGCGTTACCGCATGAATAATCTTATCATACACTCCCATGGTAATGGCCAGCATTCCCCCGCTTATGCCGGGAAGTATGTTCGCCACACCAATGATAACACCCTTTAAAAGTTCACTGATATACTTCAAACAATTCCTCCTGAATTTTATATATATGGTATATCCTATGCCTTTTTAACCGCTTCTAATACATATTTCCCCTTGTTCCAGCCATTACTGACAGCGCTTTAAGCGGATGTCAAAAAGCCGCAGAGCGCTGCTTTTTTTAAGCCTGCGTCCCTGCGGCCAGATCTCAAGACACAGCCGGTCTTTTTACCATGAACGTATTATATCCGAGCCGCCTGAGAGTCTGCTCCATGCGCACCGCATTGTCAATATTGCGGAATGCTCCTACACGAACCTTATAAAGTCCATCCTCATAGACTACAAATGCCGGGAACCCCTGGGCCTTTAAAGTATTAACCTCATCTTCAGCCAGAGTGTGAACCCGGAATGCTCCTGTCTGCACCTGATAATATTCAGGACGTGTATCTTCCTGTTCCGTTATGGAATTCAGGATGCCATCTGCAATGGCCTGGGCAATATCCTGAAAATTCTGATCAAACAAATCATTATCCATTTCGTTATCAATAAATCCAACTTCCACCATAACGGTTGGAAGCTTTGTCCGCCTGAGAATAACCAGACCCGGACGTTCCACTGTGCCTAAATTGGCGAATCCCGTCTTATTTAAGGCTTCGCCTATGTTTTTTGCCAGCATGCCCGATGTCCCATTATCTTCAAATACAAGAACCTCTATTCCGGAACCGGTACCTGGAACCGGCATTGCATTTCGGTGAATGGAAACAAAGAAATCTGCTTCCGTGTCGTTGGCCATGGTGACCTTCTCAAGGGGCGTATTATAGGTATCGTCAGTTCTGGTATATCTGACATCAATTCCGTTGTCTGCAAGAATTCTTCCCACAGCCATCGCAAGCCTTAAGTTATCATCTTTTTCCTGCCGTCCGCCATAGGACGCACCTGGGTCCGTGCCGCCGTGACCGGCATCTATTACTACGATCATTCTCTCAGCCAAAAGAAAAACTCCCTTCACATACTTCTATTATATAAAGTATGTAAAAGCAGCCTTCTCGGTACCACTTTTTTGTACCACATTTATTCTTTTTCTCCTAATTCCGCCATTACATCCATGTCTCTTGGCCCTACCGGAGTTGAAAATACGATCTGAGTGCTGGTCTTTCCATATTTCTGGAGCTGCCCAATAAAAATGTCCAGCTCCATGGTACTTGGAAAGGCCATCTTGATCAGCATGGAGTATTCTCCTGTGACACAGTTGCACTCCAGTACATTGGAAATGGACTCCATTTCCCCATAAAACCGGATTTTATCCGCCGGAGAAACATCAAGACTTACAAATGCGGTAATATGATATCCCAGCTTCCTTGAATCCACCGCAGCATGATATCCGGTGATGATTTTTTCCCGCTCCAGCTTTTCAATTCTGGCGGAAACTGCGGGAGAAGACAGAAAGGTGGTTTCCGCTATATTCTTTAGGGATGCCCGGGCATTCTTTTGTAATGTCTTCACTATTTTCTTATCGATGTCATCCATTTCTTCCTCCTAAAAAGAAGAAAAGCGTCAGTACCGCCAGGGCACCGAACGCTTTTGTTCTTTTAAATAAAACTCCATTTTTATGGATCTTTCTTAAATTTATCATAACCAATCATCAAAAACTTGTCAATGCTTATTTTTTAAGGGATGGCATTTTCTTGATCCGGTCAATGGCTTCCAGGGTGTTCTCATAGGTGCCAAATGCGGTCAAACGGAAGTATCCTTCGCCGCTTGGCCCAAATCCGCTTCCAGGAGTTCCCACCACGCCGGCCTCTTCAAGGAGACGGTCAAAAAATTCCCAGGAGGTCATTCCCGCCGGTACCTTTAACCAGATATATGGAGCGTTGACGCCGCCATAAACCTGGCAGCCGGCTTCCTTTAGCCCCATGTAAATGACTTTTGCATTTCTCATGTAATAGGCCACCTGTTCCTTTAGCTGTGCTTTTCCCCCGGCCGAATAGACCGCTGCCCCTGCCTTCTGAACGATGTAGGGGGCACCGTTAAATTTGGTTCCATGGCGTCTAGCCCATAGGGAATGAAGGGAAACCCCTCCCCTTACCAAGGCCTTTGGAATGACGGTAAAGCCCAGGCGGACCCCGGTAAAGCCTGCATTTTTGGAAAAGGAACGAAATTCGATGGCACAGGTTTTCGCACCTTCGATCTCAAAGATGGAATGGGGCACGTCATCCTGAGCGATATAAGCTTCATAGGCAGCATCATAAAGGATCACCGCGCCATTGTTATTGGCATAATCCACCCATACCTTTAACTGGTCCCTTGTCAGGGTCGTACCGGTGGGATTGCCTGGAACGCATAAGTAAATGAGATCCGGTGTCTCTTTTGGAAGCTCCGGTACAAAATGGTTTTCAGCTGTACAGGGCATATAGATCACATTGCTCCACTTACCTGCCTCTTCCTCATATACCCCCGTTCTTCCTGCCATGGCATTGGAATCCACATAAACCGGATAAACCGGATCACAGACAGCGATACGGCAGCTTTCATCAAAAATCTCCTGGATATTTCCGCAATCGCTCTTTGCCCCATCCGAGACAAAGATCTCATCAGGGGATATGTCACAGCCTCTGGAAACGTAATCTTCCTTTGCAATGATTTCCCTTAAAAATCCATAGCCCAGATCCGGTGCATAGCCATGAAAGGTCTCCTTATGCCCCATCTCATCCACTGCTTCATGAAGAGCGTTTATAATGGCCGGCGCAATGGGCTGGGTCACATCGCCGATTCCCAGACGGATGATCTTCTTATGGGGATTTGCCTCAGTAAAGGCATTTACCTTTTTTGCAATGGTGGAAAAAAGATAGCTTCCCGGAAGCTTTAAGTAGTTTTCATTGATTTTTACCATAGGTTCCTCCTGTTACCTTAAAGATTATTTATGTCAAATGTTCCCTCAAATACTTCTACTGCCGGCCCGGTCATGAACACATGGCCGCTTCCTTCCCGGTCCCAGTGGATGGTCAGATTGCCGCCCTTTAATTCCACCTCAACCGTTTGGGAGGTGCGGCCGCTTAAGGCTGAGGCAACCGCACTGGCGGTGGCTCCTGTCCCGCAGGCCCAGGTTTCCCCGCTGCCCCGCTCCCACACCCGCATGCGGATGTAATTCCGGTTCACCACCTGGATAAACTCCGAATTCGTCCGTTCCGGGAAACGCTCATGGTTTTCAAAGGCAGGCCCAATGGTCTCTAAATCCAGGCCGTCAATGTGGTCCATATAGTAAATGGCATGGGGATTTCCCATGGAAATGCCGATGAACTCATAGTCCTTTCCTTCAATGCAGATCGTCTCCGGCACCTGGCTGGTGATCTTTGGCACTCCCATGTCCACCGTGATCTGAACAGCCCGGCCATTCTCAGGCTTAACCTTTAAGTGCTTGATCCCTGCCCCTGTCTCCACATCGAATTCCGTCTTTTTCACCAGATGATGATCGTAAACATATTTTCCTACACAGCGGATGCCGTTGCCGCACATCTGGCTCTCCGTGCCGTCGGCGTTGAACATCCTCATGCGGCAGTCCGCTGTTTTGGACGGGCAGATAAGGATCAGCCCATCGGATCCAATGCCAAAATGACGGTCGCTGACCTTTTTCGCAAGCGCCTCCGGAGCTTCCACGGATTCCTCAAAACAGTTGATATATACGTAATCGTTACCGATTCCCTGCATCTTTGTAAATTTCATCATTCTCTCCCATAACTATCGATTGATCAGGCTCATGATCATCTGGGCGGTTTCCACCATATTGGTTCCGCTGTCCATGCTGCATTTCTGGATGTACCGGTAGGCATCCGTTTCAGACATATGGTTCCGTTCCATCAAAAGCTCCTTTGCCTCTCTGATCAATTCCTTCTCCTCGCTGTTCCGCTCTTTTGGCTGGCTTTTTAACTTCTTCCGCCTTTTGGCAAGGGATTCCACCATCATTTCCAGGGTGCTTACCAGGTCCTGTACCTTTAATGGATGGCCCAGGCAGACCACACCTTCAGGCGCTCTGCCGCTCCACTGGCTGGGGGACACCAAAAGAAGCATCTGCATGCCTTTTGGAAGACATTCGTAAAGCTCGTAAAATACCATATCTGCAAACCTGCAGCCGCATACAACGATTCCACTGCCCAGCTCGTCGGCGCTGTTTACCGCCTGGGCACCGGAGGTGCAGACCGCTGCTACCGTAAAGCCGTTCCTCACAAGAATATTTTTAATATTTTTTGCATCCTCTTCTCTGGAAAATGCCACTATCACATTGGTCAAACACTCTCACCTCCAGATAATCGTACCAGAAAACATTAATATTTATACAGGTATTCTTCCACTTCCCAATCTGTTACCTGGGCCCGGAACAGATGCCATTCGGTTTCCTTGGCTTCCAGGTATTTGGTAAAGATGTGTTCGCCCAGCACTTTTTTCATAAAATCGTCCTTACGGAAAGCTTCGATGGCTTCTCCCAGAGTCTCCGGCAGATGCTCAATTCCCTTTTCCACAATCTCCTCCGGCAGCATGGCGAAAATGTTCCTGTCAACGCTCTCCGGCGGAGTCATCTCTTTTTCTATTCCATCAAGACCGGCAGCCAGGCAGGCGGCTAAAGCCAGGTATGGGTTGACGGCAGGATCCGGGCAGCGAAGCTCGATCCTTGTTCCTGCCCCTCTGGAAGCAGGGATACGGATCAAAGGGCTTCTGTTTGCCTTGGCTGACCATGCAATATATACCGGGGCATCGTATCCGGGAACAAGGCGTTTATAGGAATTGACCAGTGGATTGGTGAGTATGGTCATCCCTTTCATATGATAAAGGATTCCGGCTATAAACTGGTAGGCAGTCCTGCTTAAGCCAAGCTCATCGGATGGGTCCTCAAACATATTGTTGCCCTTTAAATCAGACAGGGACATGTTGATGTGCATTCCGGAGCCATTGACGCCTGCCTTGGGCTTTGGCATAAAGGTAGCGTGAAGTCCGTGGCGCTTGGCAATGGACTTTACCGCCATTTTAAAGGTCATGATGTTATCCGCTGTCACCATGCCTTCTGCATACTGAAAATCGATTTCGTGCTGCCCCGGCGAAATTTCATGGTGGGAAGCCTCGATCATGAATCCCATTTCTTCCAGATTCAGCACCATATCCCGGCGGACGTTCTCAGCCAGGTCAATGGGTGCCACATCAAAATAGCTTGCCGTTTCATGGGTGTCCGTTGTGGGACGTCCCTCTTCATCCGTATGGAAAAGAAAGAATTCACATTCTGGTCCCGCATGGAATTCAAATCCCATATCTTTTGCTTTCTTTAACACCTTTTTGAGCACAAATCTGGGATCACCTTCAAAAGGCGTCCTGTCCGGACTATATACATCGCACATCAGGCGGGCAACCTTCCCCTGCTGGGGGCGCCACGGAAAAATCTCAAAAGTATCAAGATCCGGGTAAAGATACATATCGGATTCTTCTATTCTTACAAAGCCTTCAATGGAAGAACCGTCAAACATGCAGCGGTTATCAAGAGCCTTCCCAAGCATGCTTTTTGTAATGGCAACATTCTTAAGCATACCGAAAATATCAGTGAACTGAAGACGGATAAATTCCACATCCTCTTCTTCTACTATCCGGAATATATCTTCTTTGCTGTACTTGCTCATAATGCTATCTCCCTTCTTAAAAACCATAAAAACCCTGCTTTCCTGTAACAGGAAAAAGGGTAGGCGAATACAGTCTCACATCAATGGACCATCTTCGCACCACCCCGTCATATGTGTAAAATATAACAGCTTGAAAAAAATTTGTCAATATTTTTATTTATTACTTTGATATGCTAACGCCCGGATTGCATTTAAAATAGCAAGTACCGAGACGCCTACGTCTCCAAATACGGCTGCCCACATGGTGGCAATTCCTGCCGCCGACAACAGAAGAATGAGCACTTTCACTCCAATGGCAAAAATGATATTCTGCCTGACAATTCTTGCGGTTTTTCTTGCGATTGCAATGGCATCTATAATCTTTGACGGTTCATCTGTCATGATCACCACATCCGCGGCTTCTACCGCCGCATCGGAGCCGATTCCTCCCATGGCAATTCCCACATCTGCCCGGGCAAGGACCGGAGCGTCATTGATGCCGTCGCCCACAAAGGCCAGGTTAAGCCCTTCCTGTTTTCTTGATAACAGCTCTTCTACTTTTCCTACCTTATCACCGGGAAGCAATCCGCCGTGAACCTCGTCAAGACCCAGCTTTTCGCCAACCGCCTGACCTACCTCCGGCTTATCACCAGTCAGCATCACCAGCTTCTTTACTCCGGCTGCCTTTAATCCTTTTAAGGCCATGGGCACATCTTCACGAATGGTGTCGGAAATGGTAATGGAGCCAAGATAGCGCCCTCCATCCGCCACATAAAGGGACGTTCCTGTTACAGTGCCCTGATCAGTGATTGCTATTCCCTGCTGCTCCATAAGCCTTGCATTGCCGATATAAAGTTCATGCTCTCTGTCATCCTCTTTAATCTCTGCTCTGATGCCATATCCTGCAATTTCTTCCACACTTTCGATAAAACTCTCATCAATAGGCTTTCCATAGGCTTCCTTCACCGATAAGGCGATGGGATGGTTGGAATGAAACTCCCCATAAGCCGCCAGCCTTAAAAGCTCTTCCTTTGTTCCTTCTAAAGGATCTACATCTGTAACCTTAAATTTCCCTGTTGTAAGGGTTCCTGTCTTGTCAAAGACAACGGTTTCCAAAGAAGCCATGGCTTCCAGGTAATTGCTTCCCTTCATGAGAATCCCATGTCTGGAGGCAGCGCCCAGCCCTCCAAAAAAGCTTAGAGGCACGGATATCACCAGCGCACAAGGACAAGAGACAACCAGGAAGCTGCAGGCACGGTAAATCCAGGTTCCCCATTCACCGCCAAACACCAGGGGAGGAATCACTGCCAGGATAAGCGCCAGGCCTACCACCACCGGCGTATAGATTTTTGCGAACCTGGTAATGAAGTTTTCGGCCTTTGCCTTTCGAAAACTGGCATTTTCCACCAGCTCCAGAATCTTTGCAACCGTAGAGTCATCAAAGATCTTTGTTACTTCAACCTCTAAAACACCGTTTAAGTTGATGGAACCGCTGAATATTGCATCCGTTTCCTTCACTTCCACAGGCATGGATTCTCCGGTCAGGGCCTTGGTATCCAATCCTCCGTTCCCCTTTACGACGATGCCGTCAAGAGGCACCTTTTCTCCCGGCTTTATTACGATCCTGTCTCCAACAGACACTTCATAAGGGTCTACTTTCTCTTCTTTCCCATTCCGGAGCAGGTTTGCATATTCCGGATTAATATCCATAAGCTCGGTGATGGACTTTCTGGACTTGTTTACCGCGTAGTCATTAAAGAGTTCACCCACCTGGTAAAACAGCATAACTCCTACCGCTTCTTCCATAGCCCCGATGCCGATAGCACCGAAGGTTGCCACTGTCATGAGAAAGTTTTCATCGAAAATCTGGCCGTTTTTAATATTCCGGAGTGCTTTTAAGGGAATATCATATCCTGCTGCCAGATAGGAGATCAAAAAAAGCATCCAGTACCAGACTGTTTTTTCTTCCACAATCATTCCTGCCGCAAAAAACAAGGCGCTGGCCACAAGTCTTATTGCCATCTGTTTCTGTTTCTTCGTCATAGCCGCTCCTTTTCTCTTACCGCAATACCTTAAATTCTGCTTCCGGCTCGATTTTATTTGATATCTTTCTTGCCGCTTCCATAATTTCATCTGATCTGTTTTCTTCGACTTCCATGGTCATCCTCTGGGTCATAAAGCTTAAGGATGCGCTTTCCACACCATCTAATTTTTTTACCTCTTCTTCAATCTTGGCTGCACAGTTGGCACAGCATAAACCTTCCAGCTTAACAATCTTTTTCATAACCTATACTCTCCTTTTTCATTCTTTTATTATTATCTTAATCACTCATTGATATGCTCCATCCCCTGGGCCAGAATCGATTCAATATGGCCGTCGGCAAGGGAGTAAAATACGGTCTTTCCTTCTCTGCGGAACTTCACCAGACGCATCTGCTTCAATATCCGAAGCTGATGGGAAATGGCTGACTGCCCCATTTTCAGAAGGTTGGCAATATCACACACGCACATCTCCGACTGACTGAGTACGTAGAGGATTTTTATTCTGGTAGCATCACCAAACACTTTGAAAAAATCCGCCAGATCAAGAAGCTCCTGATCCTGGGGCATGGCTTTTAACACCTGATTTACCACGTTTTCATGAACGCAGATAAAATCGCATTGGTCGATTTCATAATCCTGAATGTTTTTTTTGCTATCCTGCTCCATTTGGTACCTCCTTAATCCTAATATTATTATATGAATAACTGTTCATATGTTTATATTATCACCTTTTCATAATTTGTCAAGCATTTTTTTCTGCGCACTTGACAGCCTTTATTGGCAATGGTAGACTAAAGGTCCTTTTCCAATCTAATTTCACATCTGATATTCAGGAAAAGAGAATATTGATACCACGGTAGAGTCCCCGGAAATGGATATTTTTAATTCCGGAGAGCAGCGTTTCCATTGGCTGACCCAATGGCGCTCACCGCTTGGCAAGATATTGGGATCCTCTGACTGGTCATGACAGGTTTCTTATTTAACATTAAGAACTGCCCGCTGCCGGAAAGGACGGATTCACAAATATTACTACCAGGAGGAACCTATATGATTCAAGTGGAACACATGAACAAGACCTTTAAGGTCGCAAGAAGAAGTGCCGGCTTTTCAGAAGCTGTGAAGGCCCTTTTTCACAGAGAGATGGAAATCATCCACGCTCTTTACGATATTTCCTTTACCATAGGAGACGGAGAAATGGTAGGCTATATCGGACCTAACGGAGCAGGTAAAAGCTCCACCATCAAAATTCTAAGCGGAATACTCACACCGGATAACGGCACCTGCCTGATCAATGGCCGTATCCCCTGGAAGGAACGCAAGAAGCATGTAAAGGACATTGGCGTTGTGTTCGGCCAGCGCAGCCAGCTTTGGTGGGATGTCCCCATCCTTGATTCCTTTGAACTGCTCCGCGACATCTACGAAATCCCCACAAACCAATACCAGGAAACCCTTGATGAGCTGACCGGGCTTTTATCCTTAGGCAAGCTTTTGCGCACTCCGGCCAGGCAGCTGTCATTGGGCCAGCGGATGCGCTGTGAGATCGCAGCCTCCCTTCTCCACAGACCTAAAATCCTGTTTCTGGATGAGCCCACCATTGGTCTGGATGCAGTATCCAAGCTTGCGGTCCGGGACTTCATCAGAAAGCAGAACCGGGAACACAAGACAACGGTCCTTCTTACAACCCATGATATGCAGGACATTGACGCTCTGGCAGACAGGGTCCTCTTAATTGGAAGAGGACGGCTGCTTTTGGACGGTACCCTTTCCGATTTAAAATCACACCGTCCCAATGAAGAAGCCACACTGGATGAGATCATTGCCGCCCTTTACCGGGATTACCGGATATAGGAGGAAGAAACCATGAAAAAATACTTATCTTTTTTCCGCATCCGTTTTATCCACGGGCTTCAATACCGGGCTGCCGCTCTTTCCGGCATGGTTACCCAGTTCGTATGGGGAATTATGGAGATTCTCTTATTCCGGGCCTTTTATGAGGCTGCACCGGAAAGCTTTCCCATGGAATTCCAGGCACTTTCCACCTACATATGGCTCCAACAGGCATTTCTGGCCCTTTACATGACCTGGTTCTGGGAACCTGAGCTGTTTCATTCCATTACCACCGGAAATGTGGCCTACGAACTATGCCGCCCTGTCCGCCTTTACCATATGTGGTTTACCAGGAGCCTGGCTGTCCGCCTTTCCAAGGCAGTCCTGCGGTGCATGCCCATCCTTTTGTTTGCCTGGCTGCTGCCGGCTCCTCATGGCCTCACACTTCCCGGAACCATCCATACATGGTTTTTCACCCTTTTGTCCATGACCCTGGGACTTCTTTTTGTAGTTGCCTTTGGCATGGTGGTATACATGTCCGTTTTTTACACCATTTCCTCCCAGGGAATCAAACTGATCGTCACCTCCCTTTCCGAGTTTTTAAGCGGTGCGGTCATCCCTCTTCCTTTCCTGCCGGACGGGATCAGGGAATTTGTGAACTTTTTGCCTTTTGCATCGGCCCAGAATGTTCCTTTCCGGATATTCGGCGGAGACTTGAAAGGATATAATATGTATGCAAGCCTTTTGGGACAGGTATTCTGGCTGGCAGTGTTCCTTGTTATGGGTCAGATCATGGAACGGGGTGCCTTAAAGCGCCTTGTGATCCAGGGCGGTTGAAAGGAGGGATACCATGAATTCAATCCGGTTATATGAAAAATATCTTCTCATACACTTAAAAAGCATGATGCAGCATAAGGCTTCTTTCCTTTTAACCACCATAGGGCAGTTTTTAATATCCTTTAATATATTTCTTGGAGTGCGCTTTATGATGGACCGTTTTAAAGAAGTAAAGGGCTTTTCCTACGGAGAGGTTCTGCTCTGTTTTTCCATTACGCTTATGGCCTATACGATTGCCGAGACCATCTTCCGAAGCCTGGACACCTTTGAAACCATCATCGGAAACGGAGAATTTGACCGTATCCTTCTCCGGCCGAGAGGCAGCCTGTTCCTGGTCCTATGCAGCAAAATAGAGCTGACCAGAATCGGCCGGCTTTTGCAGGCTGCCGTTATGCTTGCCTACGGCCTGAATTTCAGCTCCATCACCTGGAACCCTGTCAGGATTGTGACCGTTGTCCTCATGATCACAGGAGGGGTGGCGGTGTTCGCAGCCATTTATCTGATTTTTGCCTCCATATGCTTTTTTACCCTGGAGGGACTGGAATTTATGAATGTATTCACTGACGGAGCCAGAGAATATGGGAAATATCCCATCGGCATCTATGGGAAAACTCTTCTGACCATCTGTACTTACCTGGTTCCCTTTGCCCTGTTTCAGTATTACCCTTTTTTGTATCTTACGGGAAAGACTCCTGATCCCCGGTACAGCCTTCTTCCTCTGGCCGCCTGTCTCTTTTTGGTTCCTGCCGGACTTTTGTGGAATTTCGGACTGTCCCATTACCAGTCAACCGGTTCTTAATCCAAAATGAAAAGACCGCAGAGCAGGCGGAATCTTCTGATTCCGTTTGCTTCGCGGTCTTTCTTTATGGTTTAGTATCCGTCTTTTCCATGATGGCTGCAGCACGCTTCCAGGATCCATTGGTTCCTGCCATGTGTCAACAGTTTTCCGTCTCTTTTTTTCTAATGACCCGTTCAAATACCAGTAAAGTCACGGCCAGCGACACGGCTACGCTGATAAAATCCGAGACAGGTTCTATATAAAATATTTTTTCTATTCCAAACCAGACCGGAATAAGGGCAGCACCGCCTAAAAATATCACCTTACGGAACATGGAAAGGGAAATAGCGACTTTTGCGGCTCCCATTCCCACAAATCCGTCTACGACCGCATACTGCAGGGCCAGAGGTATGATGCCCATGGTATAAATCTTAATCGCCCATACCGTTAAGTTCACGTAAGCCTCATTCTTAGTAAAGATGAGTACAAAATACTCAGGAACCGTATGAGCCAGGATAAACATTATGGTGGTAAATCCAAGGGCCAGACCTGAAATGTGAAGGCTTGCCTTTTTAATCCGGTCGGGCCTTCCCGCTCCATAATTATACCCTAATATGGTCTGGGTCCCGCCGGTGATCCCTCCAAGAGGCATGGTAACCATCAGCATAAAGCTCTGTACAATGGTCATGCAGGTGAGAAGCATGTCTCCCTGGCCCTCTCCGCCGTAATGCTGGATCATCATGTTTAAGAATATGATTAAAATATTATCAAATGCAATGATGAGAAAAGGACTTAAGCCCAGCAGCAGAACCCGTTTCATGATCTGCCAGTCATAACCGCCAAAGGTGATCCGGATAGGGGGCTTATTTCCAAACAGGAACCGGAGCACATAGATGCAGGAAGCCATCTGAGAAAGAACCGTGGCGATTGCAGCTCCCCGTACCTCCAGGCCAAACACAAACATAAACACCGGGTCCAGAATGATATTGCATACGGCCCCTAAAAGAACCGACTTCATACCAGTCTTTGCAAAGCCCTGACAGATGATGAACTGGTTCATCCCTGTTGACAAAAGAGCAAAAATAGTGCCCAGCAGGCATATGCTAAGGTAATCATTGGCATAAGAAAAAGTCGCTTCGCTGGCTCCAAACCACATCAAAAGCCTTTCCTTTGCCATAAAGGCAGAAACGGTGATCACCACCGACAGAACCGTTAAAAGCAAAAAACAGTTTGCCAGGATCTGACTGGCCGCCCGCTGGTTTTTCTCCCCCATGCGGATGCTCATTAAAGGAGAGCCTCCTACGCCTACTAAAAAAGCAACAGAGGAGATCATGGTCACAATGGGGCCGCAGATTCCTACCCCTGCCAATGAAATCTCACCTGTTCCGGCGATATTCCCTATGTACATTCGGTCTACAATGCTGTAAAAAACACTTACAAACTGGGCCAGCATGGAGGGAATTGCCAGCCTCCACACCAGTCCTCTTATTTCATCTGTATCTAAATTATTTTCTGTCTTCACGTCAAAACTCCATTAATCAGGTCATTGTACCATGGCTCCGTCAGAGCCAAAGGTATAGGTAATTCCGTCTATATCCATGGTGGTATCATGAATCATGATGCCATTGGAATCAAGATAATACCAGATGCCTCCCACCTGGATCCAACCGGTCTGTTTTACATAATTTTTGGTATAATACCGGTTTCCGTCAATACTTTTCCAGCCTTCCGAAGGAATCAGGGCGTTGTAATCCGCAAAGGAGAACTCAATGGTCACATCTCCATCGATCCCTTCCACTCTTCCCTGGTCCGTGCACTGCCAGATGGTACGGTTCTTGTAGTTGTTTACAGTGCCATATCTGGCGTACCAGACATCATAGGGTATCTGTTTCATATCAATGTAATTGGTCAGCCATTTGTTGTTGGCATAAACCACCGGCCGGTATCCTGCATCCGAAATGGTCTTGCAGAATGCATTGATATTGTCCGTAATCTGCTGCTTTGATAAACGATTATCAAGAAGGTGCTGGGATTCCACATCATATGCAATGGGATAGGAAATCTGGTAATCCTTTACCATCCGAAGGACATATCTGGCTTCCTCTATTGCAGTGTGGGTATCAAGAGCCTGGGTGTAGAAAAATACACCGGTCTTAAGCCCGCCTTCCGCTGCGCCTTTCATATTTATGGAATAATAGGGATCCACGTCATTGAGATAACCGATCCGCACCATGGCAAAGGAAATTCCATCCTGTGCCACCTTCTTCCAATCGATCCCGCCGTTTGACTCATTCTGGCGGTTCTGATACTTTGATACGGTAATTCCCTTTTCCAGGGCGCCTTCAATCGGGATACCGGAGGCATCCACATATTGTCCGTTCTCCAGCTTCCATGCCTCCGAAGAAAATCCGTCCTTGGGTACTGCCGTTGCTTTTAAAGTCATAAGGCCGGCTGCAAGGCATAAGGCTATTCTCAGCTTTGTATTCTTTTTCATCGTTTCCTCTTTCCTGCTCATGCTTTCCAGGGATACAGGGATACCCCCATGATGTTTCCTACATCAATGATAAAATTTAATCCGGTCCCCTGCGGAACGCATTAATATCATGGATCAGTGTTTTCACGCTGCCAATAAAAGAATTAAAGGCCCCGAACTCATACAGATTTAAAAACAGCATGCCAATAGGTACTGCCAGAATCATCCCGGCAATCCCGCTTATCTTAAATCCCAGATATAAAAACAACAGCGTCATAAGAGGGTCAAGCCCCATGGTATCGCCTACGATCTTAGGCTGAATGACCTGCCTTAAGACCAGGGTCAAAACATAAATAACCAGCAGGCCCATACCAAAGGCATACTCACCTGCAACAAGTTGGATCAATGCCCATGGAATCAGAACGGTACCGGTTCCTAAAATCGGCAGAAAATCAAGGATGGCGATAATAACTGCAAGAAGCAGAGCATAATTCACTCCCAGTACCAGAAATCCTGCCGCTAATACGGAGGCAATGACAAACATGATCTTAAACTGGGCAAGAAAATAACCGCCCACAAGTCGCCTGGCATCTTTCTTCAGATACTGATAATATTTGGCCCCTCCAGCCGGTATATACCGGCGAAGCACTTCCATAATCCGATCCCGATCCACAATGAACAGATAGGAGGAAAAAATCGTCACAATGGTATAAACCAGTGCTGCCGGAATGCTCTTTACCACATTTCCCGCCACCGTCACCGTGGGAGAGGCGATTTTCTGAACCATCACATTTAAATATTCGCCCATATGGGTAAAAAACTGGTTCACAGAGTCCTGAATATTCTGGGGCAGGAACTGCAAAAGCCCCTCCACTTCCAAAAGCAGCTTCTGAATCTCGATCCAGGCAGATTCATAATACTTGGGAATATCTCTTGCAAATCCGGCCGTTTCGGAAATAAGCTTGGAGACCAGGAAATAAAGCACCGTTATAATAAGCGCAAGCACCGCAACCACGATCAGCACGGAGCTGTGCTTCCTTACGATCTTTAAACGTTTCTCTAAGAAACGCACCAACGGATTGGCAATTACCGCAATGACCCAGCCAATGACAAAGGGAAGGAAGAAATTTAAAAGCTTCGGTCCCCACACGCAAATTAAGTATATAAATAAAATCGGTATCACAATATTAAGAATCAGTCTGCAATATTTTCTAATTTGTTCCATATTTAATCACCCGCTTATATGATACTCCCCAAAAGCCTTCCTGACAAATGAATAAATTCTAAAGATATTCTTTCAAAAAACTGTACAGCGCCTCCATCTCTTCATCCGTTCCTACGGAAATACGCAGGTGATTGTCAAGCCGTGGCTGCTTAAAATACCGGACAAAAATATTATTTTCCCGGAGAGCCTTGTATATCTCCTCTGCCCTGCGTTCTCTATGAGTGGCAAATATAAAGTTTGCCATGGAATCCGGGAAAGAAAAACCCAGTTCCCCAAGTCTTTTCTTGGCCTGCTCTCTCGTGTTTATGATCTTTTCCAGGGTTTCCTTAAAATACGCTTCATCTTCAAGGGCTTTTGCACCCAGAACCAGGGAAGGAATATTCATGGTATAGGAATTATAGGAATACTTCACATCGTTTAATGCGCAGATCAGGTCCGGATGCCCGTAAGCACAGCCGATTCTCATTCCTGCCATGGAACGGGATTTACTGAAGGTCTGCACCACAAGAAGATTTTCATATTTTTCAGTCAGTCTTAATGCGCTTTCTCCGCCGAAATCAATATAGGCTTCATCTACAATTATCACTGATTCCTGGTTATGGGCTATGATATCCTCCACTTCAGAAAGAGGCATAAAAAGACCGGTAGGCGCATTGGGGTTTGGAAATATGATTCCCCCATTTTCCCTGTAATAATCTTCCTTCCGGATACAAAATTCCTCGTCAAGGTCAGGTGTTTCATATGGAATCCGGAATAAATCCGCCCAGACCTTATAAAAGGAATAGCTCACATCAGGAAACAGGATAGGCTTTTTGGAATTAAAAAAGGTCATAAAAGCGACTGCGAGTACATCATCAGAACCTACTCCTACGAAAATCCGGTCCTCTTCCACCTCGTAAGCTTTTGAAAGGGCTTTAATAAGAACTGTGGCTGCCGGATCCGGATATTTGCGAAACCAGGCGCAGTCCATCCCGGCCAAAGCCTGGCTGACGTCTTTCGACGGCGGATATGGATTTTCGTTGGTATTTAGCTTAATTAACTTTTCTCCCTTTGGCTGCTCTCCCGGCACATAGGGAGCAACCCTGCGGATGTTTGCTTCCCATGGTCTCATTATGCTTCCTCCCCTTTTTCCATCAGGCCATATGCTTCTGCGATTTTCTTAAACGCCGGCAGAGAACGTTCGATCTGCTCGTAGGACACACAATAAGCGATCCTTACATAGCCCGGACACGCAAAGGAAGTTCCAGGCACCAAAAGCACCCTGTGCTCTTTGCAGAACTGACAAAATTCTTTATCATCCACCGGTGTCTTTACAAATAAGTAAAAGGCTCCCTCCGGCTTGATGCAGTCAAATCCATATTCTTTTAAGCTGTTATAGAGAAGCTCCCGATTCCTGTTATAGGCTTCCAGATTCACCTGTTCATCCACGCAGCGGACGATTACCCGCTGCATAAGGGAAGGCGCGTTAACACAGCCCAGCACACGGTTAGCAACGGCTGCAGCAGCTATGACCTTTGGAGAATCCTCCACTTCGTCGGGAATTACCAGATATCCGATCCGTTCCCCAGGCAGGGACAAAGACTTACTGTAAGAATAGCAGACTATTGTATTATGAAAAAACGGTGTCACATAGGGAACCTCCACCCCATCATAGGCCAGCTCCCGGTAAGGCTCATCAGAAATCAACACGATCTGGGTGCCAAACTCTGTTTCCTTCTTCTTAAGGATGCCTGCGATCTGGCTGAGAGTCTCTGCAGAATAAACTACGCCTGTAGGATTATTGGGAGTGTTGATGATCACTGCCTTTGTCCTGGGGGTGATCCGCATCTCAAACTCCTTTAAATCAGGCTGAAAGCTGGACTTATCCGGAGATATCACTACAAGTACGCCGTCATAATTGCGGACATAGGAACCATATTCCATAAAATACGGTGCAAACACCACCACCTCATCGCCAGGATCCAATATGGTTTTTAATATCACGTTCATGCCGCTGGCCGCCCCAACGGTCATAAGAATATTTTCCAGACGAAAATGAGTCCCAAACCGCCTGTTTAAGGACTGGGCAACTGCAGCTCTTGTCTCCTCGAATCCTGCATTGCTCATATATCCATGGATTAAAGTGGTTTCCTCTTCCCTGATAATGTCAAGAATGGCCTGGTTTACCGCCGGCGGAGCCGGCACATTGGGATTTCCAAGGCTGAAATCATAGACATTCTCTCTGCCATACACGGCAGCCATCTTCTTTCCTTCTTCAAACATGGCACGGATGGCGGAATTGTTTTCTACAAGGGGTCTCATCTTGTCTGCTATCATAATCCTATTCCTTTCCCTGAAGTGATTTTATCTTCGCTCTCTTGCGCTCCTATATCATGAACCTACGGTTCATGATCAACATTCGCCGTTCGCGCCGATGAGCAAGCTCATCTTCGCTCTCTTGCGCTCATTATATCACAGGTACCGGAAGCGGTCTATTCCTATTTCACGCTTCCCTGTCTGCAAGCTTCCTGGACTGTATAAGAGCTGATCTTGCCTTATCACAGCAATCTCCAAAATCCTTATCCTGTGCCTCTATGATAGCAAACGCAGAATTGATCGAGAACAAATGCTCTGTTTCATTTCCCGAAAGTTCCTGGGTCAAGGCTTTCTCCACCCGCTTAAGCTTATGTTCCATATCACTGTTCCGGATATTTTTGCACAGTACCATTGCTTCATATACGCCATTTAAGCAGATGATATCATCTTCCCGGAAAAAGCGTTTCAGGCATTCCACATAAGGGGCAAAAAGGGGCTTTACCGCTTTCCCCCCTCCGCAGCCTTCTCCCGGTCCCAAAATCTCAAATAAAACCAGGGCCGAAGGCTGAAAGCGGCGGCGCATCACATAGGTCTCCATCATGGAAACAGCAGCATGACGGTCAGGAAGCTTCTCAAAGGAAATATCCCTTCCGGAAAGCTTTAGCATATCTCCCAGAATTTTCTGGGAGTCCTCCAGCTTCTGACGCTGCTCCATCTGTTCCGTGGCATCTCTCACCGCTCCATAGTACAGACGGTGTTCATCCTGTTCTCTTAAAAAGAATACGCGCAAATGTACCCACATCAGTTTCCCGCTTAGGCGGTACTGCCGGAAAATGCCTTCGCCTCCCCGGATTGGATTGTTGTATGCCTTTTCAAAAATGCTCAAAACCCAGTCCCTGTCATCTTTATAAACTCTGTTTAACAAAAACCATCTGTGTTCTTCCATGTCAATGGGATTATCCCCTGTAATGTGGTAATATTCCTGATTCACCCGAAGAACCTCGCACCGGTCCTCATACACTTCATACAGGGCGATCGCCCCCAGCATATTATTTAGCATCGCCTCGCTGGTGATGTTTTCATTAAACAGGTCCTCCAGTTTCAGCTGCCCTAACTGGCGGGCCTGGATTCCCCCGTAATCCACCTGATCCTCCTGCATTAAGAGCTGCTCCGCCTCTTTCACAGGAAGGGGCTTATAATAATAGTATCCCTGTCCGTAAATACAGCCGATATTTCTTAAAAAGTCCACCTGATCCTTTCTTTCAACCCCTTCGGCGATGATCTTCATCTGCATGACCCTTGCCATTCTCACAATGGTCTCTAAAATCCCCATTCCCCGGCTCTGGCTGTTTTCATTCATATCCAGGAATTTGGTGTCGATCTTAATGACATCAACATTGACATCTTTTAGCATGTTAAGAGAAGAATAGCCGCTTCCAAAGTCATCCATAAACACCGGAAAGCCCGCCCTGCGAAGATCCTCAAGAACCCTTTGCATCTTATCATCATCCTCTGCATAGGCGCTTTCCGTAATCTCGATCTCCAGGTATCTTGGATCAATCTCGTACCTGCTTACCAGTTCCTTGAATTTTTCCACAACATCAATGGCATAGATGTCCATGCGGGACATATTGATGGAAATGGGGATCAGTCTTTTCCCGGCCTTTGCCCAGCTGTTTAACTGCCTGCAGACCATCTCCCAGATATAAATGTCCAGATAGGTGATAAACCCGTTCTGCTCTAAAAGCGGTATGAACTCTGCAGGTGAGATAAGCCCCCGGAGCGGATGCCGCCATCTGACCAGGGATTCCAGGCCGATGATCTTACCTGTAAGCATGTTGCACTGGGGCTGGACATAAAAAATAAATTCTCTCTTTTCCAGGGCGCTCTGAATTTCTGAGAGAAGGATCTGGTCCTTTTCCATTTTCTGTTTCATGCCAGGATCGTACCAGCCTATTCTCTTGGCATAATTTCCCTTTACGGAGTTTAAGGCGATTGCCGCCCTGTCATACATCATGCTGACCGAAAGCCTCCGGTCCTCAATCCGGTAGACGCCAAAAGCCGGAAGAAATCCTGCATTACCGCCGTACTGTCTGGCATAATGATTAATCTCACCTTCCAGGTTTTTTAGTATGGAAATGTCTTCCGGAAGGATAATGATAAAGTCATCTCCGCCCATATACCCTGCCAGGGAACCATACAGCAGCTCCAGGGATTTTAAATATTTTCCGATCTTAATCAGGAATCGGTCTCCTTCCTCTTCCCCATACCATTCATTAAACAGCTTAAAATGCTCAATATCAATGGCCACCATAAAATACCTTGCATCGGATTGTTTTTTCAAAAGCTGGTCCGCCTTCTCAAAGAAAGGGCCGTAACGGAAAAGCCCTGTCAGGGAATCCGTTTCTTCCCGCTTCTCCTGAAGCTTTTTCTGTGCTTCCACTTCCTGCTTCTTTCTGCTGTCAATATCCTGGACATAACTCATGATGATTGGGTCCGCACAATCCCCGCACCGGAACAAAACGGCAATCATACTGATCCAGCAGTAGTTCCCGCCCACCAGCTGCCTGCGGAATTCGCCCTTAATGATCCTTCCGCCTGCATGAAGGCGGTCTAACAGGGTGGACCTGTCCCAGAATGCCAAAAATTCCTCCCTGTCTTCCGGGTGAATTATAAAATTCGCCGCCTCCTGAAACATAGAGTCTAACTGTCCTTCCAGCTTTGGAATCCTGAATTTATCTTTTTGATGAAACAGGATCCTATAAGCGTTCGCGGCAATGTTCAATTCAAAAAGCTCATCATAAACGGTGTTGTCCGTCAGATGATAAAAAAGATTCTTATTCTTCTCATCCACCGGCTTGAACATGATGAGCTTACAGCCTTTGTGTCCGGGCCAGTCAATTATACCAGAGGATACATCCATCCAAAGCTCTGAGGCAGAATTATAGAATATCACATGCCCGGACTTTTCCCCTGTACCCGGACAGTCTTTACAGGGTCCCATTCCTTTCCCAACCCCCTGATAACAGTACATTCCCTCTCTTAAATCCGGATAATATGACTTAGCCGCTTCATTAAGATAAATGATCCTGTAATCCTGGTCAACTATGTAAATACCGGCATCACCAGTTTCAGCCGACGTAAGATTCATAAGCCCCCGCCTCTCCTGCATCACATTATCTGCGCACCATATAAATTATTGTAATATTATAGTATGAAAACGCTGTTTCCGTCAACAGGTTCAGACCCACATTATGAAAACAGGAAAATGCAAAAGGCACAACAACCTTCCGCTTATCTCAGACAAAGCGGTTCCCACCTGCTTTGAAATAACGGTTGATTGCCGTGCCCATTTTGCCAGTCTGTTATATTTTATTACTGGAGTGCGCGCAGCTGCTCCGTCATCTCATGAGAAAGGGTGAATCTCCCTACGTAACCGACTTCCCCTGTCATCAGTACGCTGCCATCCTTTTCAATTTCCACCTCAAGCACGCCTCCCGGCATGTGTACATACATCTTAGGGTCCGTAAGCCCCATACGGTACGCCGCACCTGCGGCCGCACAGCCGCTGGTTCCCGAAGCCAGGGTATATCCGGCTCCCCGTTCGTAAATCTCAATTTCAATATTGGTCCTGTCCACAACCTTCAAAAGCTCCGTATTTATCTTTTCCGGGAAATAATCGGCTGTTTCCGAATGCTTTCCGATCCGGCAGGCCAGTTCCTTTGATATATCGTTCAGCCAGATGACGCAGTGAGGATTGCCTATGGAAACACAGGTAACCCGGTAAGGGATGCTTCCAAACATCATGGTTTCATTCAGCACCTCTCTCCTTGGCCCTGTTACAGGGATCTCGTCACTGTAAAAGCTTAATTTTCCCATGGATACCTTTATTTTGGTTCCGGTCTCGTTTAAGTACTGGATCGTCTGCTGCCCGCTTAATGTATTGACAATAAAGCGGTTTTTCTGCACATATCCGGCATCCTTTAAGTATTTCCCAAAGATCCGCACGCCGTTGCCGCTTAACTCCGCTTCGCTTCCGTCGGGATTTAAAATCTTAAGCTCCAGCTTATCCTGCCCAAAAACAGGCCCTACTAAAAGCCCGTCAGACCCTACTCCGAAATTCCGGTTGCAGATCAGGCGGACACTTTCCTCTGTCAGCTCCAATTCATTTTTATTAGGGTCAAAAATCAGATAATCGTTGCCCAGCCCATGATATTTTTCCAACGTGATATTCATGATAAAACTCCTTTCCCGTGCCTTTTAATATCCTCATATAATTCATAATATGAAATTCCGACAGAATAAGACTTCTCTTTCCGGGCTGAAACCGCCCGCTAATACTACTATTTTCATTCCTGTCTTCCTTCTATCCATACGTATTTGTTTTATAGATTTAATTATATACAGCACTATTTATCATTTCCATCAATATAATGCTTTTTTTATTGCAAATTATGTTATATTATAAAAAGCAGCGCAATAGAAGGGATAAGATTAAATGGATAACTACGAAAAGCGGGGATATTTAAACAGTGATTTCCGGCTGTTTCATCTGACCGATACAAAAAAACAGGATTTTGAATACCATTATCATGATTTCGATAAAATCATCATTTTCATCCGGGGATCCGTTACCTACCGGATCGAAGGCTGTGCTTATAAACTGAATCCCTATGATATCATACTGGTACGCCATAACGATATTCACAAGCCTGACATTGACCCGTCAGTGCCTTATGAAAGGATCATCGTCTATCTTTCCCCAGGATTTTTACTGGCTTACCGGTCCGACAGCTATGACTTGAGCACCTGTTTCCAAAAATCAAAAGAGCTGCATTCCCACGTCCTGAGGATTCATTCCATGGAAAAAAGCGGCCTGTACCGCACATTATCGAACCTGGAGTATGCCTGCACCCATGACGGCTACGCCAGGGATCTGTACTGTCAGGTGGTATTTCTGGAATTCATGATCCAGTTGAACAGGGCTTCTTTAGCTAACCGGGTACAGTATCTTCCTCCTTCCACCGGTGACCGGCGCATTTTAGGAATTATGGACTATATAAACAGTCATTTGATGGAAGATATAACCGTGGACGCCATTGCAGAGGCATGTTATATCAGCCGTTACCACCTGATGCACTTATTTAAAGGGGAAACCGGCTATACTTTGTTTGACTATATTACGGAAAAACGCCTTCTTTTGGCAAGGGACCTTTTAAAAACCGGAATGCCGGTTACGGAAGCCTGTTTTAACAGCGGCTTTAAAAACTACTCAACGTTTTTCAGGGCCTATAAAAAACACTTTCACCTTTCCCCTTCAGAAGCCGTAAAAGAGCATGGAAATATATAAGTTTTTCTTAAGCTTCTCTGCCTTTGTTGAAATGGTCCAGGCACCATGCTATTCTAAGAATATCACTTGATTCATAGAAATATGATGATAAAAGGAGGGGTTCAATGAGAAAAAGAAAATGGGGATTCGTCCCGTCTCTTCTGGTAATTCTCTGCTTAAGCGCATGCTCCAATAAATCCGCAGCAGTGGATCAGAACACTGTATCAGATTATGGGCCTGCTATGACTGCAGAGACAAATGTCCCGGTCAGCCCAGACAGCCAATATGAAAAGGGGGAAGAAGAAAAAGCTGTTACATCACTGGCAGGGGAAAACGGAAGTGGCCAGGTGCTTCCAGCCGGACGAAAACTCATACGGAACATATCCATGAACGTGGAAACAGATGGGTTTGAAACACTGCTTCATAACCTGCAGACCAGGATCACCCAGCTTGGCGGATATGTGGAACAATCCGATATGTCAGGCAGCCGCCTGGACAGCCTTGGAAAACCGGTGCCAAGGTATGCCAATATGACCATCCGGATTCCCGTGAACCAGATCGACAGCTTTATAAGCACAGTGGAAACCAATGGTAATATCACCGATAAATCGGAATTCACCCAGGATGTTACGCTGCAGTACAGCGATCTGGAAAGCAGAAAAAAGTCCCTGGAGGTGGAGCAGGAAAAGCTGTGGGAATTCCTCCAAAAAGCGGAGTCAATTGATACGGTCATCACCCTCCAGCAGCGGCTTTCCGAGATACGCTACCAGTTGGAATCCATGGAATCCCAGCTTAAGCTATACGACAATCAGGTGGATTACGGCACGGTTTCCCTAAGCATCAGGGAAGTCACCACCTTTACTCCCACTGCCCCGGAATCAGCCGGTACCCGCATAAGAAATGGATTCGCAGACAATCTTAAGATTTTTAAGTCCGGCTTGTTAAACCTTACGATCATCGCCATTACAACCAGTCCATTCTGGATCCCAATTGCCGCAGCCGCCTCTGCCATTTTCTATTACCGGCGGCGCAAAAAGAAAAGGCGCCTTGCCATCTCCCCTCCCACAGAGGACAATGAGCCTTCCGGCACACCAGGGGCCTGATTTCAATTCATACATAACAAAAAAGCTCGCGGAAAAATATGACGTGCTGCCGTCAGGCAGGACACCAGTTTCTCCAGGAGCTTTTTATATCGTCATCCATGTCTTCCATTATTGTTCCACGAACAGAAAGCAAACAAAACTCCCGTCATTCCAAAGTAAAACCAGGTGGAAGGATTACTGAACCAGGTCGTGAAAAAAGACAGTATCATATACATGGCAAACTGGGCATAGAACAGATAGCCAATGGGATTACGGATACGTTTTACCATCCGCATCAGGAAAAACCCAACTCCACCCAGAATACATCCAAATAACAGGACGCCCACAATCCCAAAATCATAAAAAGAATCATAAAACAGGGTGACCGTGGTCAATTCCTCTTTTGTCACATAGATGGGGAAATCCACAAGAGCCGGGACAAGGAATTTAAGCCCTGTAAGCGCCCATAAGGGAAAGAGCATCCGAAGACCAAACGTATGGGACGGAAGCCACTCCACCAGGCAGTTAAAATTGTCATAATTGTTTGCAATGTACATATAAGGCTGAGTGATGAATATAGGCATCTGGCTGTTTTTCATCTGAAAAATGCCGTTTAAATAGGAGACATCATGGCCTCTTGCAATGGTGAGGATCACATAAATGGGAATCATACCAATCATCAGGCCTACCCCATATGTAATCTTCAGCCTGTGCTCCATGGCAATATAGGTGAGAACCGCCAAACCAACAGACAGGATCAGTTGGAAACGGGACACGCATAAAATCGGAATCACGCATGCAATGACGTCCATGAGCACGGCCAGAATAAGCCTTAACCCGTTTCTCCCCTGTTCTATGCAAAAATAAAGGACCGACAACGCAGGCACCAATACACAGGATACGGTAAAATAGTGAATTCCTGTTATGTGAAACGCAGAGTAAGCATGAGGCACTCCTTTCACAAAGAAGGGGATGAACCCCAGCACCACCGCCTCAACGATAAAACCGGCAAGGGATACGAAGGTGACAAAAACCATGGACAGAAAAAGAGGTCTCTCATAGCCTTTAAAACTGAACCAGCTGGAACGCTGTCCTCCTGATTCCCCCTGCAGCTTTGCGAAAAATTCAAAGGTGACCCAAAATCCCAGGAATGCTACCAGAAAACAGAGCCACGTAATAATATTCCAGTCAAATGAAAGCTCTGAGAGCTTTAAACAGGCAATGCCTTCCCCTCCTACCCAGAACAGGGAAAACAACCCCCTTAAATGAATGATATTCTCGGTCCGGCTGTAATCCCGCCAGTACAGGAAAAGAGCTGCCAGTATTAAAATAATACCGGACAGCCAGTAAAAGCCTGCTCTTGCAAATAAATAAGACGCTCCATAGCTGATCAGATAAACACTCATCGTAAAATATCCCCTTTGGCAAATAATCGAAACGCCGCCTTATATGGAAAAAGCAGCCGCCGCCCTGGCGACAGCCGCACTTCCCTTTTTAAGTTCACTATATACGGCTAATGAACTCTCTCATATAATCTTCTACCTCTTTTGCAGTGGAATAGGACATGGCCTGTTCTGCCACTGCCTGCAGTTCTTTTGTGCTGTAACCGGTGATCAGCTTTCTGGCGTTTAAGATAGCTGACGCACTCATGCTGAACTCATTTAAGCCAAATGCCAGAAGAAGGGGAATGAGCATGGGATCGCTTGCAGCCTCCCCGCACATACCGACCATAATCCCTTCTTTCCGCCCGCATTCAATGACATGGCGGATGCTTCTTAAAACCGCAGGATTTAACGGGGAATACAGATAGGATACCTTATCGTTTCCTCTGTCCACAGACATGGTGTACTGGGTTAAGTCATTGGTTCCGATGCTGAAGAAATCAACTTCCTTTGCAAACACATCCGCCATTAAAGAGGCAGCAGCCGTTTCCACCATGATTCCCACTTGAATATCCTTTTTATAGGCAATTCCCTTTTCATCAAATTCCTTTTTAAGCGCTTCAACAAGCGCCTTTGCTTCTCTGAACTCCTCTAAGCAGGTCACCATAGGAACCATGATGCGGATGTTGCCGAAAGCACTGGCTCTTAAAAGAGCCCGCAGCTGAGGCTTGTACACATCTTCCTTCCGGTCCAGGCAGAAACGGATCGCCCTGTATCCCAAAAATGGATTTTCGTCCTTTTCAAGGCCCATATATGGAATTTCCTTATCTCCTCCGATATCCAGAGTGCGGATGATTACAGGCTTGCCGTTCATAGCTGCCGCAACCTTCCGATAGGCTTCAAACTGCTCGTCCTCTGTGGGCATTGAAGTACGGTCCATAAACAAAAATTCTGTTCTGAACAATCCGATCCCTTCCCCGTCATAATGAAGGACCTTTTCCACATCCTCAGGCTTTCCGATATTGCCCACCAATTCAATGGCAACGCCATCCTTTGTTACGGTTGGCTTACCGATGTATTGCTCCAGTTCCTTCTTTTCCTTTAAAAAGGTTTCCCTCTTTGCAGTATACTCTGCCTTTAATGAATCATCCGGATTCACAATGACAATTCCCTTAGATCCATCTAATATCACATCATCCCCATCGGACACCTGGCTTAAAAATCCCTCAAGGGCAACCACTGCAGGAATCTCCAAAGCTCTGGCAAGAATCGCGCTGTGGGATGTCTTTCCTCCCAGTTCCGTAACAATACCGGTCACCTTGTCCGGATCGATCCCGGCTGTCATGGAAGGCGTTAAATCTCTTGCAATGATCACGCTTCCCTCCGGAAGATCGGAAATATTCACAGAGTTTACCCCCATAAGTATCTTCTGCATGCGAGTCTTGATATCGTGCATGTCCGTGGCTCTCTGCTGCATGAGCTCATCTCCCATGGATGCGAACATGTTGGCATAGGAATTGCATACATTTTCAATGGCATATTCGCTGTTGACATTCTCCCCCGTGATAGAATTCTCAATCTCACCTGTCAACATTGGATCAGAAAGGAGCAGCAGATGACCGTTTAAAATCTCCGCTTCCTTTTCTCCCACTTTTGTTGCAAGATCCTGTGCCAGAAGGCCGGTCTCTTCCATAGCCTGCCTGACTGCCGCCTGAAAGCGGGCCTTTTCAGCCTCCGGATCTGTTACTTCCTCTCTCATGATCTTAAGCTCTGCTTCTTCCACGTTAACGGCCTTCCCAATACCGATTCCCGCAGATGCACTTGTTCCTTTAAACATAATTAGCCTCCTTATTAATTATTAGATAATTAATCTATTCGCCAAGACCGTCTTCAACAGCCTTGACCATGGTCGCCAGAGCCTCCTCTTCATCTGCTCCCTCACAGACAAAAGTAATCTCATCCCCGCTTTTTACGCAGGCACCCAATACGCTAAGCACACTTTTCGCATTGGCAGTGGTGTTCTTAAATCGAAAACTCACCGAAGAATTAAAGTTCATGGCTTCCTTACAAAGAATCCCTGCCGGCCTTAAGTGCAGGCCGGTAGGATTCTTTATAACAACTTTAGCACTGACCATACTGAATTCCCTCCCTCCATTCTTTCATCATTTTCCCTTTTAGGGAAATGAAAGACTTTCTCATTGTGACTCAGGAACTTCCGCAGAAGTGGCTGTGGTGCTGCTTTCAACCGTTGCGGGGCCCGGATCCTTATGGGCAACTATCACATTGAAAGGCGTATAACCAACCACCTCAAACCCTGCCGAAACCTCAAATGTCACCATTCCGGGATGGGGGCCAGCCTCCTGGTCCGATACGTCGAGAACTGCATTCAAGTTCTTTTCCGTCAGGGCATCTAAATCTTCCTTCAGCCCTTTTACCGTAACATCAGTAGTTTCTTTATCAAAACTGTAATCGTAATCAGCTTCTGCACCCTTCTTATCCAGATTCTTCAGATTCAAAGCGAATACTCTGGTAGTCAGTGGTTCTACCTTCAGCTTCACGGTTACATTCTTATATTCATCCCCGGCAACAGAGGTGCTTGGCGGCAGATACTGGCTTAAATCCAGCTGAACCACCTTATCAGAGGTGGCACCGTCAATATTCAGCTTATCCGAGGAAACAGACAAGCTGGTCAGGGAGGCAAGAACCGACTTGGTGCCTACTACCGGTACGGATTTGACGCTGCATTCCAGTCCCGTATACCGGTATCCTTTTGCCACTTCTCCTGAAACCTCAAAGTTAATGGAAAGATTCTTGGCCTTTAGCACGGATACATGATATTCGATCTCGTGCCTGTTGACAGTCACTTTATTTGCCATGTCCGGCATCTCGTTGCCGTTGGCATCGTAAAAGACCGGAGAGGCCACTGCATTGATATCCGCATTGGCATTATCCACATCAATCTCTATTCCCATATGGTTGATCTGGCCGATCTGGGACTCAGGGCCTTCCACAGTCACAGAATCCGGCAGCAGTGTGACCATGCCCAGGGCATACCCTTCTTCCGGTGTTCCTTTTATCCGGAACTGAAGATCAAACTTCTTGCGCTGAAGCTCTTCCGTATCGATCCGGATCACCATTGGCTTAGCCGTAATGGTGTCACTCTTGACCAGGTTTTCCTTATCTCTATTAATCTCCACAGTGATGGGAATTGCTCCTGTCACGTTGTAATCCTTTAAATCAACATAGGCATGAAAGTCCGAGGCCTTCACCAGGGAACGGTCTCTTGTTCTCACCTGGTAGCTGACTGTCACCGTATCCTTTCCCACAATTTCATAGGTTAAATTGGCAGCCTCCAGCACGTCCTCATTGCGCACATCTATCCCAACCACCTGGGAATCATCAATAATGGGATTGGAAATGTTGACAACAGCCATCCATACTGCAAAGGCAAGCACCAGGGACGCAACCTTCAGTCCAAGATTATTTAACAGCTTTTCCTTCATTCTTACGCCTTCCCTTCAAAATCCTGAATCTGCTTCCTTCCTCTGCCTCCCGTTTTACACCTGCAAGGACCGACCGGAGCATATCCGCATCCGCGATCCGTTTAAGGCCGCCTTCCAAAGCCACAGTCACACGCCCGGTTTCTTCCGATACCACAATGGTAATGCTGTCGCTGACTTCGCTGACGCCTACTGCAGCCCTGTGCCTTGTACCCAGGTCCTTGCTGATAGACATATTATCCGATAGAGGCAGGTAGCAGGTTGCCGCCGCCACACGATTTCCCCGAATTACCACCGCTCCGTCGTGCAGCGGCGTATTATGTTCAAAAATATTAATAAGAAGCTGGCTGCTGACAACTCCTCCCACTTCTATTCCGGTACGCTCGATCTCTTTTAAAGAGTCTCCCCGTTCAATTACCATGAGCGCTCCGGTCTTGACCCTTGCCATCTCAAAAGTAGCCTTCACCAGCTCGTTAATCGTTTTATCCGTAAAACTGGAATTGTCCCTGCCATCATCAAAGGTCAGGATCCCTGTAAAGGGATTCTTGCTTCCCAGCTGCTCTAAAGCCTTTCGAAGTTCAGGCTGGAAGATCACTATCGCCATGGTCACTGCCGGCGTAGCGATTTTATTGAGAATCCAAAAAATATTATCCAGCCGGAATACATATGCAAAGACATAGAAAACAAGGATCACGATGATTCCCTTTAAAAGCGTCCATGCCCTTGTATTCATGATCCAGGTCAGCAGTTCATACAGCAGAACGGCTATAATAATAATTTCAACTAAGTTTGTTTTCGATATCCTGGGCAGGAACGACACCCAGGAGTACATTCCGTCTAAAAAATCTGCTATTGTCTCCACCTCCCTTTTATCTCTTCCTTATTATTGCCTATGCGATCCGGGCAGGGCCCACCCCGTTTTAGAGCCTGCCCCGCTTTACCGGGCACCGGGTGCAAAGGTATGCCCGCAGGTCGCTTTCTACCTCTGCGGTCTTTGGAGCTTTCTGGCATTAATTTTCTGAACTTTCACATCAGGCGCGCTGACTGTCAGCTTTGGAACCGCCTTGACGTAGTAATAATAATCATCATCTTCAAATTGTACGTATTCTGTCCTGGAATAATCCACTGCAAAGACAAAAAATATATAAATTCCTGCAATCACAATGGAAATCAGGATTCCTACCAGAAGCCCGATAACCGACACCGATACATCTGCAGCAATATCTCCGATAAAAATTACGCCCAGTTGGGCAATGGTGCCTGCCACAATGGCAATGATCCAGGAATAATCCATGGATAAGCTCCGGGTGACCGCCACCACCACAAGAGAAAGGGCAAACGCCGTAACCATCACAAGCATCAGCTTATTGGACATCAGGCTCTTCATGAGCTGCATGAATTTCACCACCTCGTCCACCGACATATCGTTGGTCAGGACCCCTGCATTCTGCTTTACATATAAAAGCGCATAATAAATAAATACACCGCAGCTTACCGGTATCACAGATACAACGCTCCCTGACAGTCCTACGATCAGCGGGATCGCATAAGGAATTTTTAAAAGGAAAAATACAGGGGTCAACACCAACAGATAGCTGTCCCCCGGCTGGAATCCATAATAAAGAAGTCCTACCACCAAAATAAAAACAGCCATGACCAGAGTGATTTCAATGGAAATTCCCGACAGATGGGCAAGCATAAAGCCTGCCGCCAGAAAAGAGATGGCTCCATATGGCAAAAAGGAGCACACCAGAGCCAGCACCAGTGGGATATAGCCTGCCGTCAGCTTTGACATAAAGCCGATATTTTTATTCATCAGGGCAAATGCCAGAAGGCTGAATATAAACTTGATCACAGGCGTTATATAAATCTCAAACCTGGCATAAAACTCTTTCAATCGTTCTTTAAATACAAGAAGGCCCATCATGATGTCCGTCCTCCCTTTGTTCTTTTTAAAGGTCTGGTATTTCCCTCGTACCGCTTGTCCAGCCGCTTTAGTTTGGCCAAATATACTTTTGTTCCACGGCTGGCATATTCGTACTTCTTCATATATATAGCAGCGCTGATTCCCAGGTAAATTACCAGTCCGATGAGATAAATTATTCCAATCCACAATCCGGCTGCCGTCAGGCCCTTTAACTCCATGGTATTCATCCATCGTTCCATATCATATAATCCCCATAAAGCCAGACTTAAAACAAAGCTCAGTGTATAGCTGAAAAAAGAGCGGAGCAGCTTACTGCTGATGTAATCGCTTTTAAAGTACCGGTTAATGGGAAATATCCTTTTTCCTTCGTGTTTTTCAAACATCGCAAGGCTGGTCATGATCTTTATTTTCTCTTCACTAAGCATATAGTTTCCTCACTAAACCATAAGATATCACCCTATTATAGCATAGAACCTTTTACTTGGCGAGTATAATACGGAATTTTTATTTTTTTATAGTATTCCCGGATAAAAAGTCGGCAGAACCCAATTTCCTGTAAAGGAAAGAGCGCAGCGGGTCTGCTGCGCTCTTTTATTCATACCTCAGGGCGTCAATAGGATCTGCCTTTGCCGCCTTGGAGGCTGGATAAATGCCAAAAAACAAGCCTACCAAAGCCGAAAATCCTACCGCCACCAGGATGACCGCCGGCTTTATGACCACCTTCATGCCAAACAGCGCTCCTCCTGCCAGCACCAGTCCTCCGCCGGCCGCAACGCCCAGGATTCCTCCCAAGGCGGAAAGAATGGCTGATTCCGTTAAAAACTGGATTAAGACATCCCTTGTTTTAGCGCCTAATGCCTTACGGATACCGATTTCCCTGGTCCGCTCCGTAACGGATACCAGCATAATGTTCATGATTCCGATTCCGCCAACTAAAAGAGAGATAGCTGCGATTCCTCCCACAGCAGCAGATAAGCCGCCCATGATTGCGTCCGCACTTCCCATTTCACTGGATACAGAATAGAAGGTGACATCTTCCTTGTTCCGTTTCTTGGTCTTTGCAAGGTAAGAAGTAATCATGTCAGAAAATGCTTTCATATCAGTTCCTTCTTTTGCATAGAGACGAATACCGTAAATGTTGTCATTGGGCCAGGTCAATAAGGAATCCGGCACATATCCGGCCCTGGTAGCGCTGGTTCCCGCCATCATCGCCTCAAAAGGATTCTGGTCCGCCCTGTAGACTCCGACTACATTGTAATCGTCCGTATTGCCATAAATGGTGGTGCGGAACGACTTTCCCACGCAGTTTTCCGTGCCGAAAAGATCCTTTGCCCCCTTTGCCTCCAGTACAACATTGTTCTTTCTTCCTTTTACATCGGCTTCGTTTAAATTACGGCCGTAGATCACATTGATCTTCTGGACCTGAGGATAATTGGAAAGGATTCCTTCAAACTGGTATTTGACCTTATTGCGTCCAAAAACGGCTTCTGCATTTGTAGAGGCATTGCTGTCAATGTAGCTGATTTCATCTCCGAACACCTCTTTCAGCCGATCCAGTTCATCAAGAGTAAAGTAATCACTTTCCCTCATATCTTCGCCGTCTTTTGGCCAGACGTAGACATAGGCCAGGGTCACTCCCGCATTTTTATAGAGGTCGGATACCATAAACCGCATGGTATCACCAATGGACACGATGGCAATGACAGACCCAATGCCTATGATGATCCCAAGCATGGTCAGAAAGGACCGCATCTTATTTGCCTTAATGGCGTGAATTGCCATATTCATATTTTCAAGCAGCATGATGTTTTCCCCTCCTATTCATACCTTAAAGCTTCAATAGGGTCTTTTTTCGCTGCCTTGGAAGCCGGATAAAGACCAAAGAAAATACCAACAAGAGCCGAGAAACCAACTGCCAGGATCACCACAGAGGGTCTGATGACCACGGTCATCTGAAAGGCAGCTCCCCCTGCTTTCACAAGGGTCACTCCAAGAACGATGCCGATAATCCCTCCACAGGCCGACATAAAAGCGGATTCCGTTAAAAACTGGACCATGATGTCTCTTGTCCTTGCACCCAGGGCCTTCCGGATTCCGATCTCCCTGGTCCGCTCCGTGACAGAGACCATCATAATATTCATGATTCCGATTCCGCCTACCAGCAAAGAGATGGCAGCAATACCGCCCACGGCTGCCGCCATGGCGGAAAGGCTGGTATCCACGGTACCCATTTGCTCTACCACTGACATGGTCCGGATCTCTGATTCCGGACGCCCCTTTGATTTTGCCACGTACCGGGTGAATTCTGCTAAGAATGCTTTCACATCCACTCCGTCCCTGACGTAAAAATTAAGGCCTGAAAAGTAATCATTGGATTTTGTAAGGACCGTATATGGCAGAAATCCTGACTGAGTCTGCCCGTTTCCCATAAGCATGGCCATCATGGGTGAGATATCCTTATGATAGACTCCTACAACCATGTATTCCTGGGTATCCTTATTTATGGTCATTCGAAAGGTCCTGCCCACGCAGTCAGCCGTACCAAACAGCTGTATTGCCCCTTTATCCTCCAGAACTACGTGATTTGCCGCTCCTTTTACATCCGCCGTATTGAGGGCCCTGCCGTAAATAATATCTAACGGCTGCACTTCCGTATAATTGGAATCAATTCCCTGAAACTGATACTTTACCTTTTTGCGCCCATTGACGGCCTCTGCATCGGCACTGGCATCGCTGTCAATATACTGGATTTTATCCTGGTACACTTCCCTGACCCGGTCCATTTCATCTCTGGTAAAATAATCCGACATGCGGAAATCTGTTACTTCCCAGGATACCATGATAAGGGCCCGGTTATAGCCCACATCCTTATAGGCATCGGTAAATAAGTTTCTCATGCTGTCTCCCACAGATACAATCGCGATCACAGCTCCAATGCCAATGATGATTCCCAGCATGGTCAAAAAGGATCTCATTTTATTAGACCGTATGGCGTGAAGCGCCATACTCATATTTTCTATCAGCATGGCGCCTCCTCTTTCTCCATTGTTATGTCTTCTTCCTGTACCTGATTTGGGGGAACATTAGGCAGATCGCTGACCAGCTCTCCATCCCGGAACCGCATGATCCGTCCTGCAAATGCTGCAATATTCTCTTCATGGGTTACCAGCACCACAGTGGCGCCTTCCCTGTGAAGCTGGGAGAACAGCTCCATGATCTCTACCGAAGATGCGGTATCTAAGTTACCCGTGGGCTCATCGGCCATGATCAGAGGAGGCTCATTGGCCAGTGCCCTGGCAATGGCCACTCTCTGCCGCTGTCCGCCGGATAGTTCATTAGGCATATGTTCATACCGTTTTCCAAGCCCCACCCGTTCCAAAAGACTTAAGGCACGCTCTTCCCTTGTTTTTCTGGAAATATGGGCATAGGTCATGGGAAGCTCCACATTCTTTAATGCAGAAGTCCTGGAGATCAGGTTAAAGGACTGGAATACAAATCCTATCTTGCGGTTCCTGATTGCCGATAAGTCATCAGCAGAAAGCTCTGCCGTATCAATGCCGTCAAGATAATAATGCCCCATGGTGGGCCGGTCCAGGCAGCCCAAGATGTTCATAAGCGTTGATTTTCCCGAGCCTGACTGACCCATGATGGCTACAAATTCTCCGCGTTTAATGGTTAAGTTTATCCGCTTTAACCCCAGCACCTTAATGGAGCCTGTATCGTAAACCTTCACCACATCCACCAGTTTTATCAAATCTTCCCTGACATTCTCTGTCACACAGGCGGGAAGCTTCTCTTTCTTTTTCCACATACTGCCTCCCCCTTACTGAACCGAAGGAATCACGGTTACTGCCATTCCTTCTGTAAGCATGGAGGACGGAGCGCCGATCACCTGCAGCCCTTCTGTTAAGGCCTCTTCTTCCTCTGGAATGATTTCCGCCTGAATGTCACTTTCCACCCCGGTCTTCACCGGAATGAATGTTACGATATTATCCTTTACACAGGCAATGGCCGTGCCGCCATCCGGCTGCTGGATCACAGCGGAAATCGGAACAACCCATACATTCTCCACCTTTTGAAGTTCAATCTTTGCCTTGGCGGTAATGCCTGCAATCAGTCTGGTGTTCTGGTCTATAATCCGTATGGTGGTAGGAATGACTCTTTCCGTGGAACCATTTCCCTTCTCCTCTCCGGTCGGAGAAATGGCGGTCACCTCGCCTCTTGCGGTTTCACCGCTTAAAATATCGGCACTGATTTCCACCGGCTGTCCAATGGCAACCTTTCCGATGGAATACTCGCTTACATTGATCCTCATCTCCAGCACATCTAAATTATTGATGATAAACATGGGTTTGTCATCATCGGTTTTATCCGCAAAACGGCCCACCTTGCAGCTGACTCTTACAACGGTTCCTGCAATAGGGCTGATAACCTTTGTATTATTAAGCGCTTCCTTTTTCTGTTCCAGTTCAAAAGCCTCTTTTTCGATCTGCAGGGCATAGGACTCATTTGCCACTGGTCTTCCGTTCTTTAACGTGTATGTACTTATTTCCCTCTGTGCGTCATTCATAGTGTTAGAAGCAGTTTCAAGCTCCACCTGGGAAGCACTTCCGCCCTGGAAAAGAGCCAGTGTCCGGTTATAATTGGCCTTTGCTGTATCAAAATCCTGCTTTGCCTTTGCATATCCGTTCTCTGCCTCCAGCTGCTTATCCTGATAAGTGCTGACAGCCAGATCATAGGCATTTTGGGCAATGTCCACTTCTTTTTTTGCGTCCTTGTCATCAAGCACTGCCAAAACCTGTCCTTTTTCCACCTTATCCCCTTCCTTTACGGGAAGCTCCAGGATCTCCGCATGAAGGTTGGATACCACTTCCACGCTGTCTGTTCCCTGGACAGGACCGCTGACTGAAAGCATTTCAACCACCTCTCCCTTTGCCAGCGGGGAAACAGTTACCGGCAAAGCTGCGCTGCCGCCTCCTGCCAGAACTTTAATGGCAATAAAAAAGGCCCCAATGGCCGATGCTCCAATGGTTATGATCTTCCTCTTCCTGCTCCATTTTTTCCGAGGGCCTTTTTTCTTCTTTTTTCCGCCCTTTTCCTCCTTCATCAGGCTTTGCAGCTCTTTGTCAAACGTTTCATCAGACATTGGCTCCATTGCCTCCATTTCCGACGCTCCGCCTGTTTCTTCCACATTGCGCTTAAATCTATTCATGCACGTGTCCCTCCTGTACTTGGTGCCACTTCTTTTTTCTTTATATTATAACGGGCTCATATAACTTTTTTAAGTATAAAATTCTTATAAATTTCTAAACTTTTCTATTTTATGGTGTTTTTTATGACAATGGCGCCATAAATAAAGCCTTTTGGGTAATTTTCGGTACAATCCCCGGCTGCTGCATAGATGAAATAAACGGATATTTTTTAGACAAACATGGAAATTAAAAACGAAAAGTGGCTTTTATTCCTCACGAGCCCATATTTTCTGAATATATTTATACAAATGAACAAAAAAGGGAATTATCAATGAATGAGCATTATCCATTTGTAAATCCGCCCCTTCCTTATGCTTACGATGCCCTGGAGCCGTGCATCGACGCATTGACAATGTGCCTCCATCATAACAGGCACTTACAAACCTATGTGAATAACCTTAACGCAACGCTCAAAGACTGTCCGGACCTGCAGGACTGGCCACTGGAAAAGCTGATCTGTAAGGCGGACTGCCTGAAAAAGGATGTTCAAAAGTCCATCAGAAATAACGGAGGCGGCGTTTACAATCATATCTTCTATTTTAATGGCATGTCAGACTCTGAAACGCGTTGTCAGGCAGGCATGCTTTATGACGCTCTTGTGGAAGAGTTTGGATGTGTGGAAGCTTTTTACCATGAATTTGAGGAAGAGGCCCTGTCTGTTTTTGGTTCCGGATATGCGTGGCTGACTGTGGATCAAAACGGCAGGCTTAAAATCATAACCACGGCAAATCAGGATACCCCTATTGTAAAGAATCTTTGTCCGGTACTTACCATCGATGTTTGGGAACACGCCTATTATTTAAAGCATTATAATGAAAGGATCGCATACATTTATAACTGGTTCCAGGTGGTAGACTGGGAATGCGCCAATATGCATTACCTGGAATGTATGAAATGCCGGAGCTGAATCCCGGTCCTCCTTCTTTTCCAGCGGGAAACGGAGCCTGTTTATAATGAAACGCACCACTTTGCGCATGTCTGGCCGAATATAAGCCAGGCATGCGCAAAGTGGTGCATTTCTTATGTCAACTATTATTCCCGATAAAAATTAATTAATAAATGGAAGATCAGCCAGCATTAGCCTTACTCTGGTCTTTAATTTCCTACCTTCATCATCTTGACCGGGGATTTATTAACTGACAAATAAAAAGGGACCGCCTGCGGTGATATCCAAGCAAATCCCTTTCCTTTTCTCTATTCAACCCTGTTTTCTCTGCACCGTTAACTTAGCCAGCGCTTCCACAATATAAACTGCCGGTATCTGAGAGGTTATATCCACCTTCATCTTTTTATAATCCATCCGTTCCCCCTGGATATAATAAGAGATATTGTAATCAGAAATCCTGGCCAGAGTACTGTTTTTACGGTTGGTAATGGACACCACCGTACTATTGCACTGTCTGATGATCTCTGAATTCTCAATAAGTATGTCCGTTTCTCCCTCCACAGAAAGAATGATAATAATACTTTCTTCCGGAAATTCCAGACTGATCGGAAACATGGGATTATTGATCCCTGTGGCAAAAATCCCGATATTACAGAAATACCGGCTTGCATACTCGGCAATAATTCCCGAATTGCCTATTCCAAGAAAAATAATCTGTTTCTTTTCTGCTATAATATTGGCGATAGATTTAAGCTGTTCATGAAAGGACTCTGTCTCGATCTTTTGAAAAAAATCCAGGATTGAGCTGGAATCAAACCCCTGCCGGATTGTTTTTGTACTCTCCTGCTCCATCTTAAACCTGATCTTAAACTCGGAAAATCCATTGCAGTTTACTTTCCTGCAGAACCGGGCTATGGTCGTTGTGGAAACATGGGCCTCATTGGCAAATTCCCGAATGGTCATATAAGGAATCTTTTCACTGTTTTTCAATATAAAATTATAAACCTCATAATCAAGTTCACTAAACTGGTTCAATACCTGATTGGAAAACATCATCATATTCCGCTACCGCCTTTTATATTTATTAATCAAGATCTGATATTCCAATTTACCGCTGCAGGTTGTCTTTTTTATTTTAACATAAAAGGGGGGCATTTTCAATGAACAGGAATTCCTTAACCAACAAAAAAGAGCCATTGAAGCTGACTTTTATATCAGCATACAACGGCTCCTTTCCCAGCAGAAAAGTAATAAAAATATGATAATTTAGCTGTTCTTAGCTTCCAAACCATCAATCGTCTCTTTAAACTGTGGTAAATGTTCCTTATGAGCGATTAGCAATTCATCCAGCACCGTCTTAGCAATTTTGCCGCTGGGAACCAGAGGATTTATGGTAAATGCCTGCTGGGCAGTTCCGTAATCTCCGGTTACCGCTGCTTTAATGGTAGTTAACTCCATGTCTTTCATTAACTGCAGCAGACCTCTGCTGGAAGGTTCAAAGGATCCCCAGGAAATCGGAACCGGACCGCCTGATGTTATGATGCTGCTTACTTCCACTACCACATCATCGGGCAAATCTGAGATGGCTCCATTATTTCTCGTGCTGACTACCATATGGGTACGCTTGTCATTATAAATGGAATTAATTAACTCGCAGGCTGCATCAGAATAGAAAGCTCCGCCCCGCTTTTCTAATTGAGGCGGTTTAACGCTCAGATGAGGATCTTTATACAGTTCAAATAATTCGGCTTCTGTACGTTTTACCAGTTCGGCACGGGTCTCGCCTTTTGCAAAGGCTTCCAATTCTTCCTGAAGCATGTCATCTGTAATATAATAATATCTGTGGTACATGCAGGGGATAATTCCCAGATTTAAAATCTGTTCCGGCAAAAACGAGATATTGGGGATATTTTGCACACCTGAATTTGCGCTTGTAAAGCTTTTCAGCGCATTTTTCATATTTTCAACACTGGTATAAGCTGTTTCAAGTACGTCTTTGGTCTTTTCTCCGCCGGTTTTGTCCCATACCCTGTGCCAGTGAAAATGATTCAGGCCTCCAAAACGAAAGAACAGATCCTCCTCGTTCTCCTTTAAAGCTCCTGCTGCAATCTTTCTGCAAAGAATGGGAACATTACACAGACCTACTACCTTATTCCAGTTGCCATAGCGCATAACAGCTTCCGTTACCATGCCGGATGGATTGGTAAAATTAACAAGCCACGCATCAGGACACAGCTCTTTCATGTCCTTTACAATATCTAAAATAACCGGAATGGTACGAAATGCCTTGAACATGCCTCCGGCACCATTGGTTTCCTGGCCCAGAATTCCGTGGGACAATGGGATTCTTTCATCCTTAATTCGTGCGTCCAACAGGCCGACGCGGAACTGAGTAGTGACAAAATCAGCATCTTTAAGAGCTTCCCGCCGGTCTAATGTCAGATGGACCTCCCAGTCAAGTCCTGCTGCCTTCACCATTCGCTTTGCCAAATTGCCGACGATCTCAAGTTTTTCTTTTCCTGCTTCAATATCTACCAGCCAAATTTCTTTTATGGGAAGGTGGTCTTTTCTCTTAATAAACCCTTCCATTAATTCAGGAGTGTAACTGGAACCTCCTCCAATGGTTACAATTTTAATTTTTTTGTTCATATAAAGCCCTCCTTTTTACAAGAAAATTATAATACAAAAAAGAGGGCAAGAAAACAGAGACGGCTCATCCAGTAACATCACAAACCGTTTAGGTACATGTTTCTCATAAAAGACACCTTGTATTTTTTACTGGAATTACTTCATATGCGGTAACATCATACTTATCGTAAATATGGTAAGCTGGTTTTATCTTATTATTTCATTTAATTAGCTTGACAAATTGCTTAAAAATCTTGCATAATCGATATACCAGTCTTTAACATTACCAAATGTGCCTACTATGTCCATATGATCTGTATTTATGATTCTGGGCATTGCATTCCATTGCCCTATTTTAACTCCGCCATTGTATTGTTCAATAACATCATTGGACCCCAGCTTAGGTCCATCTTGACTAATACAATTTACAATCCCATCATTTGGGAACCACCTTTTGTCAATGATAGGAAGACCTTTTTGATTGCGTGAATACTTTCCCATTAAGTTTGCTGTTGGGTAAAATACAGGATTCATTGGGCCAATTTGTGCTATAGAATGACCTGTAAGAATAGATTCTGTAGTTGCCTGGGTTGTCCAAGAAAAATAATATACATCTGGTTGAGCTTTTACCCATGTATTAAGCTCTTGTGCACCTTCTGTGGATAAATCATAAGTTGATATATCCTTTGTACCATTCCAGATATTGCTTTCTAAAACCTTTTTAATATAATCACGTTGAGATTCTCCATTTTGCTTTTTTAATCCCCATTGATCTAATTTTAAATCGTATGTTGCGCTAAATAAGTTGTTTTTACCAGTTATTGTTCCTAATACACCAAATGTATAACTTATTAAATCTTTTGATGGCATTAGATCTGATAAAGTTGTACCATCATTAGGTGTTGATATGGTACTAACACTATGAATCCAATGCTTTCCGCCTTCAAATAATGGTGAAATATTTTCTTGTCCGCAATTTATTTCCTCTTCGCTTCCTTCACTTAACAACTGTGTAAGTGTACGTATGGTTTGCCCTCCCATACTATGACCTATTAAATGTATTTTATTTTCATCGCTTATATTTTTATATATACCTGGAAATGTCCTTCCATATCTATTATGTTTAAATTTTTTTGCATGAGCTTCTCCATAATCTACAGTTCCACCTGCTATATAAGCGTAAAGTTCACAAGCTCTATCCCAGTTACTGGATACCGGACCTACTGTTGCTGTATAAGTCTCATATCCTGAGGCATTTAATTTTTCTTGAAGATCAACTACTCCGCCCCAATATTTATATCCTAATAATTCATCCCTTCCAAAGCCCATAAAGCCATGAACTAAAATAATTGGATAATCATTTCCCCCTATAAAACTCCTGGTGGTAACTTCTGGAAATTCTACCGGAAACTTCAATGGAGGCAATTTATTTATATCTTCTTCACTTTTAACTTCTTCTGCCGAATCTATTAAACTGTCTATGTCTTCTAATGTAGGTATTTTTATTGTCTCATCTGTGCCTTCTACTTCGTTAACAGTAGATTCTTTCACCTTCTGTATTTCTTGTGCCTTTGGTTCATCCGCTCTTACAATCATTGAAAAATTTGTTAGTATCACGGAAAATACCAATAAAATAATAGTTGCAGTTTTTTTTAGGCCTTTTTTCATTTCACATTTCCCCCTGATTCGTTTTTTAGGTAATTATTACTATTGAATAAATCGTTTTTCCTTGAACCCCTTTCATTTTATTGTAATACTTTATAATTACATGCAGATTATACATTAATTTATTGTAATTTTCAACAATTTTTTTAATTTTCTTTTCGTTATAAATTTGTTAGGAATTATTATAATAAAATATATGAACATTAGCAATATTCAAGCATCTCGAAATATATTGATTATTATAACAACCAAAGAATACAGAGAAAACTATCCGTAATGTCACCAATGGAGTATCATCAGAAATATTTATTAACGGCATAAAAGTACCGCCAGTCAAAATGACTGACGGTACAAAAATCATTTAATTATTTACTGTCCTCTTGACAGGGAGTACACCAGTCTTAATGTTCCCGTTTTGACGGCTCCTTTTTACCAACTATGGCTATTTCCTTACTTATTGACAAAAGGATGTTCTAATGATACCCTTTATGCATTGCATAAATAAAGGGTTACATGACACAATGAAGTTTTAAAATTGTTCACAAACTGATTTTCCCTGCCGTAATTAACAAATTGAAAGGATTTTATGGATAAGCATGAATACTACAAGAGATCTGATCAACGGCAATGAAACAAAGGCCATGATAAATTTCGCCATTCCTATGATCATAGGAAACGTATTTCAGCAATTATATAATGTTGCAGATACAGTGATTGTGGGAAAATTTATTGGCTCCAATGCTCTTGCTGCAGTAGGAAGTTCGTTTTCCGTTATGGTTTTATTGACCTCTATCATCATTGGATTCTGCATGGGCAGCAGCGTGGTATTTTCTCTGATTTTTGGTGCAAAGGAAATTGATAAATTAAAAAACTGTTTTTTTACAGCTTTTATTTTCATTGGAATCGTGACCGTTGTTATCAATGTTTGCTCCATCATTTTTATTGATGAAATTTTGGCTTTTATCAATATTCCCGCGGAAATTTTCTTGGACGCAAAAACTTACCTGAAGATTGTTTTTTATGGGATCAGCTTTACATATATTTATAATTACTTTAGTGCTGCTATGCGGAGCATAGGTAATTCAGTAGTGCCGCTTATCTTTCTTATCCTATCTGCTGTTATTAATATTGTGCTGGATATTATATTTGTTGTTCCTCTCCAGATGGGGATCGCCGGTGCTGCCTATGCTACAATTATTGCACAGGGGTTTTCAGCCATTGGCATTGCTCTTTTTTGTATGCTGCGTATTCCTCTGATCCGTCTTAAACGGGAGCATTTATATTTTAATAAAAATATTATAAAGAAAATATCCAATTTCTCCATACTCTCCAGCATCCAGTATTCAGTTATGAATTTTGGAATTTTGATGATACAGGGCTTGGTGAACAGCTTCGGTGTTTCTGCAATGGCAGCTTTTGCAGCAGTCGTTAAAATTGAAAGCTTTGCTTATATGCCGGTTCAGGATTTTGGCAATGCCTTTTCTACCTTTATCGCACAAAATATGGGGGCAGGAAAGCAAAAGCGTATTTACACCGGAATACACTCCGCAGTTAAAATTATAACTATTTACTGCGTTATGATTTCCGTCTTAATATTATTGTCAACAAAGCCTTTGATGTATATCTTTATTAATAAAAATGAAACAGAAATATTGAGGATTGGTGTACAATACCTTTCTATTGTAGCTGGCTTTTATTGCCTGATCGGGTATTTGTTCATGTTTTATGGACTGTTCCGGGGGATCGGAAAGCCGGGGGTATCCATTATACTTACCGTTGTAAGCCTTGGCACCAGAGTTATCCTGGCTTATATGCTATCCGCTGTAAACTGGATCGGAATTGTTGGGATATGGTGGGCAATTCCTATTGGGTGGGCTCTGGCAGATGTGATCGGTGTTATTTTAATCAGGCATTATTATGTAAATAATCGCTGATCAGATGAAAGAAGCATCCTGGGATTTCTTCTTTTAAATTTTTTCATATACATGGGTACAGTCCAAATTTTAAATGACTACATATGCCTGCAATGAGATATATGTAGTCATTCTTTATTCATTATTATTTGTTGCCTTTATTTTACGGATTGAAGCTGTTATTAGCTCTTCTGCATCAGGATTATGTATATTTAGTTATTACTATGAATGAGAGGGAATCATCGTTTTGCAGTATTTGTTATATTCCTTTTCCTGAATGACACTGCAATTTTTAGTATCAATCTGCGGATTTTGTTCTTGAAGCATTTCTAAAAGTGCTTTGCCAGCTTATCAGCAATGCAAACTCAAGAGTCATTAAGTAATAACTACTATCGCAGCTATCAAATTATCAAGGAATCCAGCCTATCCACACCCTTTTTCCATGCAAAGTGAATCTCTTTAGTTACAAATAATGATTGTGTTATTTTAGATTCAATTTCAAGTGTGCAAACAGCATGAGTCTTAAAATCATCCATTACCCACTTACATGGATAGGTTGTTCTTACCACACCTCCATAAAATGCCGCTAATTCTAAAAAAAGCTCCCGGCAATTTTCAAATGGTTTTGCCCGTTTCTCTGACACCATATCTTTCATTAACTTTACCGCATCTTCTATTGTGATACATTTTATATCTATCCGTTGTGCTGTTATAAACTTTTGAGCTAAAAACTCATATCCATGAAATAACTTATAATAATCTTCCTATCTGAAATAATCACTTCGCTTTGGCTCTGCTATTTCCTTTAAAAAATCCAAACCATTTTTTTTAATATATCTGCATAAGTTTCAACTGCATGCTTGAATTCTTCATCTGTAGAGTATTTAATTCCACCGTATTGGTCCCCTAGCACAAGCCACTTAAGTCCATAGCTATAAACCCCTCCTGAAAAACAGTTAATGACTAAGAGTAATATTTTTTCAAATCTGCTGATAGAAAATACAACTGTTTGTCTTGCTATCTCTCCTTTACTATTTTTAAACTCTTTTATAAACCCCAAGTCTTTTATCTCTTTATCGTACACAAATCCATCTGATTCCAATACTTTCCCAATAATTTATTTAATTATTTTTCCTTTCCGCACAATAATCTTCCTTTAAAACGGACAGGCCAACGCAGGAATACCTGTAGAGAATGTTACTCCAGCCTTAACTAACCACCGTATTCCATATGCCACCCCGCCAATAATTGCTGCTGCCGCTACATCTTCTCCTTTGACATCAGGAAATTGTATCACGTTATCATTCTTCTTATCATTACTGCCAGAATTAGAATTACTGTTTTGGTTTGGAATCCAGATATATCTGTGCTTATCTTTCTCTTCATCTTTTTTACGTAATTCCAATAAATGAAACTTGCATAAGTATTAACCTCTTTTCCATTTTATGATCTATTGCACCAGGTCTTGCACCATCCGGATCAATTAACCATGTCTTTACTGCAATGGTATTTAGTTCCGATGGTGTATATGTTACCATCTTCAGGAATTGGATTAAGAAATAGTTCATTATACCAATTGGTTAACTTGAACTTTTTACGTATTAGTGGAATTAGTATTTGGTCACCTTCTATTATATTTTTTGTTGCTATCATTGAATTTTTACTATTTTCACTTCTTTCTATGAGGTCTTATTGTAAACATGAAGTTATATAATCAGAAAATATTTATAATGAAAGGGAATATTAATTTGATTGCCCAAATTTGAAAAACAAGTGGTTCGAATATTAAAACGAAGCTGCTGTCAACATTTCTCCAAGAAATTCTTAGATGTTGACAGCAGCTTCAAATATAGAAATCCACCTCCTCGATTTTGGTTTAGTTGATAGGGAGTTCAAAGGAAACAAGATCATTTCCCCGAGTGGTAATTAAGATCAAAGGCTTGTCTTTCGCAATTTCCCGTGAGATCTCCAGGTATATCATACCTTCTGCCGACTTACCTGCTTTCAGATCCATAGTGTACAGGTCTTTCATCTCCCCAAAACCATAGGTGGTAAAGCGATAAAGGTTTGCGTCTTCGTCGGCTACAAAGGCAGACAATTCATTTTCAGAGCCTGTTGCAAACCATTTAGCCAGATAGACATCCGAATTGCCGGTGTTATTAATCCGCAGACTAACAATCACCCAGGTGTTTCCTTCCTTAGCATTTATGGTGTAGGAATCAATAATTAACTGTTCACTAAGCTGGGTACCCAGGCAAGTGATTTCCAGTCCACCCATGGTGGTGAGCTGGCCGGTTTTTACCTTATCTGCAAATGCAGCCTGTATGATAGGCAGTCGCTTCTGACGTTCAGCTTCTGCTTGTTCGGCAATTTTTTCAGGCGTGGAATAGGTGAATTTTTTGCCGGTCATATAGGGGATAAGGGATTGCGGATCTTCATATTCTGAAGTATCAGAACCTTCTTCATTTTCCAGGAAATTGACGGCGACAAGGACCCCGTCCTTAGTAAAGTCTCTGGTAAATTGTACAGTTACACCATTTCCGGAGGCAGTAAAACAGTCTGCAGATGTTTCTGTTACCATTCCTTCTGCATTGAGTATCTGATAGATAGAACCAAAAGAAAGCTGGTTATTGGCGGAGTCAACCCATTCGTAGATGGTGACATTGCCATCGTTTGCTGTTCCCATGGCGCCAGTGCAGATGCTGCTTAACAGTTCTAAATCGGAGGCGGAAAAAGAATGGATGTCTTCTGTTATCGAATAATTAAGGGCACTGTAAATATGGTATTGTTTTAGTTTGACCTTAAGTTCACCAGGGTTCAAACATGATGACGTTACTGTAAACAGAGTATCCTTGCCATAGTTCCATCGGGTAGGAATCCTTATTTCATAAGCTGGAAATAAAGAATTCATCTCATATTCCGGTTTGATCTTCAGCAGGCAGTCAGCGCTTAATTCATTAAAAGCATGGCTGTTTTCACAATCAAGAACCAATGTCTCTATTTCATCAGCAATTTCATCAAGGGACTCGTAGTCCGGATAAGTAATAACCATGTCGTATCCTTCGTTTCCTTTTTCATAAGCGAGACCCAGTTGATCGGCATGTGTATAAAGCATCTGGGAAGCAAAGTCATCATGATACTTGCGTCCATTAATTTCTTCTGATGAGCCCTCTTCGATGGTAAAGGGAAAATCCGGATATGCGTTGGATATAGCTTTATAATAGACCGTATCACCGTTTTTCACTTTCTCAATTTTAAAATCTTTGGAATCGAATCGTGATTCCAGATACTTGTTAAGCTCAAATTTTTCCTCACCAGAAATGCCGCATCCTGTCATCAGCAGGAGACTGGCAATCATCAGCAAGCCAGTTTGTCTGTAGTATCTCATGTAGTCTGCTCCTTCTATCGTTTGTAGATACTATTTTAAACGATTATGCTAGTAAAGGCAAGAAAACACAAGAATACTTCTGCTCCATTTAAAGCAAGTCCTGATTGTTTTTTTTCTAATAGTAAATAACTATACTTTATGAGAGAATAAATTGATGAATTAGATAATTTGATAACACATGGACTTGTTTCAATAATGTAAACACAAGTCCATTTGATTATTTTACAAATTCTCCTCAAATAAATTTTCTATATACTTATTCTTTTTTGTCTCTTTTAGGTAGTTCAGTACTTTAGTTAGAATAGTTTTTTCATTTTTAGTACAGTTTTTAATATAAACTTGAAACACTTCCTCATTTTTCTCAATGAGTTGTATAATACTATCTACATAAATATTGGTATTTTCCGGAAAGAAAAAAATTCTTCCCAAATTCTTTCGTATTTCCGTACGAAACGTATAAAATTCCTCTTCATTCATTGAGTATTATTCCTCCATAAATTCCTTAGCTATTTCAATATCCCATTCCATCTGTAAGTTTGGAAATTTTGTATTTAGCTCATACAAAGTATTGATAAAATCTTGGCTTTTTAGATTATGTGAAATATCTTCAATAATTTCACTTATATAAAATATCTGTTCCTCTGTACAGTCATTCAAGAAATTTATAGTTTCATTAGAATTTTGGCTTAATAATACAGTCATTTCATCCCATATTCTATTAATCACAGGGTCATTTTCATCCACCAATACTCGCTCACATAATAAATTTATTACTTTTTCTTTTTCCATGTTGTTTTACCTCACTAATTTTCAGGTTGTATTGCATTAGGAAATATTGTTGCCGGTTTTCCATCTGTATAAATCACACCTACCTTTGCCATTGGCATCATTGGTATATTTTGCCTACTTACTTCCAGTCGACCCGATTCCCCGTTCCAGGCAAAAACGGAGATGGTTTTAACCAGTCTCCGTTTTTACCTTTATACCAATATGTATTTTTTCTCCTATATTTTCCCCAGCCACATAAGAATTTGTACTACAAAAATGCCTATACCAATTATTGCTGCAATTCCTCCTACAATCTTTGCTGCCATTGGTGATGGCATTTTAGGAAACTGCTGTACCAACTGATTTACTGGCGTGATTACCAGTTTTCCTCCAAATAAAATCATTACAATTGCCATTATAAAATTTAACATTTCTTTTCCTCTCTTCATTCTTTTCTTAAAATTATTTTCCGACATTCTGTAAATAAATGATACTGCAAAAAATCATTGAGTGATAATTCAATTTACACGAATAAAAATTCAGCCTCCAAAAGTGGTTAAAAACTTTAATATTCTATAATTCTATTATACTCTAGTATTCAAATAAATTACCAAAATACATATCATGAATAACTCTATTTTCTGAAGAACTTCCCTTTAAAGCAAACGCCATACCACAGCCATCTGAAGCAAATGGAACCAAATTTTGTAAACGTTTACTATCTTACTCCCAAAATATATATTGTATATACTTATTTATTCTTTCTTCAGCAATTTCTATATTTTCTAAATTGCCATTATGCAATACAAACAATAAATCTGCATCTATAATTTCCAGCTCATGTTGTAATGCCATATCATTATTTACTTGTTCTTGAATTTCCTGATTTTTACCAATCCCAACATATTTATTATGTGGATATGAATCAATTAAATTACATGGCGTTGATAAAAAACGGCCCATTTGCTTACACTTATCATTGTCCATTTGTAATGACAATAATCCAATAAAATAATACTATTCTTTAACTAAAGAATATGCTATACCCATGATATCTTCATCTTGCTTATTAATATAATCTGAATAATCATATTCTTCTAAAATAGGTATTAATGAGTTGCATACTTCTATACCACGATTCACCTCCCTTTCAATTTCTAAATCATTATATAATACCTTTCTCATTCCCCAAAAATAAAAGTTTCAAAATATAATAAATTTTTAAATTTTTTTATAAAAACCGATCCCTATTCCCAGTTAGCCCTATGTCGCGAAATATCGCTCCTGTGTGACCTTTGAAACCAATGGTGGAGCATGTATGCCATTCAGGCAATAAAAAGCCTTGTTGGGCAAGTTTGAAAAAGATAGCTTTTCCCTTTTTATCTGATAAATGTTTGGATTGCTATTATCTCCTGTTCGTCTTCCCGTTACTTTATCAGAAAAATGTCGCATATATGTCAGTTTTTCCAATGTTCTAGGTCACGCATTTGCAACCAATTTTAAAATCCTGTAACAGAAAATCTCCGCTATTTCTAGCCCTAAAGCAAAGGTGAACCATGGGGTAAAAGCCGGGGGCAAAAACTTCCCCGGCTTGGATTACATCAGCCCGTAATACGGACTGAGAGGACTTTTTCATCAGGGTCAGCTTCCTAGCATTGAGGTCATGACCGAGATCGCGCTTGTACGGAATGCTCATTTATGCAAAAGAGTTACGGGGTTATGAACGACTCCAGTACATGCTGAGATTTTCACCGAAAATTTGCCAAGAAAAAAGTATTAATTGAAAATTACATTAACTCTCTTATAAGCCGACTTGCTTTATATTTCTTATATGGTTAGAGAAGTCTAAAATTTGTTATCAATTTCATAAATCAGATTAGATAATTCATCTTCTGTATAGTTAAAAGGACTGAAATAATTATAAATTAAATCAACTTTTTGCTGGCAATCTGAAGTTCTCCATTGGCTAAAATGAATAATATTATCAATTGCTCTTTCTTTATAAAAATTCTGATTTTTTATTTTTCTCCATTCTGTCCAGTTTTCTTTACCTTTTTTTTTCGCTTCGCATTCTGCTAGTCTATCTAATAATTCATTATATAGTTTCGCAACGATAGGACTACCCGAAACATATACATTATCTGGACTTTCATGAAATTTTGCCTCTAAAAGAGCTTTATGCAAATTTAGCATATCATAATAATCATGTATAACAAATTGAATATCACCCATTAGAAATCATTCTCCTTTACATTTAATGTTGCATTTCTTCCACTTCGAATTGCACCTTGATATATCAGCTCATTTGGTTGTGTAGCCCCATCTGTGGCTAATTTAAAATCATTTTGATCCTTTAATGTTATTTCCACAACATGTGTACCAACATTCGGCTTCTGTCCCATCAAAAGTTCATTATTGACATCACCAGCACTGATTTGATCAGTTGTTACAAATACCCTACCTCTATCATCTGGCCTAATAACACCACTGGCTTGAATTGCTTCAGCACCTTCTTTAGTAGTATAATGATATAAATCTGGTTGCCCCGAACCCTCAGGTGGAGTACTGAGATATCCGACAAACGGTAAAAATCTTTATTCTATTAAAAAAATTATAGCACGTCTTTGTGCTGTTTTTAAATAGAAAAATTACTGTTCTTTTTCTGGCAGTGGTTCCCGGTATTCCGTCTTATTTTTCATCATTCCATACACTATGTTCACCAATCGACGCATGATGCAGACCAGTGCCTGAGACTTTGTCTTTCCTTCACCGATTTTTCGCATATAATAGCCATAAAATACCGGATGATTGGGTATTCCGTTCTTTGGCTTGGACACCATAGTTACCGCCAGGAAATAAAACAGCCCATGCAACTGGCGGTTTCCCTGTCTGGAGCTTTGTTCCTTGCCTTTTCCAGCAGAACTGAACTTTACAGGAGCCACTCCAGCGAATCTTGCCAGCTTATCTGCACTGGAAAATCTTCGGATATCTCCGATTTCTGCGATCAGCTTACTGGCAATAGAAGTTCCGATTCCAGGCATACTGGTCAGTTTATAATCAAAACTAAGCAGGATTTTTTCGATTTCTTTATCAAGCCCTGCCAATTCTTCTTTCTGATGTTCCAAGTCTCTTACCAGACTTGTTGTAATGAAATCTCTGGATTCCTGATATTCCCGAAAGGTATTTCCATCATTCTGAACACAATCCAGAATCAACTCTGCTTTATCTTTTTTGGTAATACGAGATATTTCTTTAAATTCCATTGTTAGTTCTTCTGCTGTTTTTTCCTGCAAATGGACAGGGGACGGGTAGGTCTTCCAGAAATACATGGCACATTTCCCGTCTATCTCGCTGAAAAACTTACTGTAACTGGGATATGCCATGGATATCTGCTCATGAAGTCCATTCTTAAAACGGATGCCATCTTTCACCAATAAATCTCTTCGATTCACCAGTTGAGCCAGTGTCCATTCGTTATCTTTCGGCTTTGCATCCGGCAAAGCATGTAACTGATTAATCAGAACCGTTGCCACACAATACGCATCATACTCATCATTTTTTCGGTACATGGGTGCGCTTTTTCTCTGATCATAAGCCAGAGCAGGATTTATGTCTTTTACGATATAACCATTTTCAATCAGCCAGACAGCTAAACTTCTGCCATAGCCGTAAGCGTTTTCCAATCCATAAATGGGTTCAAGTCCAAGAATACTGGACTTTCTGTTCACCTTTTCCGCCAGTTTCTTAAATTCACTGGGCTTGTTTTCAATCACAACAACCTCTAACTTTTCATTCCAGCAGTTTACCATCACTGCGGTATGAGTTTCCTTATGCAGGTCAATCCCTACATAAAGCAGATTTTCTCTTCTCTGCAATTCTCTCCCTCCTGATCTTGTTTCCAACCAATCAGTTCCCGTACCGGCAACCTCAGATGACAGCGTTAACTCTTTTTGAGTCCGCAAGGGTTCGACAGCCTATCTACAACAAACCAATGGGTGAAAGGACAAGTTATTTCTTTTATTGGTTGTTGATGTTAACTCTGTATCAAATGGATTGCAAGTCATTTCTGGTTTTATTTTCAGAAGAAAAAACAGCAGAAAAAAGAATGGAAAAGGGAGCTACAAAAAGGGCAATTTTTACCCCCTGTAACCCCCGGCAGCCCCATTTTACCATAGAACCAATTTCCTGTAAATCCCATGGTTCATCATGAACCATGGGGTAGGCAGGTATCACAAACCAATGGCAACGCAGATTTGATGTCCCATTCCCTGTTAGCCCTGTGTCGCAAAATATCACCCCTGTATGACCTTTGAAACTGATGGCAGAACATGTATGCCATTCAAGCATTACTAAGCCTTGTTGGGCATATTTGAAAACGATCGTTTTTTATCTGATAAATGTTTAGATTAATGCTACAGACTGTTCATCTTCCTGTTGCTTTATCAGAAAAAGGGCGCAAATATGCCAAATTTCGCAATGCTCCAGGTCGCACATCTGCAACCATTTTTATAATCTGGTAATGAATAATCTCAGCCAATTTTTTGCCTTAAAACAAGGGTGAACCATGGGGTCGAAAATGATGCAGGATAAAGGAAGGTGCCCTAAAAGGGCCCCTTCCGCCCACAAACACCCGCAGTGCGGGCGTTTTAGAGAAGCGTGTACGGTGCTGTAAATCGGCTTTTGTGCTGTCAAGGGTGCTGTCGGCACCAATAAATCACGTTATTAAGAGGTTTTAAAGGTGCTCTTGAACATCCACCTATCATGCCTATTGTTCATTTCTTCTATTTTCGAGACTTATTATTAGTGATTTCTGGTATCGACTTCCTGAAACAATTCCGGTATCGTATGTTCTCAAAGGAGGGAAACATTATGACCGAACAGGAATTACTGGATATGTTTATCCAAGAACGTATCGCTATGCTAATTGAAATATTCCATCAAAAACAGCCGAACAAATCCGAGGAAGAATATAAGCAAATTCTTCATGCTGAAATCTTCATTGAAAATTTGCCAAGCAAGGAAAAAGAACTGGTTCAAAATCACATCGATTTCCTAATAAGGCAATTCGCTTTGGAAGAAACCTTTCTCTATCAGCAGGGTTTTATGGATGGTGTGAAACTGTTAAAATATATTGATAAATTATAATATATTGTTCTTTACTGAAATCTAAAGAGTACGTCAGTAAACCTCTTCTAAAATAAATTGTTAACTCTCACTCAAAAAGCTGGAACACAACAGCAAAAATGGCTGTGTTCCAGTTTTTCATATTTTTTTATAACTCTATTATACTCTAGTATTTAAATATATTACCAGAATACATATCATGAATAAACTTATCAAAGTTATTACTGCATTCTTTAGAATATTTATATTCCAGAGAATCCATAGGAATAACTCTAATTTCTGAAGAATCTTTCTTCAAAGCAAACGCCATACCACAACCATCTGAAGCAAATGGAACCAAATTATTCTCTTCAGCTTCCATATTTTCTTGATAAAAATCCACAATATCTTCCAAACTCCATAAATCTAAATAACAATCTCCAATTTCTCCACTTCCGCCATTATATAACAACAAAATCCTTCTTAATTCTTCTGGGAACTTGATTCCCATATCTAACTCAGCCTTGCATATTTGACTTTCTGTATTTTGCTCTTCTTTTTGGAAGTTAAAATCTTTGAAAATATCTCTATCAAAAAAATCCATAACTATTTATTCAACCCTTTCTTAGCTTCATCTCGTATTTTATTCCACCATGGTGTAACATATTTCCTATGAGCCTGTCCTTGTATTGCTGTTTTATTAGTTAAATCTATTGGACTACCTCCAAATTTAACAGGCTCGACCTCATGAATTTCCAATCTATTATCACTATAATGACTATCTCCCTTTCTTATATTTCTATTAACCTCATTTGCTTGTTTTCTCGCAATATCATATTCATCACCCTCCAATAGTACCCACTCTTTATTTTTATCTGGCAAGGGAACATAATCATCTGGATATTCACTCCAATCCTTTATTTTGAAAGTGCCTGCATCAGGATCAATAATCTCAATACGGCTAGCCCCCGAACCCTCTTTTACTTTTTGAGAGTCTTGTTCTTCACCCTCTCCGATACATTTTTCATTATATCCACTCGGATCATAATACACCACCGGATTATTCGCACAATAAGCATACAGATTCAGCCCGTCTCCACGGTACACATCTTCCTGTGTAAAACGTCCGATTGCAGGATTATAATATCTCGCCCTCAGATAGTATTGACCCATTTCTTGATCATATTGCTGCCCTGTGTACAGAATTCTGTTTCGTAATTCTCCTGACTCTCTTCTCAGGTTTCCAAAGGAATCATAAGCATAGGCATTTTCTACCTGACCGTGGCTTCCTGTGATGTATGCAGTACTGTTTTGTTCATCCAGATGATAGGCATGGTAGCCGGACTGTTCTTCCACCTCATTAGCTGCCACTCCATATCCCAAAATATATCGGTTTCTGAATGTTTCTCCGCTTCTAGATTCCGTCAGTAGTTCTCCATTGTAGAATACAAAATGGGTACTGTCTTCCCTGGCCGTTATTCCTGCCCTCAGCCCTTCCCCATCATAGCGGTGTTCCTGGACATATCCGTAACGGTCTTCAATCTTTATCTGCTGATTGAATGAATTATAGGAATATCTTCTATTCCCTGCTCCTGTCTCTTCTATCAGATTCCCCTGAAGATCATAGACGAAAAACATTCTATCTTTTGAAGTGGTATGTTCTGTAAGCTGGTTTCTTTTATTATAATGGTATGTTTCCTGTTCGGCAAGACCTTCCTTCTTCAACCGGTTTCCGCATAAATCATATCGGTAGCAAATTGCTTCCCCATCATATTCCTCTTCCAGCAGACGGTTCATGCTGTCATAACGATAATGGATTGCTGTATCCTTAATGCTGTCCTCTCCTGGGAACAGGCAGGCTCCTGCTTTTGCAGTACGGTTTCCATTTAAGTCGTATTCATACCGGAAATCGCATAAGGTCTGACCAGAGTCTAATAGCGTAGCCAGGCGGCTGATGTTTCCGTCTGTATCATATTTATAAGAGGTTCTCACTCCATTAGAATGCACGATCTCTTTCAGCTTCCCATCCGGATCATGGAGATACCGGACAATCGTTGTTCCTGCTTCATCCGTAATGGACGCCAGTTTCCCCCTCCAGTCATATCCGTAACTTACCGTCTTCCCACTTTCATCCGTTAAGGTCTTTAAACTGCCATCTTCATGGTAGGTACAGGAAACAAGAATCCGTCCCGATGACGTTTTCTTAAGCAGCTTCCCATCCGGCCTGTATTCGTAAGCATAGCAGAATCCTCCTGCCGCTGATTTTTCCAACTGGCCAAAGGTATCGTATTCCCAGCTTCTGCTTTCCCGGTTCTTTCCTTCCTTATCGCAGCCGATCTCCAGAACACGGTTGGAGTCCATATTGTAGGCAGTCTTTACCTGGTTTCCGTTGCGGTCAGTGTGCAGGATCATCCGGCCTTCCTTATCGTAACGGAACGTTTCACTGTTTCCTTCCTGGTCGATGATCTCGCAGACTTTCCCCTGGCTATTATAACGGTAGGTGATGACTCCGCCATTGGCATCAGTCGTACTGGTAATATTTCCGGCATAGTCATAGGTGCAGCCTTCTTTTCCTCCGTCTGCTCCCTGTATCTGGCATATTCTTCCCCAGTGGTCTACATCGTAACCAGTCAGGTTCTGGTTTCCATCAGCCAGTCCGGTGATTCTTCCTCTGGAATCATAGGTGTATGTTTGTAACGCCCGTCCCTTTTCCCTGCTTCTTAAGGTATGGATTTCTGTCTCCTGTCCATTGGCACCGTATGTGAAATTCAGCTCATTTCCATCTGCTGTGATTCGTCTTGATAGATTCCCATCTGGAAGGTATTCGTTTTTCTCTAATACGGTTCCTGCCATATCAGCTTTTTCCAACAGATTTCCGGTAAAATCGTAACGGTAAAGGTAACCCCTTGTCCGCTCATGCTTCTCTCCCGCCTGTGGCTGGATTTCTTTCCGGGTCCGGTCATTTTTATCATATTCATATTGGAATACCGGACCAAGGCAGTCCTTCACATGGGTAATCCGATCTTTTAGATCATAGGAATAGCCGATCTCCCATGCTTCCTTTCCTTTTCCCTGACGGGCAGCCTTTGTGATATTTCCTGCCTTGTCATAAAAGATATGGACGGTTCTGTCAATTCCATTTGCCTTGTCTACGCTTCTCTCTGATATCAATCGGTCACAAGAATCATACTCCCGCAGAATATGATATCCTTCCGGTGTTATAATCTCTATCCGGTTTCCGTTCTCATCATAACGGTAGTGGGTGACGGCAAACCGTTCCTCTCCAGGTATCGGTGCCAAAACACTGCTTAATTCTTCCTTCTGCTCAACCAGCCGTCCAGCTTTGTCATATTTATAGGAGATGACCTGCTTAACCTCATCACTGATCTGCCTCTCCTCATAAACGCGGTTTCCTCTTGCATCATAACAGTAATGGACCACAGCACCCAAGCCATCTTTTACATCGATCAAGCGGTTCCGGCTGTCATAAGCAAAGGATAGGCACAAATCCGAACCTTCTTGGGAAACCAGTTTCCCTTCTTGATCCCAGTATCCTCCATGTCGGACTTCTTTCTTTTTGTTTCCGTTTTCATCGTAGGAAAAAGTTATGCGCTGATAAAGGATTCGAGTTTCTTCTTCCTTTGCAGGTTGGAGCATCTGAATCAAGTGGTTCTGGAAGTCGTACTGGTAAAAGACAGTGCGGCCCATGGCATTCTGATGAGAAAGCACGTTTCCGCACAGATCATAGGTATATTCCTCTTCTGTATTCCCTTCTGGGGCCACGATTTTTGCCAGGTTTCCAGCAGTATCATATTCATAGCAATAACCAGTTCCATCATCTGTCTCTTCCTGATATGCTTCCGGCAGGACATGCTTAATCCGTTTTCCGTTAGCATCATAGAAAAACCGTTCACACCCTCCATCAGGATAACGAATGCGGATCTGGTTTCCGTCACTGTCATACTCATAACGGATTCCTTCCCCATCATCGATTTCCTTTTCATAGGCATTAGGGTGCACTTTCTTAAGGATGTGCCCTTCCCCATCCCGCATCTGCCTCTCATGGCTTCCATCCGGACGAATGGTATCAATCAGGCGGTCCAGAAAATCATACTGGTAGCTGTACTCTCCTTTTTGTTCCTTCCATGCCTTGGGAGGATACATGGCTAAGAGCCTTCCCATGCCGTCATATAAGTAACGGGATTCATTTCCTTCTCCATCCCGCACCATGGTCCGGAAGTTTTTCGCATTATAGCCGTACTCCATCCGGCCGCAGTCATCCTCTTTGGCCATCATCCTGCCCATGATATCGTATTCGAAACGGACCTCTTCCCCATCCGGGTAGGTAATAACAGCAGGTTTTCCGGAAGCCTCTTCATAATGATAAAGGGTCGTATTTCCTAATGCATCCCTTTCCTCCAGGAGTCTTCCTTTCCGGTCATAGATATAGGAGCTGGTAAGCCATTCCCCCTCTTCTTTCGCCTTTTCCTTTGCTTCGATCAGGTTATGGCTTCCATCGTATTCATAGAGGAACTTCCTGCCGGTATTGTCTGTCTTTTCGACCAGATCATCGGCTTCGTCGTAACAAAAGCTCGTCTTAAGCCATCCCGCTCTGCCTTCCTCTATGATCCGCCCCGCTTTGTCATAGGACCATTCTTTCCCATATCCCAGACGGTCTGTTTCCCGTATCCGATAACCTTCTTCATTATAATCATATCGAGTCGCGCTTCCATCCTCATAAAGGACCGACAAGATCTCCATCTTCTTTCCATACTCATAGACAATCGTCTGATCCCCTACGCTGCTATGTACCCTGACCTTCCTTTCCTCATCCAGATATTCCGCTTCATAGGTATCTCCGTTGGCAAGAGTTTGAAACACCATTCTTCCTGTTCCATCATACCGGTTTTCCAGATAGGTAATCTTTGCCTGGTCAACCGCTTTGGTTAAATATCCCTTTTCATCGTACTCATAATGTGTGATTCCCTGATCCATGTGAATTACATCGGTTAAATATCCGTTTTCATACCGGTACTGCATGGTTCGTCCCATGTTGTCCTTCATCTGGACCAGACGCCCATTTCTCATGGTCAGGCTTAAATGATAACCGAGAGCGGTGGTGATTCCCTCTAATCCTTCCCCGTGGTAAGTAAACCGAACAGCCTGTCCGTTCCTGTCCGCAATGGACTGGAGCACTCCATGGGAATTATAGCAATAAGTCCTGTGCTCTTTCCGATCCTTAATGAGCCAGCCTTCCTTGTCCTTTATAAGCTGGAACCAGCCGCATCCATGAGTCACATTGCAGGCCTTTTCCCCATCCCATTCAAATATCACATGGTATCCGGAATCAAGTACCGTATGAAGCTTTTTGCCATCCTGATAAAGCTTTCCTTCGTATGGGAAGCTCCAGCCGGTTCCCAGTATCCCTTCCTGAGTGTTGGTGGAGTTGTACTTCCTCTGAATCCGGATTGCTTCCCGGATATCTGACAGGGCGAAATCCGCAGCAGTGATCAAAAACGCGCCGGAAGCCACATCCACCGGTTCGGCAAAAAGCTGGCCAAGCCCGCTTGTAATCAGGTTATTCTGGAATGACTGTTTTAAATTAACCTCTCTGCCAGGGAGAAATGCATCTGCTGTAACATCAACAGCCGTACCAAATACGGTTCCTACCGCAGTTCCCACCAGCTTATTTACAATCTTGGAATCGCTTCCCAGCAATTTTTGTGTCTTTCCTATCAGGTTTGATCCTGCTGAACCTTTAAACATACCAAGTGCCATATTGGTTACCATGTTCTGCACATTGACGGAGCCTGTTGTCTGGTATTCTGTGATTGCCCCAAATATGACAGAGCCTCCCGTCTGTATGACAAAATTAGCCACCTGGGATTTGGGACACATGAACTTGCTGAACTTTCCTGCGGCAGCGACATTTTTTAATGCCTTTCCGGTAACAACATCAAACACAATATCAGTTACCATGGACGCGATATTATAGGCATCTTCATTTCCCCTAAAAACCGTATCCCTTAAAAAGTTTGCCGGCCTGGATGCATCCAGTGCATTCACCTTACTGTATCCGTCAAGCCCTTCCGCCATATCCGCCACGGCAAAAGTTGCCTTCACTCCTGCTGCAACCAGCAGGGGAGCAGTTGCGCCTCCGGTACATACAGTCAGTGCTGTCAGACCTACTACCGTGGCAATACTTATTACCCCGTTCAAAAACTTCTGCTTGCTCTGTTGTTTTCTTGCCACAAGCGCCGAGGTCAGGGCACTGTTATTGGCCTCACGGTCAGCCGCATCGTTTTTTGTTAATTCCGCTTCCATCTCCGCTGCCGATGGCACTGCTTCCGGACAGGAATCCGCTTTATGGGTTACAAGGCCTGATTTGATATCCGTCTTTTCCTCTAGAGTGACCACATCGTCGCCGCCATCTCCAACCTGAAGCACAACCTTATTCTCTCCGCAGATCATCAGATTCCGTACCGGGGTTTCTCCTCCGGCCATCATCCCTTTCTGGGCTTTTATATTGATGTTCTTTCCGGTCAGGGATAGGAATCCTCCCTTATTTAGGTTCAGCAGAATGGAACCGCTGGAATCCGGAGCATAGCTTAACGTATCGGAAGTCATGTTCATGGCGCTTCCGCTTGGGTCGGAAAAGCTTTTATTTTCAGGATTTTTACTTTTTCCCCCGCCGCTTCCGCTTCCAATAGCATGAACGGCGACTGCACTTTGTTCGTCATGCTCTGGAAAATAAATATGTACCCTGCTTCCTTCTACCGGCATGCAGTAAAAACTGCTGCTCTCAATGGCATAGGTAAAATACTTCAGCCCAGCCCCAGCCTCATAAACCGGATCAATATCAAAATGCACCCGGATCTGGTTTCCGTTCCGCTCTTTTACAGTTGCCGGAATGCTCATACCATAGATTCTGGGATTCTTCTCCTTTTCTCTCCTAAGCCCTTCCCGTCTGGAAAGTGAATACCAATAAACCAGTTCCCCATTTGTGGTGAAGATTTTCATTCCAGTGATCCAAGTCAGTATTTTATTAAAAGAAACTGCTTCTCCCATCTGTAGATACCGGCGTGTCTGAATATTCCACTTAGATGCCTCCTGGGACAAAACTCCCAATGGCTCCAGAATCCTTGAATAATGAAACAGATCCTTTTCCAGGACATAGTCTTCTTTGTGAAGCTCTGTTCCATAGTTAATATCCGGGATTCCAAAATACACCTTTCCGCAGTCGGCAGAAGGCTCAACAAGAAGGCTGGTTCCAAAATGGCTGGCAAGCCTCCGCAGGAAAACCCAGTCGCTTTCCTCGTACTGCAAAAGCATTTCAGGGATCAGAGCGTTCCCTGTGATCTCATCCTTAATATCAAACCGTCCATAATCAGCAAGCACCTTTCGTGCCACCTCCATATAGGTCATGGACCCATTCAAAAAGCTTCTGCTCTTTTCCGTACGCTCCCAATCTTTCGTATAGGAATAAGCTTCCAAATACAAAAATGGCAGCCCTTTCTCCACTTTTGTATAGACAGTTTCCATCTTTCCCTGGAAAATCACCCTGCCCCCGGTACATTTGGTTTCCCGGATTATCACTGGAAGAATAGAAGCCATGTTTACAAAATCCTCCGCTTGCTCTCCATCTACCAGCAGTTTCATGGTAAGGAATGCATGGCTGTTAAGTTCCTGTGTAAGCCGGAAGGTTTCCACTTGAATCACGCCTTCCAGTGCCAGCTCAATTTCCAGTTCTTTATACTCCAATATCATATTTCATTGCCTCCTTTATCATGAAATAGAAGGTCATTCTCATCATTTGGCAGCTATATCACTCTTTTTCTTAAATATTTTCAGTTGTTCTTATTCCTCAACTTTATTCATTGTCTTATTTTGGTATCAGTATACTTCGAACCACCTTCACTTCACACGAACCTAATTCCATTTCCACCCACCCTGCTGCTGTGCTTGCCTATTTATAGGGCCTATTTCTGTTCTCTCATCGCGAGTAAAACATCACCCTCTCCTTTCCTTTCCACGATTCCGACTTTACTCAGGGAAAGTAAATGTATGATCAATAAATGTACAATTTTTCATTTTCTCTCGTTCTTTTTCTTTGTTTTTTCCTTGTGCATCTGACCAGGTATTGACCACCACGTCAAATAACATATATTCCTGATACTCTTTGATATTCTGCTCAGTGACTTCATATTTTTTTAGAAGTTCGTATATAGTTTGTGAATCATGATAATGAGTGCCTAATTCTTCTCCCGGCTGGTAGTAAATATCAAGCGGTTCTAATGTCATGACCCTGTTTTTGTGATCATAGCTCATATACATAATAATAATCATAGTTTCATTAGCTATGTTTACATTTCCACGTATCTTTATCGTATGTCCTTTTGAAGGAAAAAATAAATCAACTTCAAAATTTTCTTTTAAATATTCTTGCTTGTATGGAATGGAAAGTCCGCCAAAATTTTCAAAATCGTATAAATCTTCATGATTTACCCATTTTAATTCTGGCACTTTATGAAATAATTCAAACGCATTCTTTTTGGTTGCCGCCTCATAAATTTGGTCCATAACATTCATACCATTCACCCTCCATAAAAAATATTGGAATAACCCTATTATCAACAAGCTTAACAATATAAGTACAATTTTGCGCTTCGAAAAATCTCCATTTTTCTTTTTTAACATGCTTTCTCCCTTTATTTTTTGCTTAAATTTTTCAACTTTATGAGAAAATCGTATGTTCCCTTATATGTTTCATTGTCTTTTAAATCCTCCACGTTTTTCTTACCATCATGATTTTTATCCTCTGACGTAATACGTTCAAAAACAGCTTTCTCTATATCCTCATACGAATTATTTTCAAGAAATTCCTTTGTTCTTAATTCATCTTGATTTCCCGATGAAATATCGCCGTAATACTGTTCCATACAATCCAACAATCCGGTATCATCAGCCGTCCTATATGCAATGTTATCCGCATCTAAGTCTGCGATATAATCATCCATTCCAAAAGAAATTTTATTATTATCCCCAGTGTATACTGCATCCCCAAGCCAACCAGTTACATCCTTGCGTTCCTCCGCATTCTTCCAGGAAAGAGACTTTGCTCCCATATTGTTCCATTTATTATCCACTTTATGGCGATTGTCATTTAAGTTTGCAGCGATTGTATACATCATATGGGAATAATCACCTTTTCCTCCAAAGTTTTGATAAAGTTCTTTATAATAATCTAAATATTCCTGGTCAGAGAACGTTTTTCCAGTAGCATTCTCCATATTGCTTTTCCATGTATTGAAATCATCTGTCTTTTTTTTATGTTTTTGCTCTAATGCATCATAGCTGTATTTCAAAGGATCACTGCTCATAAAGTGCTGCAGGCGGACCATCTGTCTTAAATATTGATAATCTTCTTTTTTTATTTCTAAACTTTCAATAAAAAACTTTTCTTCCTTATCATATTCGTATGCCCACCCTGCTCCTTTCCTCCAGGCATGAGTTTCTATTTTAAGAAATAATACATTAACTGTCTTATTATTATAATCACCAAGCTGACTAATCGCTCTTGCAAACAGCCAGTTCCGTTCCATTTGAGACAATTCTTTGTATTTCTCCTGAATTTTATCATAAACCGCTTCCATGGTTTTAGAAGATTTCTCATCAAATCCAAATTGTCCCTGCATAAAATTAGCATTGCCCATTGCCGGATTATCCTGAGGCGTGGTCGATGTCCCGCTTCCTGCCTCAGGCTGTCCCGGATCAACGATTTCAATCTCTCCCCCATATATGCAATGCAGCTTGGCTCCGCCCATCAAAGGACGTTTCTCTTCCGTCTCCACCCCGTCCTTACCATAGTCCCATTCCGAAGCTATAATACGGAGCGTACATTCTCCCAATACCTGAGGAACTCCTTCTTCCGCGGATGCAGCCTCTTCCTTCTTTTTCTTCCCACTAGTGAAAGCCCCCATCACTTTATCCAGAAAAGTATTCGGGCAGGCTTCCTCTACATCCTTACGCACCTTTTCCGCCGCCTCCTGTGTTTTTGGATTTTCCATGCTGTAGCATCCTCCAAAGCAGATCACATGATTATTTGCCTTACAGTCCTCCACGGTCATCTGAGCCTGCTCTTTTAAGAAAACTCCGTGTGTTTTTTGAAGAACAATCTGGCTTGGTCTCATTCCCATACTACAGGTCGTACATGCTCCATGGACAACAAACGTATCCTTTAACTCCGCCATTCTACTTGAACCTCCTTCCAGATAATTCCGATCACATCCCTGCGCAGCAGGCTCTCCACAACCTCCAAACTTACATAAGGATTAGAAAATCGTTTATCATTTAACAGAAACACCTTATGTTCCCCGATCTTTTTCGAATCCAAAACCAGCTTTTTTATGCTTCCATTAGAGTAAAACTCCGTCTGACCGGAAAACATGTCCATGCGGTCTAACAGAAGATGATGGTAAACCATAATTGTTTCCCGTTCTTTACTTGCAATGGTCACTGTCTTGAACACCATCTCATCCTCATACATATCAAGTACCTTTTTCACCTTATCTGAAACTAAATACACCGGACTCTGTATGAAATCAGGTAACCCTTCCCCGCAGTCTGGTGTCAGGTACATCATATTGGAATCGTCGATTTCCGCTGCATCTTCTTTATAGAAGATATGTCTGGGACCGCAGATATCAAAATCCCGGAATTGGATCATATCCTGCAGGGTTTTATCCTGCTCCATGGTAAAAAACCTCATTCCTCAGCCCTCCTGTCGATCAAAATGGTTTGAAGCTGCTCCGGATCCAGGTGAAGAAAAGGTACATCCTTCTCCATAAAGATGGAATACTCCAGGTCTGCTCCTTTAAAATCATTATCCTCCCACCGGCAGTTCACGAAATCAGCCTGGCGGATCACTGCATTCTGAAAGCTGCACCCCTTTATGGTACAGTTTTTAAATTGTGCCCCGGACAATACGGCTTCCTCAAAGCATAGATTGGTTAAGGAGCAATTTTCAAACTGGCTGAAAAGAAACGCCTTTCCCCTGCAGTCTGAATCCTTTAAATCAGCTTCATACCAGAACTTGGAAACCATAGCCCCTTCCTGTTCCTCTGTCAGGTGCAAAGCTCTGTCCCAATCTTTCTGGTCCTTCTTCTCCCGGTCCACATTGGCGATGAGTTCATTGGCATCCCGGTATTCCCCCCAGTAGATTCCCCAGGTATCAAGCTTGGGAATATCTGCAAAATCCCTGTTCTCTTCTATGTCCCGGAATAGAAACCGAAGTTGTCCTGCCAATATCTGATTCCATTCCATAAGAATCTCCTGCAGAAAATTGGATATGTCGTACTTGTTGATCTTTCCCATATATTTTCTTCGGTCCAGATCCAACCGTTCTTTTATCTCATCCATCATGGTAAAGAGAAACCCGATGGAACATGTCACCTCTGCTGGTTCTGTGTCCAAATACCACCTGGCATCCAATGCCTGGACCAGAACATTATAATCTCCGTTCAATGCATCAATCCGAAGAAGGGAAAAATAGAAAAACATGATTTTTTCTTTCCCTTCAGCCTTTTCCCGAAGAGTGGAGAATGCCTGCTGGATTACCTTTGACAATTCCAAGGCCTTATCCTGTATTTCCAGAAAGAACTGTCCTTTTTTCTCTTCCAGATATTCCCGTTCTTCTTCTCTGAATCGTTCTAATGCTTCCTGTCTTGTCATGCGGACCTCCTAATTCACTTTTACTTCAGTTCCCTGGATATACAGATTTCCATCAGCAGGCATATTAACGGTACCTCCTTTTACGCAGGATATAACCGCCGCCTCAATCGCCTGAAGAGAAACAGCCTCCTCCGCTTCAATTTTTAAATCTTCTTCAGCAGCAATATTGATTGTACCCATGGCACTTAAGGAAATGTCACCTCCATTACTGATCTTCACACTGGCTGCCCCTCCGCTGCATGCAAGAGTAATCCCATCTTCCGCCAGCTTCATTTCCTGCCCGTAAGGATTGCTTAAATATTTTGTGGAGGGACTTCCCATCCGGTCGGGTACTCCCCCGTTCTTTCCGTCATATGAACTTACAGCACTGACTCCTATGACATCTTTTGTATATTTAGAAGGAAAATAGACCCGGACATTATCCCCTTTCTCCGGCATATAATACCAGCCGCTCCCGTCCGGGGATTCGGACAGGGTGGAGAACGGGAACCAGTACACATCTTTACCCCCGGCTGCATGATCTATATCCAGATGAATCTTGATCTTACTTCCTGCTATTTCAAGAACGGTTCCACAAAGAGCGGTTCCGATTAAATGCATGGGATACTCAGCTTTAGCCAGTATTCCTTCTTTCTTCTGCATTTCCATGCGGCAGTGAAGCAGCCCCCGTTCCAATTCATAAGACAAACGGCGGAGAACAAATTGCCTGCCTTCATCCGCTACCTGTTCAAAGAGTTCCGGTACATGCCCGGTTTCGATTTTCATGATAAGAAAGTCATTATCATTGACCGATGCACCCTGCATAAGCCAATAGCTGTACTCTCCCATTTCTTTTTGGAACCCTGTCTTTTTGTAATTCCACTCCCCTGATGGTATATCCGGAACTCCTCCGTACAACTTAATGGATTCTTCACCAGGACGGCACGCTAAAACCGCATTTAGCATAGAGAGCATGCGCTTTAGAAATTCCCAGTCCGTTTCCTTATACTGAACTGCAATTTCTCCTAAAGGCCTGTCCGGTATGGACAGCTTAATATCGCTTCCCGGGTATTCGGACAGGATGGCCTGAAACAGACTGCCGTAAGTCATGGTCACATCCTGAAAAGACCGGGACTTCTTTTTTTGGTCCATCAATATGCTTCTGCTTTTGGCCTCCGCCGATATTTTCACCGTGTCCCCCTCTCCTTCTACACTGACCTTAGTCAGTATTCCGGAAAATATGGGTTTTCCTTCTCCTACATATACAGATATTGAGTCATTCTCCGAAAAACCAAATAATGTCTCTTCTCCATTTTCTGCTGCCAGATAACCGCAAAGCTTCAGGCTTCCATGATCACCTGGTAAGCAGTCTATTTTAAGTTCTGTCAGATTTTCTACCGGAATTCCTTTTATTATGATCTGTTCCAAGCCATATGCCATAAAACCGCCTCCTAATTCTCATGAATCTCGCTTCCATGAAGTCCCACTGTTCCCTTTTTCACCTCAATATCAGCACCTGACCCGCAGGAAACCTGGATGGAAGTCTGTGACTTAACTGTAAGATCTTTTTTAGCCGTAATGTTTAAATTCTCTGCAGCTAATATGGTGATATCTTTCTGTGCGTCCAAAACCACTTCTCCGCTTTTTTTCAAAAAGATGCTGCCCTGGCCATTCCCTGCTTTAATAAGAACGCCTTCCCCCGTCATCTGAACCTGATTCCCCTGGGCTGTCTGGATATTCCTATGGTTCGGATTTCCCATGGAATCCGAGGAATTTCCTGCCTGCGGCTTTTGGCCTTTTACATTGGTAACCACATAGGCTTCCTTTTCATCGTCTATTGGGAAATAAACCCTGACACTTTCCCCATTTTCCGGCATACAATACCAGCCGCTTCCATCTGAAGAGGCTGCCACAGTGGAAAATGGAAACCAGTACTTTTCTCCATCCCCTGCCTCTATCTCCATGTTCACCTGCACCTGGCTTCTCTTTACAGAAGCGATATTACCGTCAATGGATATCCCGGTAATATTCCCGTTATAGTAGGGCAGTACCTTAAGACTCTCCTTCTGCCTGAGGCAGTAGCAATTTTTTAACAGGCCATCCCTCAGCCTTCTCTCCGCTGATTCAATATACCAGGGAGTACCTTTATATGTAATCTGGCTTCCAATGGAAACAATGTCATAGGATTCTATCTGATACACTGTGTTTTGAGATCTTGTAAGCTCATGAATTCCATTTTCTTTCATGGATTCAAGCCGGATAAAATCCTGTGAAAGCTTATATGGAAGCTTGTCCCAGTTCTGATTCTCAGGCTTTGGGGACAGCCCTGCCTCAAACCGAATATCAGGAAAGGCCGGATCCGGATAAAGATTTTCCTTGTATTTTGATAAGAAACGTCTTAAAAATTCCCAATCTGTTTCCTCATACTGAACCAGAAGCTGTCCGACCGGTTCAGCCGGCAGATGTACCATGTGGTCAGACCCGGAATAGCTATCCATGACCTTGGAGATTAGCTGGCGGACACTCATCTGAGGGTTTTGAAAGATCCGCTTTCTTCGTTCCACATCCATCTGGCAGGTTCCATCCCTGGCTTCCAGCCTGATCAGCCATTCTCCGCCATCCTTATTCATGAATACCTTATCCACCACGCCATAAAAAAGCACATGTTCTTTCCCTTCTTTCCGGTACATCAGGGAAACCGAATCCTTAATTTCATGAAGATCATTTTCGTTCGTATCACTGTCTAAGACGGCTTCTACGTACAGGGAAGCATGTTCTCCCGCCTTTTCCGTAATTTTAATCCTGCGAAAATAAACCACTCCAACTGACCCCAGAAACATATCCTTGTAAGTAATTGCACTTTTATCATTCTGATGATTGTTCCTTGTTATACTCTCCACTTAAGTCTCCCCTTTCCCTATCAGCCAGCCAGTTATTAAACGTTATAACCATTGCTTCCAGAAAGATTCCATAAGTATCCTGTTCTGCCTTCATACAATTATAATTTCCCATAAGCTGCCCTCCTCTGACCCGGAACACAATGTTATAAAGCCAGCCATTTCCTGTTGGTACGTCAAAACAGATGTATTCCACATGATCAAGCTGTTCTTTCTTCCCGATTTTTACATGCATCCCATTGGCTGCCATACCGTTCACAAGCATGTTGGCCCATTGATTCAAAGCCATGGGCTTTACCCGCTCTTTGGGCCAGGATATGATTTGGCTGACTTCATGGGCACGATTTAAATAGATAACGCCCTCGTCGTTTTCCTGGGTTGCCTGATAAAAGTTTTTAAATAATACAAGAGACATATTTTTGTCCGAATATTTCCGCGTTTCAAACTCAAACAACTCTCCATTCTCAAGCCTCATTTCCCCTGCCTTAATTCCATTAAGAGCATCGCTTAAGGTCAATATTTTCGCCTCTTCTTTCCGTTGCTCTGCCTGTTCCTTTTCTTCTCTTACCTTTTGTCTTCTGGCACGCTCCAACAGTGCAATCTTTTCATCCAGATTCATTCGTTTCCCTCCCGTCTATAACAACATAACGCTTCTCTTCCCCCGGCTGACTTCACCTTTTCTCACTTCCCCATTCCTCTGATTTTTTAAAATTTCCTTAAGTCCTCTATAGAGTCCTGCATTTCCCCTGTCTCCATAATCTTCTCCCAATCCGGCAAACAGATATTCCCGGATACAGTCAACTGTCACAGCTCCATGAACGGCCAGGGCTGTCATGGAAAAGCTGGCATCAAGGGGATCTAAAGGTCTGCTTCTCATGATCTCCTTTGAAAACTGCCTGATGATCCTGGGATTTAATGTACTCCCTCCTTCTGCCGCGTAGGGCTGATGAATTAAGTTCACTGTGTCATACTCCGTGGAATAATCCTGGAAATTCTCATAAGAGCTGCGAAGCCTTGCTCCTTCCTGAAGCCGGAACCTGCACAGCTCCATTTCACAGGCTGGGTCCGGTTTCTTATCCTCCAGAAATATCCTGGTATTTCCCATGATCCTTCCAGCCTCCCTGATTTCGGTGAGAAACTGCACCTTTAAATACCGGATCTTATCCTGGGCACTGCACTCCAGCATATAGGGCTGCTCCATAAAATAAAGCTTTCCCTTCCAATAAATCATGCCGGGGGAAATGGTCAGCTGTCCGTCATCCCAAACAATGTCACATCCATTTATAATTCCATCACCAAATCCCTGAAACTGCAGATCCAGAAAAACCTTAGGATAGTCTCTAAGCTTGTCCAGCATCTCGGCCCTTAAAAGGCGTTTTTTTTCAAATTGGGGATAATCATACTGAAACATTTCATTTCCTCCATCAGCACAAGATAATTTCATCTATTTCCATGGTTTCTGCCATTTCGATGATTCCAAAATGGTATTCATAATAAATATCCACATGATAAGGCAGCTCCAAAAACATATTGGTTAAAAAATCCATTTTCTTTACAATTTCTTTCTCCTTTTTCTGTCCGATATAAATCAGGATCTCATAGGAGTTTTGGTTGCTGTGATATACAATGTTACCCGGAATCAGCGCCTCCATCATGTCTTTAAACATATCCAGGGAACTGCCGGTTTCATACTGCTTTAGCAGGCCGCTTAAAAGGATTTCCTGCTCTTCCCGGCAAAAGAGAGCCATGGTCTCTTTCGCCTGAGTTCCAAAAGCATGGTCTTCCAGATCCTGGTAAAGCAGCTTCTTATAATACTCTTCCCTTGACATTCCGGAAACTGCATCATTTTGCATCAACTGATGAAAGATCAAATGAAACAGGTTTTCTTTAAGCTTGGGAAATTCCTTTTGATCCGGCCGGAAGAAATCCTTAAATATGTTGTAAAACCGATAGTAGGGATTAATTTCAATAATCTCTCCCTCCTCTATCTCCTTTTGATTCAGATAGGAACCAGACAGTTCCATATAGGCACTGAATTCACGGGGCATTTCAAACCGAATGCTCTTTTCCGACACCCCACACTTCTTTAACGCCAACATAACTTCCCACAAATAATTCATACAAGCTTTCCTCCGCATTCGTACTCAGGAAAATATTCCTGAACCTCAGAGGAGATAAAGCTTGCTAAATCCCGCAAAAGCCATGTTTCCTTTCCTTTTGGCTTAAAATAGAGGATCAGCTGCTTTTTTCCTTCCCTGTCCCGGATCTCATCTTCTATAAAAAAGTTCATGGAGTAGGTTTCTAAGAATTCCAGTCCATTTTCCTTCAAGGCACAATCCTGGTACTCAATAAAATCCTCCAGGCCAAATCCGCGGATAAAACGTTCCAGTTCTCCTTTTGTTTTTACCGCCTGCCCCATTTTCCTCTGAAAACGCTCTGCAAACCCATCTTTTCTTAAGTTCTCCATAAGCGGATAAGTATAGCGGTCTATTTTATGATCCCCGCCGCTTCGTATCATATGAATGTCCCACTTTTTTGCATTTTCAACCTGTCCGGTGACCAAAAGCTTATCTCCACTCTGCCTGACGCTTCTGATACCGGCCTTTTCTTCTACAAGATAAGCGTGTTCCGTTCCATAATCCCGAATGGATATAACATGTTCAAAATTTTCATGATCACTGCAGGCAATGGGAAAGCCTACGCTTTCCAGCTTCAAATGACGTACATTCCATATGGGGATCATGTCGTAATGGACAAACCGGTTATACTTCCCAAAATCGGCTCCGAAATTTGTCACAAACTCCTCATCCCCCGCCTCATCCGGGAGACCGGTAATACAAATGTCCACCATTTTAAAAAGATAGGGAGCATTGATGGTTTTCCATGGGATTCCATTTTTCATGAACAGGTGATAGAGATGCTCTATTTCTTTCCCATAGCGTTCACTCCGTTCTAAGCGGATATTAACCGGATACTCTTTGCCAGCCCGTAAAATTCCTGTGAAGTCTTCCTGGTTCTTTAATATCTCTTCAACCGTCAAAGCATCACATTCCAAAAACACGGTAGCCAGGCAAAACTTCCCCTCAGTCTTAAGCTTCTCCCTCACATCGAAAATCTTATAAGAGACCATTTCTAAATCTTCTTCACATATGGGAGACATTAGATGATGGGACTTATCCAGATAGGTACGTTCCATCAGTCCCGTACGGATTAAATAACGGTTGATGTCATACGCAAGGTCATTCATCACCCGCTCCTCTAACATCCGGTACATCTTTACGTTTGTTTCATACAGTTCTAAAAACACGCCTTCCATTAAGCTTTTAAATGCGATCCGCTCCTCTAAATTGCTGATTGACTGGATCTCATCCCTGATCATTGCTTTCATTTCTTCTATCTGATCCATCTTTCCTTCACCTCCTTATTTTGAGGATAGCTTATTTATTGAACCGGTTCGCACGAGCTTACGATTTCGTCTAACGTTGATTTATTTTTCTCAAAATTACTTGGAACGCAAGCTTGTAATATAACTGCAAATTCCCCAAACTCCTTAAATTCTACTAAAGAGAAAGTATAATAATATTTCACAGAGTCCCGTTCACCGGAATACACAACAGTTTTTATCCTCTTATCTCCAATCTCTGCATCTTTTGTTTCCTCAATAAATTTGAAATTTTTCCTTAGAGATTGTAAGTCATCAATATGATAAGATAAAAGATCTTCAGGACTTGCGTTTTCTGAAAGATCTGTTTTTTCATAAACAAAAACTCCTGTTGATAAGTCTTCAAAACGTGAAACGCACTGCAAATCATAAGGATTTTCCTCTTCATATAATTTCCAATCATCAGGGAAATTAAATACTAAATCATTTGCTGTAAAAGATTTAGACTCCACCGTCTGTGAAAAAATTTCCTTCTCTCCTGTGGGATAAAGTACAATTCCAGCTATAACCGCAATGGCAAGAGAAACAATAATCAGTATGGTAACAAAAATGCTTAAAACGCTTGTACCTCCGCGCTTGCTTATGTACTGTTCTGCCTCTCCCGCTGTCATTCCTGAGGTTTGGACAATGATTTTCATTCCTTTTTTGCGGTAATAAGAGTTTGCAAATATTCCCACAAGTATACGAAGAATCAGTCCGCTCCCCGGAATGATCACCGAAAAAAGAGAGATCACCCCATATAAAAAAGCCTCTAAATACATTTTTCTGTATGCCAGCCAGTAAACCGGAAAAAGGAAAGCAGGCCAGTTCCAGCTTGAAAAGTTTTGGCGTTCCGGTTTGTCACGCCACTTATTTTTGTAATATTCGTAATTATTCCCCACGAATAATTCAATACTCCAATCATCTAATATCTTGTGTTCTTCTGTCATTGATAATCCTCCTGTTATATTAAGAATTTTCTTATTTTCTACCGTCAAAAAAGTTCTCTTCCCATGTGTCATCCTCAAAATCAAAGAAGGTTTCCTTCCCCTTATAAAGCACTTCATTTTCCCGCAATACCGGAAGCACCACAAATCCCCAGCGCTTTCTTGATACCCATACAAAGAACTTCATTTCCCCTTCCAGTATGGTATCCGTTTCCTCCTGAATCACGCTTCCTTCATATTGTTTGTCAATCTCCTCCTGTGTCGTCCGCTCAAATGTTTCGGTGTCATACTCAAAGTAATAGGGTTTCAGGCGTTTTCCTTTGTCATCATTTAAGTAAAGGTCCAGCTGCTTTCCGATCATGAAGCGGGAAATGCATCCGATATGTTCCTCCGGGTCCAGACTGCGGATCAATATCTTTTCCTGATTCTCATGAGTATGTGCCACAATCTCATAAGGAAGGGTCCGCACCTGGTAGTCCTGATTTACCTTCATATAGCCTCGTTTGCAGTTCATAAAATAAGCAAGAGCACCCTTTAAGCAGCACATCTTAAGCTCCGACTCATCCTCTCCCTTTTTTGCACTTTGGATCAGCTTACCAGGAACATACTGCTTCAAGGCCTCCATAAACAAGCTGGATCTGCAGGACTGTCCGGTCAGCTTGATCATTTCATATTCCTGTAATTCTCCCTGTTCAAATTTCTGATCCAGAAAACGCTCCATCAGATGATAAATATCCGGTCTTAAAATCGTCTCAATCTCATTTAAATACAGGGGAAAGCGTATTTCCCGGTCAATATGGGTAAAGCAGCCCTCGTCAAGCACTGACAGCTTCCATTTATCCAAAAACATTCCCCTGCTTTCCCCTTCCCTGCTGGTTTCAATCCAAAGCTCATACTGAAACCTGGACCCAAAAAAGGATTTTTTCACCTCTTCTGCAAGCTGAAACAGATAATAATAGTTGTTCTTCACATGAAAATACTGCTCCCTGCTTTTGTCCTCATAATCCTTAAACCGGGTCGGAAGGAATCCCTCTGCCCTGTAATAATCCTCATCCAGTCTCTGCCCGTAATTTCCGTCAGACGAGTCAGAGGAATCCCCCTGTTCCAAATATCCCAATGCCCGTGAAATCTTTATTTTTAACATCTGCAGGATGCGGAATGTTAAATTATTTCCACCAAAATTCGTATCTCCGTTTTCATACCTGGTCTCTAAATCAATGGTATAAGACACCCGGCTGTTATCAATACGGAACCGCCCGGAAGTCAAATCTGTAGTTCCTCCTCCGCAGTCAATGATCAATGCATGATACCAGCGCCCTTTCTCATAGCGATTCTCACTTACCAGCCCGTAAATGCTGTTAAAAAGTACAGCCATCCCTTCATCCAGCTCACAGTTTACATGAAATTCCGGAAGCAGCTCCTCAAACAATTCCCGGAACTTCTCCTTTTGGCGAATAGGGGCCAGAAACTGAATATTCTTAAACTGGCATTTAAACTGCTGTTTCGCCAGGTCGATTAAGTATTCTAAGTATGCTTTCAGCATGTCCCGGCGAGGGATCTGATATTTAAACCCGCTTTTTAAAATGACACTTTCCATCCGTTCTGCATCACTGATCCATCGCTTAATATCAAAAAACACGGGGACATCTTCATCTAAGTACCCCTGGCCACCCATGGCAAGCGCCTCGTTTCCAAATTTGAATCCGTGTCCGCCTTCCCGGCATTCCTCTACCCCTATGACACTAGGGATGACAGAATGTTTTCCATCTCTGGCAATTTTCACACTTCCATCAGGGAGGCATATCCCCATTGTCGTATTGGAGCTTCCAAAGTCAATGACCAAAGGAAGATCTGTCTCCGCCACTTCCCTTACCTCAATATCCAGAAGAGGAATCCGGATTCCATCCATATGGCCAGGAATGGATGAATAATCTCCCTGATAGCAGTCATAAAGAAATTCCGAATCTCGTTCATTGGGAAAATATAAAATAAAATACTGGTGTTTCCCAAGAGGCAGGACCCGCATATCTTTCCCCTGAAACAGATAGAAGGTATTTTCCACCTCTTTTATGTAAAAACAGGTATAAATCCGGAAATTCTCGTCTATGAGCAACAGGTTTCCTTCATATAAGATCATGTCCGATTCTACCTTGTAATGATCCAGTTCATTTAATCCGGTTCCACGGTAAATTACCATGGTTCCCGGTATTCTCACCTGCTGGTTGGAACGGATATCTATGAGATTCCGGTCAAAAAACTCCTGAAGACGTTCCAGCCCGCCTTTGCATTCCGCATCAATATGCCGATAATCCTTCTGCCCCCTAAACCGCAGGATCAGCCGAAGGAGTACTTCCCGATCCATGCAGCTTCCGGACGGCATGACCAGCTTCTCCTTTCGGCAAATTTCCTTAAGCTGAAAGGTGGTCATCGTTTCCAATTTGCTTCTTTTATAAGTATTTTTTTCCGGTTCTGTCTTTCCCGGGTGTAAGGTATAGGTATATCGGCTCATTTGTATTCCTCACTTTGTCATGTATTTCCCGTAAATGGTTTCCGGCAGCTTAACGGCCCACTCCCGGACCGTTTTTTCCAGCATCTCCATTCCCGGTTCCCGTCCCGCTGCCTGATTCGGACGTTTTCTGATCCCTTGTCTTTATTCCGGCCTTTGCTGCCCCGATCTTATCATTGATCCCATCTGCCAGCTCGTACATCTCCAAACGGATATAGATCGTTTTGGCCGTCTGATAATAGGTAATGGCGCTTTCATACTTTTCCTCCGCCAGAAGTTCATTTCCCTTATTCTCCAGATCAATGGCATTTTTCTGATCATTCAGCTTCTGCTGGTTTTCCAGCTCCCGCTTTTCCTCTTCCTCTTTCTTTGCCTTTTCTTCTTCTGCCTGCTTCGATTCTTCTTCCGTTTTTTTAGCCGCCTGGGATTCTTCCTTGGCCGCCGCCGCTGCGGCTTCCTGCTTCTGGCTGTTCTTTTCCATCTTTTCCTCAGCCGCCGCCTGCTTTGCCAAAGCCTCCTCTTTTCCAGATGAAAAATAAAGGGCTGCTGCTTTATCTCTCGCCTGGCCGTAAGATTTCACGGCTCCTTCCATGTCACCGTATCCTTCTTTTTGCTGCCCTATTTCAATCAGGTCAAATACATCGATATAATCTTTTGTTTGCTTTAATCCGGCATCAATATATCCTTTTCCCGTATTTCCTGCCTTTATGGACAGTTCCCTGGCCTTTAAGTAAAGGTTTTGGGCCTTTTGATATTCTCCTCCCATCATGGCCTCATCCCCTAAAAGGATCTGTTCCGCCAGCTTTTTATACTGGTCTGCCTCCTTTGATTCCTCTTTTTTCTTCAAGCCATCCGCCAACTTCTTTGCCTCTCCATAATCCTCGGAAGCTTTCAGGTAATTATCATATTTTAAATATTCCTGGCCGCTGTTTAAGTATTTTTCCAGATTGTATTCCTTGTTTTTTACGCTTCTATGATGCAGATAAAGCCCAAGACTGATTCCGCCCACCACCAAAACAATGGGTATTGCAGCCATTAAAATCTTTTTTAAGGACAACTTCTTCGGAGGCTGGTAAACCTTTTCAATAAAGGTCACCGCAAGGCTGTAATTATCCACCTCCCCGGTCTCCTGCTGCCCTAAGATCACATCCTCGGCCTGATCCAGAATCTCCTTAGGCTCCTTGGCTTCCTTTGCAGCCTCCAGAAACTCTTCCTCACCAAAGCTCTCCCAAGCCCCTCTTGTAAAAAGGGCGAAGATATCACCAGCTTCCAGCCCGATCTTTTTTGACACAAGGATTTCCGGCTGTCCCCGCTCTCCCAAAAAGGAATAAAGATTATTTCTTTCCTCATGGGCCGCCGCCTGATCCAGGGTGATTCTTTCTTCCTTCAGAAGATTCTCAGTCAGGGACTGGTCCCTTGTCCTGACCAGGACCCTGCCGTTCCGGAGCAGATAAAACCGGCTGTTTCCCACATGGCAGCAGATAAGCTTTCTGTAATCCGTGACCACCATGGTGACAGAGGCCTTTAAGTGCATTCCTCCCCGTTGTTTTAATAGCTCCCTATGAGCCTGATTCATATTGCGCTTCAGTCTCCCTGCATTCATGGATGGTCCCTCTACAAAACTGCGGATCAGGCTTTCCACAACAAATTTTGCGCTGTTGGTCTCCAGTTCTCCATCCAGGCTGTCTGCCAGAACATAGCAGGCATAGTCATCCATTTCTACAAATCCAAAATAATCCCGGTTAGTGAGCTTCTGCCCTTCTTCTGAGATATACTGCGTCCGAAAATCAGAATTCATTCTTCTCATAAGCCACCTCCGCTCTCAGAAGCAGAACGCTCCCGTTTTCTTTCTCCATCCCATTTTTCTTTTCCGACTCCATAACAATACCGTCTGCTTTTTCCTTTAAAGTAAGGTCCTTTAACAGGATATCTTCCATCTCCGCCCAGGATACTGCTTCAAAGATTCCCTTTGTAGCAAGCAGTACCACATCACCAGATTTTAACCGGATAGGCCTTTCTCCAATCTCAATTTCATGAAAACCATCTATTCCCAGATAGTTCCATACCCGTTTTTCTTCCATGGTCCAGATGGTTTCAGGCCTTGATAAGATTCCTTCCTGATAAGCGTTTAAGGCAAGCACATTAAGAGTCTGGCCTTTGCTGATGGGGATCAATTCCTGATTCCGGAACAAAGCAATCCGGATATCTCCCGCCAGACCGTAATGCATAGACCCTTCATTGACAAATACCGCTGCCAGACATGTACCTCCCCGCCGTTCCCCTATGGTCCTCTGAATCCTCTGACTTGCTTCACGAAAAGAAGTCTTAAAGAAATATTCAGGGTTATTTAACACATGGCAGGGCTGGTATCGGTCCAGTAAAGTATCCACTGCAATCTGGGCACACACTTTTCCTGTGTTCGCTTTTCCAATCCCATCGGACAAAATTGCCAGGGTCCCCGCGCTGCTTGTTTGGATTCCCGCTATATCCGCCTGGATTTCTTTGCCGCCAGTGGTCTGGCTGACGGCAGTTTCATCTGAAGGTTCTCTTTTTTTATTTTCTTCTGTCCTTATATCTGCGGCCGCCAGAACCAGCCGGCCTAACGCAGAGGCCGACAGCATGATCCCCAGACCTCCCATGATCATCACAGTCATTTTTTATCATTCCATTCAAAATTTTCTCCGCATAAAGGGGCAAATAAAAACCGGCTTTTCCCCAGCTCAATCACATCGTAAGGCTTTAATTCCGTGGGTACATAAACAGCTTCGTCATTCAAATAGGCAAGCCCTGCTGCATCTCCAGGCAGGATGACCGTATTCCTCTTTTTTTCGTCATAGACAATGATGGTATGATTTTTCCGGTTGATCTCGTTATCTCCCAAGATCTGTATATCCATATCATCTCCACGGCCCACAAAGTTCTTTCCGCTGTGTATCTTATAATCCATTCCGACTCTTGCGCCAGAGATACACACGATCCATCCGCAGACGGGCCGGATCTCTTCCTGTAAAACTTCCATAGCAGGCTCAAATCCCACAGGTTTCTGATCCTCTGTCTCTTCTTTTAACTTCATCTGACAATAGGGGCAGATCTTTCCATAACGTCTTGCATTAAAAACATGTCCATTGGGGCATCTTACTAAGCTCATATTCCAATCTCCTATCTATGTATTTATGTGTTTATGTCAATAAAAAGCGAGTGCTGGCAATGTAAATCACATCTCCCGCCAAAATCCTGCATGGCCTTCCAGTCACCTGATAACAGATGCCATCCTCTGCCTTCCTGATTCTTACACCGTTTTGTGAACCTAAATCTTCCAAATACCAGGAATCCAGGCAGTAATTCAGTACTGCATGCTGATTGTCAATGAATGCACTGTACTCGCAGTCCTCCAAATCCACATCCACATCTTCTTCTTCGTTTTTCTTACCTATGATAAGGGCTGTTTTTTCTGCTATATCCCAAGATTTTAAGGGTTTATCATGCTCGTCCAAAAGCATGAGCTGAGTGGCCCTGACCTCTTCCGAGTATCCAACCGAATTCTCCTTTGGCCTGACCCCTTTTTCCCTTATCTGGCCCAGCAGGTCAACGACCGCCGCCAGTCCTGCAAAAACCAGCACCCCGATCCATAACTGGTCATTTCCCTTAGAAAAAAGGCCAAAAATTAAAAGTATTGCACAAATCAGGATGGAGATATCCAATCCTATTTTTATCTTTCTTCTGCTCTCCATGCTTTACCTGGTTTCCTCCTCATTTTCTCATATCTGGTTCTCTCAATGATCTTCTGTATTTCAAGCATCGCACGAAACCCACTCTCATTCTGTTTTCCCTTTATACGTCCAAGTTGCATGAGATGCCGCACTGCAGTTTGTCATATCCACAATATTCAATTCAGGGACATAATATCCTATATGAAGAGTGTCCTTCTCAATTTCCTCTTGTTCTCCTTCTGTATTGACATATACCGTATTATGAAAAATAACCGCATAAAATGTATCCCTGCATATCTGATACCGGGGCCGTGTATCGGTCATATCCGGGTTTGTCGCATACATATAATCTATGGGCCTGTTTCCCCCAGGTATATATCCGTTCATATTCGCAGACAGCATTTGCTCCAGTTCTTCTTTCTCAAGACCATATTCTGTCATGGTTGCCACTTGATCAAATGCCGGCTGACCGTAAAAAGTTTCATAAGTTCCTGCCAGATATTGGGTTTCATGTTCTTCTTCCTTTTCGTAATAGGCAAATGTCCCATCTTCATGCAGACATAGTTCAGAACCGTCGTCATATAAATATGTATTACCGCTTACATAATCAGCATTTCCCATTTCAAACATAAGGCTTTCCCTTAATTTTGTTACATTCATTTTAATAGTCGATTCCGTATCCTTATCTATATCAATATAAGAAGTCTGCCCCATAAAAGTAAGAACAAGATTTTTTTGTGGTGCAATAACAACCTCTGTATAAGTGTAACCACCTTCCATCTCTCCAGTAATCGCTCCTAAGTAGCAAAGTACTCCTTCTTCGGAATACCATTGTGTAAGGGATTCATTTTGATCCAACAATTTAAAATAATCCTCCTCCTGATAATATTCAACCAGAACGGAAAAACACTCCTCTGGTGTAAAAGAACCAAGCGGAGAACTGGCATTCAAGCCATAAACTTTGGTCCTCTCTTTATCTAAAAAGCATTCTGAATCCTCAATTTTACTCCAGCCCAAGTAAATCTCAAATGATACCTCACCTGTCGAATGTCTCATTGCCGATTCACCCCCGCCATTCTCATCGGCAATCGATTCCAGCACTTCTTGCATCGCCGGGTTCTGATTCCGGTTCGTTTCTCTATCCAAATTCTTACAAGAGCTTAAAAAAACTGTTGCAAATACAAAAATTGTTGCCACAGCAATATCCAGACACAGCCTTTTTTTTAATTTATTTCTCATTAAATACCCCTTCAGCCTTTCGTATCGTTTCAGTCATAGCAGCAATACTGTTTTTCCAAAATGCATAACTTTCTTCTCTCATATTAAAATCAAAGATAACTGTTTTATTATCTAAACAAAATCAAAAAATATAGTTAACCTGATTTTGATCCGGCATGGAATGAATTGCAGTAAAATAATAGATTTCTATTCCATCCACCATCCTATTTCCGGTTAAATCAAACCGGAGTTGTTGTTTCAACAAAATCATCGGCTCCTGTTAATTTTTTTCACAAGTTTTAGATCCATAGGCTTCTTACAATCCACAGCCTTGATCACCAATGTCAGGTGTTCGGGCTGTGAACGCAATTATAGCTTCCTCCTCATTTTTTCACCCCAAAAAAAGCAGAAAACAGCTCATTGGTATTGACTGGTCCATCCTGTTTCTTCGCCCCGTCCCCACGGTATGTCTCCAACCCTTTTCCCGGCTGAAATCCAAAGAAGCGTTCAAACTGGCTCATATCCGGAGCTGCATTTCCCGGCCTCTCTCTTTGTTCCCGGGAGTCTTCCCTTTTGGACGTGCCTCTTTCCTTTTTCTCTTTACGGAAAGAATCATATTGTTTCCTTTTCTCTGCATCACCCAGAACCCCATAGGCTTCCTGGATCTCATACATCTTTTTATTTCCATCCGGGTCATCCTGTACCACATCCGGATGATATTCCTTAGCCAGCTTACGGTAAGCGGCCTTAATATCTTTTTCTGTTGCCTGGGGAGGGACCCCAAGGATTTTATAGTAATCAAGCATCTTTTCTTTCCTTATCTAAAAAGGGGCTGCCATTTCGGCAGCCCCTGCATGTTTACACGCTGTATCCGCCTTCCACAGCGATCTGCGCCATCTTGTCTTTTTTCTGTTTGATGATGAGCCGGAACGTTCCTACACCTTCCGTATCTCCGTAGTTTTCTTTATAATCCACAACAAATGCATTGGGATATGTATATTTTCTCACTACCTGAGAAGCTGCAATCACCTCAACAGTTACCTTCCGGTAACAGTCAGACTTTTCTGCGGGTACTAAGGACCAGAGTCCCAACTGTCTTGTAGAATCAAAAGGATCTCCATCTACTGCAGTTAAAATCTTTCCTGAAATTTCCACAGTGCTCCCCAGATCGGTGGAACGTGCGTTGGAATCAAGGGGAATATCTGTCTTAAACTTTACTCCTGTAATACTGATGGTCCCTAAGTCAATGGTAGACGGGCCTTCTACTTTTAATGTAAATCCCATAATCTGTTCCTTCCTTTCTTTTATTCTTCCTGATTATTCTCCGCTGAATCCGCCTTCAAATTTAAGGGAAGTCATCTTGTCCTTCTTCTGCTTAATGAGAAGCTTGAATACTCCGGTTCCTGTTTCATCAGTAAAATCTTCTCTGTAATCAACCACAAATGCATTGGGTACCGTTATCTGACGAACCACCTGGGATGCATTTACCACGTCGATCTGTACATTCCGGTAGCAGTCTGAATTTTCTGCCGGAACTAAAGACCATCTGGCCAGCTTGCTTGTATCATCAGCGGCCTCACCGCCTACTGCCGCCAGTATCTTCCCCTCAATTAACACGGTTGAACCAAGATCTGTTGATCTGGCATTGGAATCATGGGGAATGTCTGCTCCAAATACTACACTGGTAATGCTTGTCTCACGCAGCTCTACGGTTTCGCTGCCTGTGATTTTCATTCTAAGTCCCATATTACGTCCTCCATTCTTATTAAATAATTTTTATAATCCATAAAGCCGTTTTATTACCGGCCTTCGGATATCTGGTTTTTAAGATAAAGCTTTTATTTATTTTTCTTTTTGATTCCTTTATAAATCGTATAACCTGCAATTAAAAAGAATATAACCGTCACGATTGTGCTGACGTTTCCATACATGATCGTTCCCACCTTCCATATGATTGTGAGTGGACAATACCTGGTATTATTTACGCAGTCTGTCCTTTTCTTGTCAGTTCTACCTTAAGATTTCTGGTTGTGTTGCTGAACGTCAGCTGTATGTTGCAGATGCCGTTTTTCTCATCGATGCTGAAATCCAGCTCATCTCCATCCTGGAGCAGGGAATTAACATACTGGCGGTTTGCATCCCATTTGCTCTTCTGGCTGCTGGGGTTATTGCTGAAAAACTGTAAAATCTTATCCTGTTTGAAGTCTCCGCTGTAAAATCTGAGCATTCTCTCAATGTATGTAACCAGAAGGGTTTTATAAATGGGTTCAAATTCCGTCCCATTGCTCAATAAATTTCTGGCTTTGTAGACCATGACATTCTTAATTTCCCTGCCCTTGTGCTGAGCATTGTCCGAGGTGAATACAAATCCAAAGCCTGTGTTGTTAATGGAATTTTTAATGGCATTGGTAAATCCGGATATCTCTTTTGTCATGCTGGTCGTGACTAAAAGAGCATTGTCTCCTGCTTCTATGTCATAACGCACTCCCGGGTATTCCATGGTGGTATTAGGAAACCTCTGCTTTAAGTATTCCGGGCACTGCCATGCTGCGGCAATACCGGCAGCTCCGTATGCAGCTCCCACATATACTCCCTCGATCCACATCTTCATAATGTCCTCTTTTTCCTGGGAAAGAGTCACATTTCCATCGTCATCAATGACCATCCGCTTATCCAGGATAAGTCCTGACTTATCCTTTGGAATAATGGTTATATTGGGAATGCAGGGAACTACAAATTCGCTGTAATCCCTCTTCATGAGAGGAGTGCATTTGTCCTTAAAAATACCAATTCCCTCAGTAGCCACATAATTAAACGTGCTCTCTTCTCCGGTGGCGAAGCTGAAAAATGTTGTAATCTTGTAAGGGTTAATGGCATTCATCAAAATAGCAAGATTTTCCATGGTATTGGTTCCCGGTTTCTTTACCTTCTGATTTCCGGCAAACCGCATTCTCTGAAGCTTGCCATCTCCTGACTGATTTAGTTCTACATCCGGAACAATTCCAAACCAAAGTGTATTCTCAAATTCATTCTTATCATTTGTCGTATTTAAATAAGTTAAAAGTCTTGGCAGATTGCTGGATTTTATCATCATTTCCAAAGGAGTGTTCGTAATCAGAAGCCTTGGCTGCATTCCCTTTTCTTTTACCTGGTACTGATCAAAAAACGCCTTTACACCCAGGATTTTCTCGATCAATGGTTTTACCGCTTTAATAAAATCATCTTTGCTCTTTTTATAAAATTCAAGATAGGTATTGTAATTTTGTACTTCTACCTCCCGGTCTACGGAGCTTTCCATGGTGGAAGAAAGGGGGCAGAAGGTCCTGACCACCAGCTCTCTGACATAGTCAGACTTGCTCTCATTAAGGGCATCGTAATCATCCCGGAATGTCTGAATCAAACTGGTATTGATTTGGTCATCCACAATCGCAAGCTGGGTTCCTTCTTCCTGCTTCATTTCCAGGATTTTCAGTTCTCCATCATCTCCCATACTTAAAAGCCCAGCCTTAAATTCCTGGCCTCTTTGAGCAGTTTCCCCATTTCCCAGAAGCAGGCGGGTCTTGATATCTTCAATCGCAAGAGGGAGCATGGCCAGCACATTATTGTAATTGTGGCTTGCCTGTTCAAACTGGTAATTCAGCTTATCCCCTAAATCAAGGCGCTTGGGATCTTCCTCATCCAACTCCATGTAATTCCCATAAGTATATTGGATCTCTCTCCGTACCTGACGGATATCCTCCATAATCTTTTTAGGGGAGATCATCTCTAAAACATTGCTGAATTTAAAATCCACATTTGCCACTCCCAAGGAGCCTCTTGCATCCTGCAATGTAATGAGCATATTGAGTAAATCATTCATTTCATTAAGCGGTATTTCTGTAATGCAGTTATCCGGTATATTTTCCGGTTTGATCAGACTGTACTGAATACTGCCGGTATTCGCATCGCACCAGGAATAAACAACTGGGGCAAACTTCTCCAAAAAATCCTCAAAACTTTCTACCAGAAGCGTTTCATTGATTTCCTTAATCTTGTCATCATCAAGGCTTGTCTTCCCTCTTACATCCCCAATCAGGGTCAGTAGATTCAGCTTTTCAGGATTCATTTCGGAAAACAGAATGGTCCGGTTGGTTTGTGTAATAGTGTCCATACGCTTTTGCTCCCTCTTTCTCACTTTTATTCAATCGTTTCCATCAGCTGTCACTGACGGAAAACGTGAACATCACAGTTCTTATTTCAGGCTGTTTCAGCCTCATTTATTGAATCATAGAAATATAGTGAACCTCCAGATCATAAGCTCCATCCGGAGATGTAATGGATATGATATCACCAAAGCTTACGCTGTACTGTATCTTTCTGCACACAATGGAATTTCCGATCATAAGGGAAGACTCTGATGAATGATATAAAATCATCCGCCTGTCCTCATCCGCTATGAGAAATATGTGGTCCAGTCCCAGGGATTCAGAAGCACCTGGATATTCTTTCATTAAGTCTCCAAGGCTTACCCTGTTATCCTTAATCTTATACATAGGGAATGTAAGGGGTGGGATCTCATCTTCTCCCTCCGGCTGCTCCATAAAATAGGCATCCATCTTTCCCTGGAATCGGTTCTGGGCTTTCTTTTCCGTAATCACTTCCAGCTCAGGCTTTGGTTTATGGAACAGTCTCCAAAGGACAGCGCCTGCGGCTGCCAGAATGAGAACAATAACCCACCAGTATGCCTTCCACAATGGGATTATCTCTAAGGAATAGGTATAGGATATTGCCGCCTCTCCATCGGATATCTTCAGTATCAGATTTCGGCTTCCTGCTTTTAACGGTTTAACAGTAAGGATTCCATTATTCAGACTGACCTCTGCCAAATCACCGGCATCCTGTTCCAAAGTATAAAGAATGCTGTCTCCATCAGAATCGGTAAAATAATCGTTAAGTACCAGCTGTTTTTCCCCGGTTAAAGGATTATAATGAACGTTCTTTGGAAGTTCTCCTGCAGGAGGTGTGTTAATTACCTGGATTCTTGCCGTATTAAAAATGCAAGACTCCATCCTGTCATCCAAACGGGCTTCTATGTAATAAGTCCCTGACTGGGGGAAAACCATTTCTCCTGTAAGAACCCCTTCCTTGACGGCAGTTTCAATATCCCTTCTGCCGCTGTCCGACTGCCCGTCCGGGTAAATGACCACCTTGGGAGTGAAGTTGGCATAAAAGGCTTCGTCCTTGATGACTGACCCGCTTTTATCCTTGAAATAAATTTTATAAGACAATGGATTGTTTCTCGCAACCGCTGTTTCTATTTCCATAACAGGAGTCAAATCCCTGTAGCTGATCAAATAAATCTTCAGTTCCTGATTCTTTCTTGTGCTGGTCTGTATGGTCATTTCACTGATATCTCTTTTTATGTCCGATACCTTTGCCACAGAATAGTGAACCAGATTAACCGGTTTTATCTGCTGCTCTCCGTAAACAACCGTAGTATCTCCAATTTGCTGAGGAGATATCATCAGAACATCCATCTCATCTAAATGGGAATCATCAAGCTTAATGCGCAGGCTCTGGCTGCCTTCCCCATAAATACCGCCCGCGATTTCCTGAATGCGGTAAGCCATGTTGTCATGAAAGATCCCATACAGTACATCAATTAAGGTTTCCGGCTTTTCAACCGTATAATTTTGTCCGCCTGTCTGGCTGGAAATTTCCTTCAGAATCTCCTTGCTGCCGTCGTATTTGCCGAAAGCCACCGTATAAAGCGGTATATTCCGGGAACGGCTGGCCTCTACCGTATTTCTCAAGTCCTGATCAGAGATTTCTCTGGTCCTTCCGGCCCGGGAACCTTTTAAATCCGTTTCTCCATCCGATATTAAAACGATCATGCACTTTCTTCCGTTTTCCTGTCCGGTCAGGCCATATGCATAATTTAATCCTAATCCAATGTCCGTATTACCCGAATACCCGGCGGAATCCATCAGGGCTTTTAATGAGTCCCTCTCTTCCTGAGTCCTCACGGAAACCGGAGCAGCAGATGACACAATTTGGTCATTATATGCTACAAACCCGATCCGGATATCAGCACTGTGCACTGTATCAATAAACGCTTTTACCATACCGATTGCCGTGTGATCCGGATCATTGGCAGACATGGAACCGCTATAGTCCATGACAAACATGACATCCAGACCATTTTTCCCACTTGCTATTTCCTCCCCGAATGCACAAAACGAGGCAGAAATAAAAACAAGAAAACTTACTAAAAATGAAACTGCCTTTAATTTTTTCATGACCCCAAAAAACCGCCTCCCATTTGTTTTATTACAATATACTACAGATTTCGCCATTTTTATCCATTATGTAATTATTAACGGTTTATATGTAATAATTAGACATGCCGTTTAAAAATAACAATGAAAAAAAGCCTTTTGCAGTATCCCCATGTACCAAATTAAAAAAGACAAGATAACATCCGGCTTATGCTCCAATGTCATCTTGTCTTTCATACAATCGTTTTTTTATTAATTTAAACTATATATCATCATATAATATGGTTTCCAGTGAAAATATATCTCCTTCCCAGTCCAGTTCCATGCGCCCATGATATTTTTTTGCAATCTTCTCCATCGAATATATCCCCCAGCCATGAAAAGCCTCTTCTTTCCGGCTTACCAGTCTGTGTCCCTTATTATGCTCTATTTTTCCCTGATAGCGGTTTCTGACAAAAATATACAAATATCCTTTTTCATGGGTTATCTCTATCCAGATTTCTCCCTTACCCTGTTTCACATATTCAGAGGCCTCTACCGCATTATCGAAAGCATTTCCCAGCAATACTCCCAAATCTTCATCTTTTATCTTCATAACCCGAGGCACTTGAAGGTTTGTATGTAAAAGAATCCCTTTATTACAGGTTCTTTCCCACACATGGTTCACCATAGCATCGATTATCAAACTTCCGGTTTTTGACTCCAATCGCCCAATGCTCCCTGATTTGCCTATCAGATTTTCTAAAGTTGCTAATAGTTTTTCTTTTTGTCCGGATTTCACAAGCTCTTGCAAATAAATCAGCCGCTGTTTCATATCGTGCTTCATTTCCTGTATTTCTGCCGATGCTGCTTTCTCCAAATCATGCTGCCTTCCATAGTATTCCAATTGCTTCACATACATATGGGCATTTTTCTTCACCTGAATCGTTTCAACTAATCTTAAATAAATTGGATAGATGGATAGATTCATAATTGTTAATATCAATCCTGCCATCAGCAGCCAGCCAAAGGAATCCGTTCCTTTTCTATCCGATGTTTCTACTAACATGTAAAATACAGGATACAGGACCAATCCTGATAGAAGAAATAAGGTTAAATAGGCACCTCCGCTATAGGGCATCCTTCCGCCTCCATGGCGGTTCATGAACCAGCGGATTCCCATTACCGATAAAAACAGCAAAAATTTTGCCAAAATAGAATTAAACATAAATGGCGGACTTTGCCCATTATTCAGAAACACATAGCCAGCTTCTCCCATTCCCTCCAAAAGCATCCACATCATTACGAATATAATAGGGAATATACACCGCTTCCACAATATCCCTTCATAAGAAATAATACCAATTATCAAAATTGTCGTTAATGATATCATCAGGTTTATTACCGGATGGAAAAACACCATTTTCGTATTAATGCTTAACTGCCACAGGAAAAAAAGAGACCAGCCGACCAGCCTCACAGATCGGCTCTTCTTTACAAGAAAAATATCCAGATACACTTTCAGTAAAAGTGTAGAAAACAACGACAAGCTTAAACTTGTAAACATCATTTTAACCGTATTCATTTTTCACCTCTTTTTGAACTGCCTCAATTTATCATCCACCGTCTTTTTATACGCCCTGCTTAACGGTAAAATGATTCCATTCGGCATTTCAACCTCTTCATACCCCATCCGGATAACATGCTGGTAATTTACCAGATAAGACTTATGTATCCGTAAAAATCTCCCCTTGCCTTGATCCAGACTTTTTTCTATCTTATTCAAGGCTTTATATTCTTTTAAGCGGAAATTCTGCATAACAATTTCCGCTACTCGAAGCTTGCTTTCAAAATACAGAATATCACGTATTGCTACTTTATAATCCGACTTCATATATCGGAAACGGTAATACGAATCCTGCTCTTGTACAATTCTTAAAACATGATAAAAAGTTTCTTCAAATTCTTTCTTTTTTATAGGCTTTGTAAGAAATCCAATTGGAGCTACCCGGAAGGTTTCTTTCATATAGCCATCATGGGAGGTCACATACACCATCTGTACCAAACGGTCAATTTCACGTATTTTATACGCCGCTTCCAGACCATCCATATATTTCATCCGTACATCCAGATAGATTATATCATACCGCTTTCCTCCGGTTACCGCATTAACCAAATCACCTCCATCTTCATAAGATTCCACTTCTACTTGAATTCCGGCATCCTTCCCAAGTTCAAGTAAGCATTCTTCCAACTCTTTCAGCAAGTAAAGCTCATCATCACAAATAGCTATCTCAATCACAATCATTTTTCCCCTGTAAAAAAACTTTTCTGCCCTGCCAGCCTGCAGGACATCTTTTCCGTCAAGCTGCAAATAACTTTATGGCAGTCATTTCTTAACATATCATAGATTAGAACAAATCACAGACAAGAACAACACGCAAATCATAACAAAACGCATTTATCTAAAATTAATTCAGCATTTCTTGCTAATTTAAATATCGGCACAACTGCCGGTTTCCATAAATTCCCATATGCTGAATTAATGGTACCATTATAAATTCAGCAAAATTCCATGTCAATACATATTCCGTTTTAGCCGTATTAGTTTTCCCCATAACGGTCCACTATTGTGCGGTATATAAGGCGCTTTTATCCCATATACAATATTCTTTTAAAGCAAAAAAGGATACTTCATATTAGGTATCCTCTTAATTATATCTTCAAGGCGTAAAAACATTGTCTATTATGTATTGATTTATATCGTCAGTTAACGGATAGCCATTTATATAACCAGAACCTGACCCCTCTACGGCATATACCTGCCCATCAATTAAAACAAGATAAATATGTCTGAACGCCATTTTATCTTTACTATAAGCATAAAGTTCTCGTTCACCATACTTTTGAGGAATATTAACGCGCGCAAGCCTTTGTTCATCATCAAACATCTGGCGTAGTTTTTCAAAAGTCCCAGAGTTTAACGTGACTGTTTTATCAATATTGATATATGGGGAGTCGTGCCGTTCGCCTGACCATTCCTCTCCATTAGTGTAGACGGCATATTTGTACACAATGTTTTGTGTATCGTAATTAGCTATGTCTGCATAATAGCCTTTTACAGAATCGATTTCACTCTCAGAGCAATAAGTCCCGCCTGCCATAGTTATTTCCGTCCATCTCAAACCAATTTGTTGTCGGCTCATATTGGCCCATCGGCCAATACAAGCCCGATTCTACATCGTCAGGATCAGGCTTATTTGCGCTGTTAGCATGGCGCAAAAATCCTATATAACCTGCCGGCACAAAGGCCACAATGACATTGATAACAAGTAAGACCATTGATACCACAAGCCACCATTTTTTGGTGTTTTTCCCTTGTGTTTTTTCACCTTCCAGACGATTATAAGTATCGTACTTAAAATCACAAAAAACAGAGCAACCAAAAACAGAATCGCTAAAAATACGAAAAAGAATACCGCACCCATTTATATCTCCCTGCCAAATTTATTTCTCTAATTCTGTTTTAATTAAGATTACACTTCTGATATTTCATCCTGCATGTCATTCGGCTCGTTGCCGCGCAAATAATTACTGACAATCCTCCATTGGCCCTTACCGCACCGAGAAATCGTTTCCCGATGGAAGCCGTTGAAATAATTCCATAATTTATTTTCATAGTAAGCCTTTCTACATTCATTCATTTCTTCAACCTTCCTTTATTATAGTACAATAATGACCTTTTGCCTATTTCCGGATGTTGTTTGTCAAAAATGTTTTATACAGCAGCCTTACAATCAAATCAGCCTCGTTTTCTCCTGAATGAAATTAATGATTCAACTTATTATAAGAGACTCAATGAAGGTATCAGAATTTCACATATTCTGCATTTTTTTCAGAAATTGTCTGACCGCCTTTCTTTCATCTTCCGGAACGCTTCCGCCCCTTCCGATCCTGTCACAAAGCCCCAGCAGTGCAACTTCACCGATATCTGTCTCCCGCTTCATACCAGCGATATCGCCGAAAGGAAGCCCGCCTGTCACATACAGAATATGCATATGATACCGGACCAATTTTGCCACTGTCCCGATCCACTTCGCGTCGTCGGAAAAACAGGACAAAAAATCCTCCGTGAGATGTTCTCCTTCAGCATCATGATCATATGCGGTAATTTTCTCTTTTCGGATTTTTGTCACCGCCGGTTTGCCGATATCATGAAGCAAAGCCGCCCACATCAAGGTCCGGGCATCCTTACTTTTTTCCTTCTGTTCCGCCGCCTGATCTACTACCATCATCGTATGATTCCATACGCTTCCTTCCGGATGATATCGTTTTGACTGCGGGGTTTCCTTCATCCTGCCTAACATGGAAAACGGGTAATCCAAAAACCACGGTTCCCTGCTGATCTGTTCTAAATATTCCGATGGATGTTGGTCATGAAGCAAATGATAATCCATCTGCCGGAATAGTTCATCCTTATTATTATTTTCCTCTGCCATAACATCTGCCTTTCTGTTTATTGAATACTGCTATACTGTCTAGTTTACGCTAGTATCTATTATTTCAAATATTTACTGAAATAAACAACATTCTCACTTTCGGCAGATACAGATGAGATCCTTTCATATGCAGACCGTAAAATGGACTGCTGACAATAACGAGGAAGCGAAAGCTCTTTGAAGCGTATCCAAAATGCGAGAAGCCTGCTTACAGGCTTGAAAGAAAACAAAAAAATTTAATTATAATTCTTCTTTTTCAATGCCGAAAAAGCAACAATTGTGCTTGTTACCAATAATAAGAAGAAAATCAGAAGCACAATCCATGCCCCGGAGGCAGTGCCAGAAATAAAACCATATTTATTTTGAAAAAAAGAAAATATAGCAGCGACTAGCGCTGTAGCAACAGCGCCTATAAACTGCTGAAAAGTATTTACAAAGGCATTCCCATCTGAAATTTGACTGGACGGCAATGCGCTTAAACTACAGGTCATTAGGTTGCTATAAGAAAGGCCAAGACCTGTCATTAGAATAAGGTGAGCGCCTATGAGGAGCACCAATGAATTGGTATGCAACAGCACAATAAGCATAGTTATCCCAACGATGGTTGTAAAAAGACCAATCAAAATAGGCTTGTTTGCACCAATTCTATCTAATAGCCTCCCTGAAAGAGGAGCAAGTAAAGCCCCCATCAAAGCACCCGGAAACATGAAGGCCCCTGCGGCAGATGAACGAAAGCCGGCAGAAATTTGCAGATAGTTTGGCAAAACGAAAGACAACCCCAATAGCAAAGCCTGATATATAAGAAGGCTGAATAAAAATGCGGAAAATCTACTGTTTTTTAACACCGATATTTGCAGTAAGGGAGTTTTGCGGTTAGACAACAAAAACAAAAGTGCGCTTGCAAGCCCAATAACAAAAAACAATGCAAAAGTAATTCCTGATCCGGCACTTAAAGCCATTATAAAGGAAGTAAAGGTAATGGCCAAAAAGAAAACGCAGCGAAAATGTAGATGCTGTTTTTCTCTTGAAGCCTCACTTGGAATAGAGTGCAGACCGAGAGTAAGAGAAAGAATCATAAGAGGAATCAAAAAAATGTAAATATATCTCCAGTCCATCAGGTTGGAAATAAGTCCACCGTAAGTGGGGCCAATGGCGGGAGCAATTGAAGTTGTCAACGTTCCTATTCCCATCATCATTCCTCGCTTTTCAACTGGAGCTTTTGTGAGAATGATGTGGAACATAAGAGGAAGACCTATGCCTGTACCCACCCCTTGCAACAAACGCCCCAGCAAAAGCAGGGAAAATGATGACGAAAAGCAGTTTATCAAAACTCCCAGTAAAAAGAATAGATTTGCTGTGATAAATAAATTCCGTGCTGAAAAATTCTGGTTCAGATAAGAGGAAATTGGAACAATGACAGAAATCATAAGCAGATAAATGGTAGTTACCCATTGAATTCCTGACGTAGTCACACGAAACTCCTGTATAAGCAATGGGAATGTTACATTCATCGCCGTTTCAATTAAGACTCCAGAAAAAGCTAAAATGCCTGCGGCAATTATCGCCCCAAACAAGTGAAAAGTTTTGTTTTTATCCATATTGTAACTTGCCTCCTTAAATATAAATAGAGGCGGGATTATTATTTTAAAATAATAATTCCGCCTCTATATCAACACCATAGCGTGTTCTCTGTACGAAAACTATAACTGTCTAATTATAGCTATTAAGTCGTAAAAAGTCAAGTATTGAAGTCATTTGAAGAAATATGTAGAAGAAGTATATTAATGTATTATTTATGGAACGGATTTTTCGCACAGTTCTCCAACGGCAAGGGGAAGCCTTGGGTAAAAATTAATTGGTATGATGGAGATCAAAGGGGCGGCCCCTTTGTGAAAGAGCCGCCGCTATTTTATAAGTTTATTAAACCATATTCAGATAAATTTCATTCATTTTCTTTCTCATCTTCAGGAACTCCTGATTATTCCGGCTGGGATGGATCCGGTTCGTCAGCAGAATAAAACCTTTTCTGCCCTTCAAATCCATCAAAACAGAAGTCCCTGTAAATCCGGTATGATAAAGCGTATCCCTTCCATACTCCTTGCTCCAGCCCAGAGTTCGTTCAAATCTTATAATACTGCAAAGTTTTTCAAACGTCTCCTCACAAAACAAAAGCCGGGAATGTTCCAGATAAGCCTTAACAAATTTCGCCACATCTTCCAAGGTGGAAAACAATCCGGCGCTGCCGCACTGCCCTAGCAAATATGCCTTTTTGTCATGAACCTCTCCGCAGATGCAGCCCCTTTGCTCCGTACACTCCGTTGGAATGCAGCGCTCCCCGCTGCCCTGAATCAAATAAGAGGTATCCATCATCTCAAGAGGGCGGAAAATATTCTCCTGGAATGTTTCCTCAAGAGTTGTTTTGTCCAATTTCTCAATGATTTTTCCCAACAGGATAAAACCCACATCTGAATACAGGAATCCTTCTCCTGCCTCCCTTTCCCTTGGTGTGGTGTAGAGATATTGGGGAAGATTTTCCCTGCTCCAGCTTTCTTTGTTCCGTATTTCGGCAGGAAGGCCGCTTGTATGAAGCAGCAGGTGTTCCACCGTAACATCCCCATAGGAAAACCTGCCCAGGATCTCTTTCACCGGAGTAGTAAGGCTTATGAGTCCTTTTTCTGCCAGCTGAAGGATCCGGGTGGTGGTCCCAATTACCTTGGTCATGGAAGCAAGATCATAATACATACCCGCTTCCACCTTCCTGTCACAATAGGGAACCATTGCTCCCTGCTTTCCGTAGTACTTTAAGCGGCTTCCCTGATCACTGACAAAGCCAAGGCTGGCTCCCCAGATCACCTGATCCCCAATCAGCTGTTCTGCCATTTCTGCCAAAACCGTCTCGTTTTCATCATTCCAGGCTCTTATCATATGCCTAAACTCCGTTTTTCACAGCCTCAATGGCTTTTCTCACCTGACCGCCGGACTCTGAAAGGGCTTCCCTGGCCTGATCTTTTCTGCAGCCGCATTCGATCATCACGATAGCGGCAGCCACATCCTTATCTGCCTCGTAAAGTACCTTGAGAGCCAGCTCCTCTTTCGCACCTGTTAAATCCACGATCATCTTAACAGCCCGTTTCATTAGCTTTTCATTGGTGGGCTGTACATGAACCATATAATTCCGGTATACCTTTCCAAGTCTTATCATAGCTCCTGTGGAAAGCATATTGACCACCATTTTCTGAGCGGTCCCTGCCTTCATCCTGGTTGAGCCGTTGATTACCTCAGGCCCTACTACCGGGGCAATGGATATATCCGCGATCTTCGCCATAACGCTGGACTGATTGCAGGTAACGGAAATGGTAAAGGCACCTGTTTGTTTTCCGAATTCCAGGGCCGCCTTTGTATAGGGAGTTCTTCCGCTGGCAGCGATGCCGATCACACAATCATCGGCCGTAAGCTTTACCCGTTTTAAGTCCTCCACTGCCAGTTCTTCTGAATCTTCTGCCCCTTCCACTGCTGTATACATGGCCTCATCACCGCCTGCAAGAAGGCCAAAGGCCCGGGATGGCAGTACGCTGTAAGTAGGAGTCAGTTCCACCGCATCAAGTGTACCCATCCGGCCGGATGATCCTGCACCGCAGTAAATGATCCGTCCGCCCTTTTTGAAACGCTCCACAATGGCATCCACTGCTTCTGCGATCTGGGGAAGCACCTTTTCTATGGCTTCCGCTACTTTTTTATCTTCATTATTTATTAAGGTAACGATTTCAAGTGATTCCAGCCTGTCAATGTTCCGGGTGGATTCATTGATTGATTCCGTTGTAAGCTTTTCTATATTGCACATAAAACTCCTCTATTTTTTTATTTTCAGCCCTTCCACCATTTTTCTGGTTTTGATCAGCTCCACTTCATAGTGCTCTAAGTTCTCCTGGATCACTCCCATGTACAGAAGATCTGCCATCATGATAGAGGTATGAAGAGAGGTAAACGCACCGATCCGCATGACCTTTTCGTTGTCCGGTACATGGAGGCATATATCTGCAATATCCTGAAGGGGAGAATCTCTTCTGCGGGTAACCGCAATGATCGATGCTTCCTGTTTTTCTGCAATCCCGCAGGCATAAAGGACTTCCTGAGACTGCCCGCTGTAGGAAAATGCGATCACTACATCCCGTTTATCAATGTAGTTAAAAAATTCCACCATCATATTGATATCCTGGTAAAAATTCGCATTGAAGTCGGCCCGTTTCAGTTTATGGAACAGATCATAAGCAGGCAGCGAGGAACTTCCGATGCCCACCAGATAAATACGCCGGGCTTTCTTTATTTTGTTGATTGCTTCCTTTAATGCATCTTTATTCAGCTGATAGAAAAAATCCTGAAATGCCGCATCCACCAGGGCATCCATTTTCCGGCACAGCGTATCTAAATCATCTTCTTTGGAAATAATGGGATCTACCATATCTTCCTTATCATTTTGGGCATCGGCTGCAGCTAGTGCCAGCTTAAAACCTTCCAACCCATCAAAGCCAAGTTTTTGAACATAACGGATCACAGAGGCGGAGGATACCCCGCTTTTTCCTGCAATATCCACTGCCGTCATTTCAAGACAGTTTTTGGCATCTGACAATACAAAATCTGAAATTTTCTTCTCTGCCTTACTCATTTCATTGTATTGTCCTCTTATTTTTAACCGAACAGATTCCATTCCGCCTCCTCCTGCATCCGTTTATTTTACAGCATATTTACTATGGACTGGTCCGATTCATTGGGCAGCATCTGAGCCGTTACACTTACTCCAAGCTGTATCATTTCCCGGATATCCTTTTCATCATCTTCCGTCAGATTCACTGACTTTTTAATGGGTCTGCTTCCTTCTCTTTTTGCCACATTTCCCACATTAAAAGCCTTGATCGGAACTTCGGAACGGATCAGCGCTGCCATATCCGCCACGTTTTTTGTTATTAGAAATACCTTATCCTCTTCGTAGGCCTTTTCTGCAAATTTTTCAGCAGCCCGTTTAATAGACAGAATGGAAAGCTTTACTCCTGCCGGTTTTGCCATCTTAAGGCCTGCAATGATCAGTTCATCCTTTACTGCTTCATCGTTTGCCACAATGATGCGGGACGCTCCTACGGTATTGGTCCAAACCATAGCCACCTGACCATGGATCAGTCTTTCATCTACTCTTGCATGCACAATTGCCATGGATCTTCCTCCTTTTTTCTCCCTATTCTTCCAGTTCACATGCTTCATCTGATGTTTGAAAATACATCATATGCTGTTTTCCCATCTCCAGGGAGGCATCCAAAAGCTCCCGGATATCCGAAATCATCGCTCTGGACATGTAGGCATGAAGGACCAGTGGAAGGCTGATGCCTCCGACCACCTCCATATTTTCATGGATACCGGACATTTTCAGTCTGGAAGCCATATTAAAGGGGGAGCCTCCCGTCAGATCTGCAAGCACTGCCACAGCTTCACAGTCCTTAAGTCTCATGATCGCTTCCTTCAGATTTTCTGTCAGAAGTTCCGTGGAATCCTCCGCTTTAAAATCAACAGCTTCATAACATTCCGTCTCTCCGGCCAGCAGCTTTAACCCGCTGGTCAAACCGGAGGCAAATTCACCATGACCGGTTACTATGATTCCAATCATACCACTATTTCCTTTCCTGTTTCAACTTCCATTTTTTCAAACGGGTATTCACAATCCGCTTTGCTGCTTGATCACAGCGTGCCTTGATTCGGTTAAAATATACCAACCACAAAGGTAAGCATGGACTGCAGATTACCAAGTATCATGCCCAAACCGATGAGAACAAAAATTAATTTTGTAGAATCCACCTTTTTCTTTCCCAGAAGCCAGTAGGAAAACCCTACGATGGCAAGGGGAAGCAGGGATGGCATGATTTTGTCCAGCATATCCTGAAGGGCAAAGGTCACTTCTCCCATGGTAAACTGCAGATCCGTACGGTATTTGATTACAGAAGGGATCAGTGCCCCTACCACAGTCAGTCCCAGGATGCTGGCCGCCTCTGTAATAGGAGAAATTTTATCTGCAAACCCGGTTGCAAGCTTTCGCCCGGACTGATAACCAATGCAGGTGAATTTATACCTTATCCATAATACTCCGGCACAAGCAATGAGGGGGATAATAAGCCCCACAGGATTTCCCTGCATGGCGATATAAGACGCAATGGAGAACACGATAGCCCGGTAGATGGCGATGAACAACGTATCACCGACTCCTGCAAAGGGTCCCATAAGTCCGGTCTTTAAACCGGTAATGGCCTCCTCCGCCTCAATTCCCAGTTCTTCCTCCAGCGCCATATCGGCACCCACGATCAGATGAGACATTGCCGGCGTTGTGTTAAAATAGCCCAGGTGCATCTTCAGTGCCCGTTTCATCTTCTCCGGATCTCCGGAATACAGCCGCTTTAAAACCGGCATGATGACATAGGCATATCCAAGCCCCTGCATCTTTTCATAATTCCAGCCAAACTGTATAGTAAACAGATTACGCAGATATACTTTTTTGATATCGCTTTTTTCTAATTTCCCGATTCCTGTCTGGTTTTTGTCAGCCATCGATTTCTACCTCCTCTTCATCCATAGTCGCCACTGCTACCCGGTCCCTTACTCTTGTAAGATGAAGAGCAGCCAGTGCAAAGCCGATCAATGCGGCAGCCATAACAGTAAAAGTAGCGCCTCCAAAGGCAATCAGCACGAATCCGATGATAAAATATGGATAATATTTTTTAATGGGCAGATAACGCATCAGTATGGCCATACCCATTGCAGGAAGAATGGCGCCTGCGGTTTTAAGACCTGTCATGAACCAGGCCGGGATAATAGCATTTACCCCATTTACCACAGCTTCTCCAAAACACAGTCCCAATGCAACCGGAATCACTCTTGAAAGGACCCAGGGCAGCAATCCCAGCAGATTTGCACGCTCCACTCCTTTGTAATCCCCATTCTCTGCACAGCGGTCTGCGTAATGCTGGAAGAATGAGTTGGTCATCCTTCCCAGAATGTCCATCTGGGTCAGCAGCAATCCGATGGGAATAGCCAGACCGATTCCGTATTCTGCTCCCTGACCCGAAATAATGGCATAAGCGGTACCCATAATCGCTCCTGATAAATAGTCCGGAACCGTGGCGCCTCCATAAGTAGCAACTCCCAATGTCATGAGCTGCAATGTCGCACCAACGATCAGGCCTGTTGGCAAATCCCCCAATAATGCCCCGGTAATCACAGCTGCGAACAACGGGGTATACAATCCGCATTGAATAGAAATCTGATCAACCACAGCAATCACGGTATACAGAATCAATCCAATAACAACCAGCAAAGAAACTCCCTGCATGTTTTACCTCCTTTTTCCTGCCTTATGCTTTTTCACTCCATAGGCAATGTGTATGGTTTTTTATAGTATAAGCACTTATATTTAGTATTATAGCATATATGTAATCATTTTACAATATATTTTAAAAATTAGTTTTAAATGTAATAGTATTACATTATTAATTAAAGTAATTTGTTCATTAAAGGAATAAAAGGGCTTATTCAGGGGGCCTTTTATGGACACACCGTGTAAGAAGTATTAAAAACAAGGTATCGCCCTGCTGGACCGATACCTTGTTTAACTGTCATATTGAAATGAAATGATTTTTTATTGTATCTAACCGGTCAAGAATCAGGTTTTTCAAGCTGGCCGGCCTGATCGAGAAAATCATTTCACCGTAAATAGTGAAATAATTGGCGATAAACTGTTCTTCCCCTTTGTTATAAAAACCTCTTACATAATATTTCCCGTCTTCCTGATACAGCTCCATTGATGGATAATGCTCTTTATAGAATACATCCACGCCTTTGACAGAAATACCCACCTCAAAGTCAATGGAGTCATTATCCCGAAACATCTCTTTAGGGGAAATGAGAAATTCAGAAAGCGGCTTTGCTATATACTTATCGCAAGGCTGTACAACATGAATTTTATCACAGCGGAACACTTGCGGCTTTTTTGTTTTAAAATTATACGCCGTTGCATACCACTGTCCATAAGCAGAGGTAATATCAAAGAACTGAACGTAATACTGCTTCTCCAGTTCTCCCTTTGTATAGTGGACTTCACACACGTTTTCATCCACTGCCATGTGCAGAATATCCTGCAGGCAGTTACATTCACTCTTGTTTTTGTAACTCCCCAGGCTAAAAATCAATTCCATTTTCCGCAGCTTTTTTATTCGTTCTTCTGATATACACCCTTCAAATTTTTGCTTTAGCTTTTGGACATTCAAATGAAAAGGTGTCGATTGATAGGCGTTAAGCGTTTGCATGGAAAAATACAACGCGTGGACCTCGTCAATCGTAAAGACAATAGGGGATAATAGCCGATTGGGAAGTATACCATAGCATCCGTTCCGTCCAGACTTAGAGTAAATCGGCATGCCGATTTCTTCTAAGGACTGAATATCCCGAAGTGCTGTACTTTTGGAGATAGAATATCTGTCCATTATGCTTTTGAGACTGAAAAACTTTTTATCATTTAAATATATCATCATATCATTTAGCCGCTCTGATTTTTTCATGATTTTTTCCTCTTTCTGATTAAATGGTTCCACTAAATGACACCATTATGTATTATACTGCAAACATAGTAATAAATAAAGCAAAGGAGAATTTAACCATGAATACAAAACGAGAATTTAACCGACTGATCAACGCACAAACCGAAATTGCTTTGGCTACTTGTACTGACGGCCAGCCCAATGTGAGGATTGTAAATTTCTGCTTTGACGAAGCCGCCAAAGTGATGCTCTTTACCACTTTTGGGGATAATGAGAAAGTCAAGGAATTGGAAGCCAATAACAAGGTAGCATTTACAACCATTCCCCACGCAGGCAATGAGCATATTAAGGCGAAAGGTACGGTAAAAAAAAGCAGCAGCACTGTATTTGACGCAGCAGAGCATTTCATAAAAAAAATTCCCGGCTACAAAGATATGATAGAACAAGCTGGAGATTACTTAATTCTCTATGAAATTGCTTTTGAATCAGCTATTGTCACCTTAGATTTTGAGAACATAGAAACATACGATTTAGCTGACTGATCATGAACATAAATATAGAAAGAATGGCCCAGCCTTCCCGCTGCGCCATTCTTTCTATATTTATTCTATACTGTCTTTCAGGACCTTCTTTTTTTAAGTCCTAAGTAAGCCGCTTTTAATATCTTAAGCATAGCCTGATACATTTCCTTTATCTTACAGCTCTTCCCCATTGGTTTCTATGACCTTCTTATACCAGTGGAAGGAATCCTTTCTGGACCGGTTTAACGTACCATTTCCCTCATCATCCTGATCCACATAGATGAAACCATACCGTTTTGTCATTTCCGATGTGCCGCAGCTGATCAGATCGATGCAGCCCCACGTAGTATAACCCATCAAATCTACGCCGTCTGTTACCGCCTCCTTCATCTGCTTTATGTGCTCACGGATGTAGTCAATCCGGTAATCATCATGAATGCTTCCATCTGCCTCCACCTTGTCCCTGGCTCCCAGTCCATTTTCAACCAGGAAAAGAGGCTTTTTATAACGGTCATACATTTTATTCAGTGTAATGCGAAGTCCAATGGGGTCAATGGGCCACCCCCACTCTGTCAGCTTTAAATAAGGATTCTTGATCGGACTGTCCAGTTTTCCGGCCAGTTCATTTGCATCCGGTCTGTCTTCCGTAACATGGGTCATGTAATAGCTGAATGCGATGAAATCCACCGTATAATCCCTGATGATCTGAAAATCTTCCGGTTCTGTTTCCAGCTTTATGTTCTTTTCTTTGAAATACCGTAACATGTAGGAAGGATATTCTCCTCTTGCCTGTACCTCTGGATAAAAGAGGTTGATCTGATCAGCCTTTAATGCCTGTAACTGATCCTCCGGCTTGCAGGTCTTTGCATAGGACTCAATCCGGTTGATCATGCAGCCGATTTTTGCATCAGTCATGATTTCCTTTCCAGCCTTTACTGCCAGGGAACTGGCCACAAACTGATAATGTGATGCCTGGTAAGCCGCCTCTTCTAAGTGATCCACCTTGTCCGGGAAGCTTCCTGCCCCGGTGTAAAGGCTGTTTAAGTTCATATTCATTTCGTTAAATGTGATCCAGTACTTTACATCATCCTTATAACGGTTAAAGCATGCGGCTGCAAACCGTACAAAACACGGAATCAGCTCCCGGCTCTGCCAGCCGTTGTACTTTTCTGACAGAACTATGGGCATCTCATAATGAGATAATGTAATGAGAGGTTCAATATTATACTTTTTCAGCTCGGCGATCACCTTATCATAAAAAGCAAATCCGGCTTCATTTGGCTCTGTTTCCAGACCTGTTGGAAAAATCCTTACCCAGGAAATAGAGAACCGGAACACCTTAAATCCCATTTCCGCAAACAATGCGATATCCTCTGCATAACGATGGTAAAAATCGATTCCCCATCGCTTTGGAAATTTATATTTTTCCTCGTTAGTCCGGTATTCTTCCAGCTCCTTTGAGGTCACATTAAAGGTGAAATTATTCACTTCTCCCGTTGCATAGGGATCTTTATAAGCGGCATAATCCGATGTGGACATTCCTTTTCCATCTTCCTCATAAGCTCCCTCGATCTGGTTGGCAGCAGTCGCCCCTCCCCATAAAAAGCCCTCTGGAAATCCGTATTTTACTTCCTGGTTCATAATTATTCTCCTTTTTCTGAATATTTTTAATAGTATAAATTGCTTATTTTTATCGAAATATTACTGGAATACAATTAAAACTTCACTGGTTCCCGCCTGTGCCTTGTCCATAGGAAGATCCAGCACATTCACATATTCATCTGAGTTTGTAACAATCATGGGGGTGATGGGATTTAAGTGGTTCTTTTTAATCAGTTCCAGATCCACCTTTATCAAAGGTTCTCCCTGGTCCACCCACTGGTCTTCCTTCACAAGGATTTCAAAACCCTTTCCCTGGAGATTCACGGTATCGATCCCGATATGGATCACCACATTTACCCCTCTGTCGGAAATCAGGCCGATGGCATGCTTTGTAGGTGCAATCATTTTTACCTGTCCCTGAAAGGGTGCTCTCACTGTTCCCTCATCCGGTATGATCGCGATCCCCTTTCCAAGGATGCCCTCCGCAAACATCTTATCAGGAACCTGGGCAAGTCCCACTGCCTTTCCCGTCATTGGAGCGGCAACCAGTATTTTTGCGATGTGCCCTTCCTGGTTCTGGCTGACTGCTTCAGCCTCCTTATCTTTGCTCTTTGTCTTCTCTTTTTCCTCCAGCGGAAGAACAATGGTCATGAGAAATGCAGTTAAAAAGGCAGCAAAAACACCGACACAGGCCAGGATAAAGTTATTTACTTCCCCTTCTTTTAAATAAGTAGGCAGAGCGGTAATTCCCGGAATGCTGAACGCATAGGCCTTAACCTGAAAGATGCCGTAAATGGCTCCTCCCACCGCTCCGCCTGACAATGCGGCATAGAAGGGTTTTTTATATTTTAAGTTCACCCCATATATGGCCGGCTCCGTAATGCCGAACAAAGCGGAAAGCGCACTGGAAAATGCAATGGATTTCATTTTTTTGTCCTTTATTTTGAAGGCCGCTCCCAGTACGGCGCCGCACTGGGCCATATTGCTTACAATGCTCATGGGAAGCAGTAAAATATCGTAGCCAACACCGCCCAGTCCATCAAAGGTGGAAGGAAAAAATGCATAATGCATGCCGGTTATAACGATGACCGACATAAGCCCTCCCATCAGTAAGCCGGCCACAGGTCCCGCAACTCCAAACAGGGAAATGAAAAAGGCCGCCACATATTTGCCGACATAGCTTCCCAAAGGAGCGATGAATACAAGAACCACAGGGGCTGTTATCAGAAGGGAAGCTACAGGCGTCACGATCAGCTTTAAAAAGCCGGGTACAAAACGGTCTATGAATTTGTATACAATACTTAGCAGCAATACTCCCAGAATAATTGGGATCACCGTGGAATTGTAATCCATTACAGGAATATTTAAAAACAGGAATTTCACCGTACTGATCCCCTGCCCGCTTAGATTCACAAATGCAGGATACATGATGATTCCGGCAAGGGTGGCAGACAGATGTTCATTTACCCCGAATTTCTTTCCCGCTGAAAAAGCAACCAGAAAAGGCAGGAAGTAAAAGGTGGCATTGGAGATCATATCTAAAACAAAATAATTATCTGACTCCGGATTCAGCATTTTAAGAAATATCAACAGAGCCAGGATCCCTTTTATAATACCGGCCCCTGTTATTGCAGGTAAAATGGGGTTGAAGATGCCTGAAATCACGCCGAAAACAACGTTGATTGGATTTTCCCTTTTTTTATCCTTCCCGGGCTTTTCTTCCGAAGAAACCACAAGATCTCCCAGCTCTTTCTTAACCCCTTCAAATACCTTTAATACCTCATTTCCAATGATCACCTGAAACTGATCCCCCTGAAACTGGGCCCCTAAGACACCGGTTAAAGCCTGTATGGCCTTCACATCTGCCTTTTCCCTGTCCTTTAAGTGAAAACGCAGTCTGGTAATGCAGTTCCATGCCTGGGTAATATTATCCTTTCCGCCGCAATACCGGATAATTTCCTGAGCTAACTTGAAATGTTCCATACACAAAGTCTCCTATTCATTTAATTTTTAGTGGTCAAGCAGATATTCGCAATCAGCGCACCTACTTGATTTGGTTAAAATAAACCCTGGTTCGCAGACAATGCCTAATTGAATAGTAACACTCTTGTTTTAATCACTTGTTTGTGATATTTGTTATTCTTTCGATGTGAAGCAGTAAATAAATGATTTCATCCTTGGAAACCTCCCAGGAATAGGCGTCAAACAAATATTTTGCAATCTTTATTGCACACTGGTAGCTTTTTTTATAACGGGTCTTTACCGTTTCCAGTAAATCTTCGTCGTTTAATCCGATTGTGTCCTTCATATGAGTTTCCTGACGTATGATAAAATACCGCAGATGTACAATAAACCTGGAGTAGTATAATGAATTTTCATCCAATATTAATTGAAAATGGTAGCTGACAATATCCAGGATCCGGCTGATGATTTCTGTGATCTTTAAGGTATCACTCATATCCTGACTTTCAAATTGTGCATTTACAAAATGAAGGGCAATAAAGGATGCCTCTTGTGGCGGCAGTTTTACCTGAAGACGTTCCTCAATTATGTTCACCCCCTTTACTCCGATTTCATATTCCCTTGGATATAAGTGGGGAACTTCCCATTGCAGCGGATTATTCACATTCTGACCTTTTTTCGCCCGCTCAACAGCAAAATACAGATGATCGGCAAGTATGATCAGGATAGAGGCATGAAGCTGCTTTTCCAATATCCTGGAGCCATATTGAATGATTTCTTCCGTGGCGGAAACAATGTCTTCCGAAAGGTTCTGAACCATGGGAGCCAGACGTTTATTGCTGTCATTGATGAAAAGCTTACTGACAGAAGATTCTGAAACCATATCTCCCTTTCTCCGGTTGAACCCGATTCCGGTTCCAAACAGCACGACTTCGTTATGATTCTCGTCGTAGGCAAGTACAATGTTATTATTCAGTGTTTTAACAAACTCGAACATAAAACACCTCCTTTCTCGTTTAAATTTTTCCTTTTAAATCAGTTTCAGTTAAAAATCATCTAAAAATAGGATAAAAAAAATCACCAAATACTGATATCCCTTATTATGCGGATATTTGTATTTGATGATGCCTGATCGAGTCAGTAACACTCACTATTAACTTGTCTACAATATAGCATTTCTCCGTCATATTGTCAAGATAATGTTTCTAAAATTTAAATGGACCTGACAAAACGTTATCTTTGAAATTATGAGACCTCCAATATTATTGCAGTTTTACCGAAATCTTCCCACTAAACAGCCCTCCTGCAAAATATGCCCCTGCATAGCAGCCAATACATCCCGCTTTCTGGATTTGCCTGGCAGATCCAGCAGACAGTCCAACGCATATACATTGAATTGATAAAGGTGGGACCAGTTGAAAGGCGGTTTCGGCCCGCGGTATCTGTTTTTCCCGTATCCACGTCCCTGTGTTGCCCCGTTCAGCTCTGCAATATAGGGTCCGTGAGGTATGTTTTCGGGGATTATCTCCATGACGGGAATATTCCAGATGACCCAATGGTTATATGCAGGAATGGGGTGTCCCATATCATCCATTATGATAGCAAGGGACTTTGCATTTTCATTTACGGATGACAGATGCAGTTCTGGTGAAATATCTTCTCCACGCCCTGTGTATTGGATCGGTATGACGGCTCCGTTCTCAAAAGCCGGACTGGTTACTGTTAGTTCGTTTTTCATATTATTATCCTTTTCTAATCAGACGGCCAGGAGATCGCCTTATGTGTGTGAAATACGGCATGTTCAGCCGTATTTCACCCCTCCTCATCAAATGCTTCCAGGGCTATTGGCAAGGACTTTACAATTGTATTCCCAACAGCGGGCAATCCTACCAGAATACTGCTTATAATTTCTTCTCTTGTTGCCCCTTTGGATTTTGCCATCTTAACATGGAACGGCAATCCGCTTTCAAGACCCACAGCAGCCATTACCGCAAGATAAGCAAGTTCTTTCGTCTTTTTATCAAGTGCACTTGCACCGTCCAGTTTTTGAACCATTTCCATCCAGGCCTTTTGTACCTCAGGAGCTTCCTTTGCAAAGGCTTGAAACGATGAACTAACCTGCATTGAATCACCTCCCCTGATTAAATACTGAAATATTCCCGCCATGCAGGAAGCTTTTTCATGCTGCTTTCGGCCATTTGGGCCGCAGCCTTTTCATCAAACCCCTGTGTCTTGATGATAAAATTGATCATACCTACCTTCTTTTCTTCAAACGACTGCATGGAGCCGTCAGGGCGGGCGCAGTGTACACAATAGTCTTTCGCTGTGTCACCGCAGGCGAATTCAGAAGCCTCTGCCATCGGCATACCGCAAGCAATACAAACCTTCATTTTATATCCTCCTTTTATTTTTTAATCAACTCTAAAAAAGTTTCTGTAAGTTCGGAACCATACCGCTCTAAGACCGGCGTATCCGGCGAAAACAAATCTTTGTTTAACAAATAATAATGAACCAATCCCATCCACGTATTAAACAACAGGTGAACCGGAAGATTCTTCATTGTATTGTTTTCACGTTCAAATACCTTGTTAAAGTGGTAGGCAACAATGGATTGAATATTTGAAAATGTTAATCTTCCATCCTCCGGCAATAAACTCCTTTCAGCGATCAGCCGGATATAAAATTTCTCATGGCGGGCTAATATATCCAAATGGGCCTTTAACAACTCCTCAATATTATCTTTTGTTTCCGCCAGCCGGTGTATCTCTGATCCCAAGGCATCACCAAAATCCTGAATCAGGCAGCACAGCAATTCATCTAATGATGAAAAGTGGACAAATATTGTGCCGTGAGACACGCCTGCTTCCTTTGCGATAACAGCCGTTGTAGCTGAAAAGCCTTGTTCAGAATAAACCTGATATGCTGTTTCAATTATTTTTTTTCGGGTATTTTCTTTTTGCAGCTGCCTTTTTGATTTCAATTAATGACCTCCAACTCAATGAGTATGCACTCATTATAATTCGTTTTTTATGAAGCGTCAAGGTAAATTTTTAAAAAATCCTGCAAATTGCTTTCTACTTACCTATCCCGATTTCTGATTTTATTTTTTCATACCTTGCTTTCGCTTGCAATCTGCCTGACAATGTATAATAACCAATGATAACAAGAATTCCTTCTTTCGTATTACATACCAGAGTAGAATCATCAAGAACTTAAAGATCCTTTTATAGATTATCATATACTTTTGAGTCTCTTTACTTAAACATGATTTATTATTTATGTATTATTAAAATCGTATAACTAAATAATTATTAAATATCATTTTAAATGACATACGGTTCCATAATAATACTTCTCTGAGTTTACCATTCCGGCTCTTATATCATAGTTTTGCATAATGGCAGCGTTAAACAGTATAGATAGCAATATAAAAAGCAGCAGCCTTTAGAAATTATCATTCAAGACTGCTGCTTCTTGTTAACGCTTCAACTACATAATTGAACATATAACTGGAAACAAAATGCCGTAGGTTAAAAATGATTTTTTCTTTTCCGCCACAGGGCAGATGAAGTTATTCAAAATATTTTTACCGTTTCTCTATGTCAATGACCCTTTGTGCCCAATCCTGATAAAATGCTTCTTCATGTGAAACCAGCAAAACAGTCCCCGGAAATTCCGACAAGGCTGTTTTTAAGGAGTCTTTTGCCTGAACGTCTAAGTGATTTGTCGGTTCGTCCATAATCAGAAAATTGCATGGTCTTAATGTCAACAGGCACATTTTCACTTTTGCCTGTTCTCCGCCGCTTAATGTCCCGATTGGTTGCATGGCGTGCTTGCTTGAAATACCACATCTGGCTAATTTTTTTCTAACATCTTTTACTACCAGATTCGGATAGGCATCTGAAACAATCTGAATGGGGGTTCTTGTTTCATCAGGCCATGACAAATCCTGTTCAAAATATCCAAGAGTTACTTGGTCGGAGTATTTATAGAACCCTTTCATGGACGGAATCTGCCCGACCAGAGTTTTTAGCAGCGTTGACTTTCCAATTCCGTTAAACCCGGTAATCACTACCTTTTGTCCGCCTTTTATACTAAAATCAATATCAGACAACACAGGGTAATGATAGCCAACTGCTAAGTGCTTAACTGCTAAATGCTCTGTATTGGTCAACGGTAATTCCGGAAAATAAAAATATGGCTTTATTTCCTTCTGTTCTAAGGCTTCCATTTTTTCCATGCAGTCAAGCTGTTTCTGGCGGCCTCTTGCCATTTTGGACTTCCGCCCGGCAATATTTTTTCTTATAAACTCCTCTGTTTTTTTGATTTCCTTTTGTTGTGTTGTATATTGCCTGATATAATCTTCCCGCAACAGAGTTTTCTTTCTCAAAAACTCTGAATAGGAGCCATAATATTTTGTAATGGTATCGTTATCAATATCACAAATACGATTTGTGATTTTATCTAAAAAGGCAAAGTCATGTGACACGATCATAAAAGCATTTTCCAACCTGGATAAATAATCGGCAAGCCATGAAACGTGTTCTTTATCCAAAAAGTTTGTTGGTTCATCAAGCAAAAGAACATCTGGTTTTTCCAGAAGTAATTTTGCTAAAATTACTTTTGCACGCTGGCCTCCGCTCATTTGCTCAATTGGACGGGTAAGACCAATAGCAAGCAATCCCAATCCGTTTGCAACTTGTTCAATATGTGTATCAATGGAATAGAAATCATGTCTTTCAAGTTCTTCCTGACTCTTAGCAGCCCGTTCCAAGTATTTCATATCCCCCTTTGCGGCCATCTCATAGAATGCACCCATCTCATTTTCAATCTCATATAGTCTTAAAAAGGCTGTCTTCAAAAATTCTTTCATGGTTAAGCCATGATCTATTTCCGCATATTGATCCAGATAACCAACAGAAATATTGGACTGCCAGATAATTCGTCCAGCATCCGGCATCACCTGCTCGGTGCAAATTTTAATCAAAGTGCTTTTTCCAGTTCCGTTCTGTCCAACGATACCAATATGTTCGCCTTTGTTAAGGGTCAATTCCCCATTTTTGTAAAGCAGATTATCTCCAAAAGAATGGGATAATCCGTTAATTTCCAGTAAGCTCATGTTAATCAAAATCCTTTCTTTTTTGTTGTTAAATAAGCAACCATGTGTAAAAACGCAAAAAGGCAGAAGACAATACACACAAGTGTATTTGCCTTCTGCCTTTCAGTTATATAAAAACTGATATTTTAAAAGCAAAAGGCTACGGACAAAACATTGTCCATAGCCTTTTTATACGCTAAATTTACACACGGAAAGAAGCAATAGCATACCAACAGTATCAGTATGAATATTGCCCTGCTTTCCGATGAAATCTTAATGCGTCATCTATACGCTATACTCTGTACAATGTTTCATCGGCATGAATTGTACAGAGTTGAGTTTCTTTACAAGTTGATTGGTCAAATAGAAGTTCATAGTATTCTCTCCTTTACTGAAACGCAATCATTATAGCACAGCATTTTGAAGCTGTCAATTTTTGGTCTGCCGCTAACAGGAAAGTTTTAACACAAGGCCGCTGCACCCTGGTAATGGCTTACCTGGTCTTGCAGCGGCCTTTGGCAATGATTCCCTGTTTTTACGAATTTCTTATAAAGCTGACGCTGCCGCAAGACTCATGAACAGTAATAAGGCCTGTATGACTACGCACAGAACTGATATGCCCAGGCAAGACGGCATCGGATTTTTGACATTCGGAGAAATCGATCTTTTAATAACAAACACGCCTCCCATGGTACCAACTAATAATCCAAACAGACCGCTTAGGAACCAGCCGATTAGGATAATAGCAGCTGTGGATATATAAGCCCAGCGAGGTATTTCATTAAGGGGAACATATGGTTTTTTTGAGTTTAAGTATACATCATCCACAGCCAGATCCACTTTGGCACCGATTGATGTAAGATGAAGTGTTTTTCCCTCCAGTTCGATCGGCTCATCAAATACCCGGATAAAGATGCTTTTACTCTTTACAGGCGTAGAAACACCATCCACGATCTTTTTTCCGCGAAAGGCACCGGATTTAAACATAATCTCATGCTCTTTCCCTTCAATCATTACATTCCATTTGTTTTTCATACATATAACCTCCAAAACCCATTTAATATTTTTATATACCAGAACCCAGGATCCCGTTACCGGATGCCGGCCGCAACCAGCTGAAGCTTTGAAGCTGTCTGCCTGTCTAAGTCGGCGGTGTAATCAAGTTCACTGGGAGACTGATCGTACAATACCTGATACAAAACACATGCCGCCAGATAAGTCCCTGCCGGCGAAGGGTGATTCTCATCTTCATCCCAGAGTTCAATCTCAGGATAATCGGACGCACACCGCATAAATGCGATACCTGCCGGTGCCAGCAATGCATCCAGCTCATCTGCAATGTTCATGTAATTTTGAGCCATTTGAGTCTGCATTTCTTCTCTTGTATTTTTAAATTCCAGTCCTAATATCGGAAAAGAAAAGCCTTCTTTATAAGCCCATGTCATAAGAAACACAGATTCTCCGTTTGCTTCCCGGATCATACTGTCAAGCGTTCTTGCAGCAGGATACATGTTCTCTTCTGCCTGTATTGTGGAAATGCCGCTTTGTTCCTGCAAAACTACGTAATCCCAATCGTAATTCTTTAGTGCATCACAGGCCTGTGCCCCAACTTCATCGGTTTCATCCGCAAAATATTCAAGACGGTATGAACCTTCCGTCAATTCATATACCTCTGCTTCGAATCCTCCGCTCTGGCTTAAATTCAAAAATACCGTTGGAAGATCATTAAAATAGGTCATGCTGTTTCCCAGAAACAGAATGGCCGGGTCAGTTTTTATCTGTGCCGGTTTTCTTAAATTCAGCTCCTGGTCAAAATCCATCACCTGGATTTTATCACCCTTTAATGCGTTGTAGATAAGAAGATATCCGGCAAAAAAAACAATGACCAAAACTGCTAAAATTCCAATTACTACCTTTACTAATCTTGATCGCTTCATACTCCTGCCTTTCCCTTTGTTATTCATGAAATATATCGGTCAAAGTTGGTAATAAAATAGGTTTTATTGTACTATTTTTTTAATTTCAGTAACTGTATACAAAATTCAACTTTATTTTTGTGCTTTATGGTAAAATCTGGACAAATTACAATTCCAATCTGTATAGTGCCCAATGGAAAGGCGGCTATAGGCAAAAGCATACCAAAACAAAATAGTGTGGCAAAATTGTGGTCAAAAAAAGAGACCTGACATTTTTCAGATCTCTTTCACTGGTATTGCTTTTCCTTCATTTACACCACTTTCAACGCAAGTTCTGACAGCTTGCCAAAATTCCAATCCCCGCACCCTGTCTCCGCCGCATATCCCACGGCCGCCGTCCTCATGCCGCAGGCGAGAGCCGCTTCAATTCCGGCCTCCGAATCTTCCACCACGATACAGTTCTCCGGCAGGACTCCCAGACGCTTTGCCGCCAGCTCAAACACCTCCGGGTCCGGCTTGGAGCGTTTGATATCATTGCCATCCACAATCGTATCAAAAAAAGTGCCGTAGCCGATCCGGTTCAGTATAAACCCTGCATTTTTACTGGAAGAGCCAATGGCTAACAGGAATCCGTTCTTACGGAGACCAGACAAGGCATTTACCGTATCCTCTGTGATGGAAGCGGGACTTAAATTTTCCAGATACTCTTTATAGTAGCCGTTTTTCTTATCTGTCAGCTGTAATTTATCGCTTTCGGGCACATGGCGGCCCTGGAGGGATAATATAATGTTTAAGCTTTCCAAGCGGCTGACCCCCCGCAGGGCGGAATTTATATTTCTGTCAAAATACAGCCCTGTTTCGTCAGCCAAACGTTTCCAGGCAAGGTAGTGGTATTCATCCGTGGAAACGATTACGCCGTCCAGATCAAAGATAACAGCTTTTATCAAATTTAAATTCTCCATTTCACCCTCCAAAATCTTCTTTCATCCACTCATGTCCAAAATGCCAGCGGCACATCGGAAGTCTTTTCACAAGACCTTCCTCATGTGCCGCTGCTGATAATTGTTAATTTTTATACAATCTTACATCGTCAATGTGTACCGTCGTTCCGCCGCTGGAAGAACAATAGAATCCAATGTCAATGGTACCGTTTGTAACCAGAACATTGCCGGCCTCTATTTTGTGCCACCCGCTTCCAGACTTTGGCATATCCACGTAAATCCCATTGCCGCCGTAGTTTGTGATCTCCATGCGTCCCACGCCCGGAGAGGTATTTACCACCTTCACAAAGGCTTCCACCCGATAGCTTCCGTTTTCCACCTTAAGCCCCTGATGAATGCTCTGTTCATAAGCGGATGCATTGTAAAAATACGCCCGCTTTTCGCCTTCTACCGGAGATTCCGGCGGATTTGTGCCGGATCCGGAATCAACACCATAAGCCAGGGCCTGGCCGCCGGGATGCCACTCCGTCCAGTTGGAAGTAAAGGAAGCGGGCCGCTCGAAATCGCCGTTGTCCAAAAGATTTTCCGGATAAGCACCGGAAGCGGCGGCGGCCAGTGTCAATTTGTCAAGGTTGATGTTGCCGGAATTGCCTGCGTCATAGCGAAGAGAAATTCGGTTTCTTCCCTTTGAAAGCGCCAGATCTGTGCTTACGGTCTGCCAGTTGTTCCAGTTTCCGTCTGTACCGGCAAATTGCAGGTTGCCCCCATAGTTTCCATTTACGTATAAGTTTAAATCCTTCGCGCTCTGGTTCCCGTTGCTGTAGCGGAAATCTGCCTTATAGGTTCCGCCCTGCTCTAAATCGACCTCAAAGGCCACTTCCGCATTCTGGGAAACCATGGAATCCACAAAACCGCTGCCGCTGTAGAACCAATGATCCTGGTTTGTCTTTGCAGTCCCGTAAAGAGGGGAGTTTTCCGCTTCTATTACCATGCGTTCCGGCTCAAAGGGAACTGCCAGATAGTCAATATTTACAAAGCCTGTATCCCCTGCATCAGGATCGTATTTGAAGGTAATGCTGTTGCTTCCCGCGGTAAGGGGCAGGAGTACTTTCACATCTCCCCAGGTATCCCAGCTTCCGGTGGACGGGATGTCCGCCTGGCCGCAGTATGTGCCGTTAACGTATGCGGATAAGGTCTTTGCGGTCTTTGCGGCCTTTGCGCCGTTGGAACAGCGCAGGGTCACCTCATAATCCCCTGGATTTGCGGCTTTGGCATAAAATGTTACTGCTGCCTGGGACCTTTCCATACCGTTTACAAAACCAGTACCGGAAAATCCTGTATGATCCTTGCCAACCTTGGGCTGGTCGGCCACTGTTTTCCCGGAAAGGGAAGCGTATTCGGCCTCGTATTTCTGATCGGACAGTGTGACTGGCGTGTTACCGGATAAAACCAGTTTGTCCGCATTTGACATGCCTGCCTGGGTCTTTATATAAGTAACTTCCCCGTAAATGTCCCTGGATTTTGCAAATCCTCCGCCATTTGCGGCAATAAGGGCATTTAAGTCGGCGTATTCCTGTAACTGGGAGGCATTTTTCGTCACCTGTCCGGCAGCGTTGCCATGAACAGCCAGGTAGTAGTAATCCACACCGTTTGTATAGCTTCCGGATTTGGCTGATATGCCGATCTGAATCTGGCCGGAATTTTCCTGGCCGGATATGGTCTGAGAGAAATACTTTCCATTTTCGTAGCCATAGGTAAGGCCGTCGTCGTCATAATACCGGAACTCTGTCTTCTGGGATGAAGGGAATATGTCTACGAAAACCTGTTCTGTTTTCTTCTGCCCCACGTAGTCAACTACATCCTGTGAGGGGATAATAGCCCCTTCCTTCACAAAGAGGGGCAGGTCGGACCAGGACTTGGTATCCAGGCTGTAGGGAATATATTGTCCGCCCTTATATGCGGTTCCCCTGTTGTAGTCGATCCATTTTCCCTCCGGGAGGTAAATCCACTTGCAGGACTGTCCCCGTTCTGTAACCGGAGCCGTAAGGAGCCAGTCTCCCAGCATCCATGCATCGGAGTAATCCTTTACCTTGTCGTCCTGAGGGTAGTCAAACAGCAGCGGGCGCACCAGGCCCAGACCGCTTTCATAAGCCTCTCTTTCATAGGAATAGAAATAAGGAAGCAGGGAGTAGCGTAAATGAATGGCTGATTTTACATTTTCCTCTGCCGTATAGCCGTAATACCAGGGCTGGCGCTGTTGGTTTAGGTTGCCGTGAACCCGGAAAACAGGCACAACGGATTCAAATTGGAGCCAGCGGGTATAAAGCTCTGGACTGGGGTTTTCAATGTTTCCGGAATTTTGATTAAAGCCTCCGCCGTCTGAACCCCATTTCGGCTGTCCGTTGTTTATGGTAGAAAGCAGGGCTGCCTTCTGTTCTTTTAAGCCGGCGGCCCAGGAAACCCGCTCCCCCTTGTAAAACTGGGTGGCAACGTCTCCTGACCATATGCTGGTTGCATAGCGCTGGGTACCCGGATAGTAGTTTCTGCCCGTCTGCCACACGCGGACATTATCCTTGGCATATTCCCGCTGTCCCTCGTAAATAGACTGGGCAAGATGCAGGGTATTATAATTTCCGAACCAGTACTCTGCCCCATTAGAGGAAACCTTATCGGTTTCATCGTTCCACCATCCCACGATCCCTTTGTTAAATGCATCAATGGAATTGTTCCACCACCAGGTCCGTTCAGCGGATTTGTAAGGGTCAATACTGCGTACGGTAACAGGATAAAAATAATCCACGTATTCGTTGTGTCCCGGATAGAAATACCCGTTATTGGCCGCATCCTGGCCCTGGGCGGTAGTTTTGCCGCCGGAAATCTTTGTTACAATCCGCGGCTTGGTAATGCCGATCATTTTCACGCCCTTTGCGTCCATGATTTTTTTTAAGGCACCGCTTCCGGCAGAGGGAAAATTCCCTGTATTCCACTTAAATTCACCATAGTTATCCTGTCCGTAAAGCTTCCAGTCATAGTCAAAAGCATAACTGTCCAGGGGAATGTTTTTTGCACGGTAGGTATCAATCATTTCCATCATTTCCTGTTCATTGATCCCCCACTCAAAATTGGAAAAGCCCTGTGCCCACTTGGGAAGCATGGGAGATGTTCCGGTAATCTTGGAATAGCCTTTCATAATCTCTTTTGGCTCTCCCAGCAAAATGTAATATTCCACATTATCTTTTTCATACCTGCGGCCTTCCACCGGTGTTCCCCCATAGTAAAATTCCATTTTCTTATCTTTGGAATTGGTATAAGGGTAGCCGCCGTCCGAATCTACCAGCAGACCATAGCCTGCTGTGGACCAGAGGAAGGGACCGCCTGAATTGCCCTGCTGGCCTGCCCTGGCTGCCTGTGTGTTGTCATTGCGCAGCAGATTGCCGTTTTCATCAAAACAGTCAAAGCTGTGGATTCCGTATAGGTTGGAAGAATCCTGACGGACAAAGCGAACGCCATCGTGGTATACTCCTCCGCTTTGGGGTTCCCAAAACAGGGTTGTGCCGTCGGCTTTTTTAACAGTCATCCGACAGGGCTTTTTGTTGATTTCAACCTGCATTTCGTCCGTTTTTATGGTTATGGGATCGGAAGCCGTATTAATGACGGCAGCACTTGCGTCCCATTTAAGATCAGGATCGATCATGGGTGTCTGCTCACTGGAAGGGGCTCCGTCAGGCTGGTAGTTTACCCGCAGGATGTCTTCGCCGCAAACCTCCAGCGTCAGTTTATCCGAAGGAGAGGAACCGCTGTCCACGGTAAGGACCAGAGTGGTTCCGTTGACCTGTGTGCCAATTACGTCACCTAAGGCAGATACAGCCGCCCTGGCCGTGGCCGGCTGGGAGGCCGGCCACAGAGCGGTAAACAATAAGGCAAATACTAAACTTAATGATAGAAAACGTTTTTTCTGTTTCATGCTGCTCCCCCTTATTTAACCAGAATACAGTCCAGATTGATACCGGCAAAATCCCCGTTTTCATAGGAGATCCGGACGGTGTTTCTGCCTCTGTTTAAGTTTATGGGAATGTCTGCTGTATTCCAGGCGTTCCAGCCGGAAGTAACGGGAAGGGCCAAAGTGCCGGCGTTTACCCCGTTGACCTTTACGGTACGCTGTCCGGCGGTCACTCCGGCGGAGTAACGGACTGACAGGGAAGCCGTGCGTTTTTCTTTTGAATATACTTCAAATTCCACCCAGTCGCCATTGTCCGCAAACTGGTCCACAAAGCCGTCCCCGTAATAACCGCTTTTATCCGTGTTGGTTGAAACATGGTTCAGGGATGCGTGTTCCGCTTCATAAGGGGCTTTGTTTACGCCCTTTAATTCGATCTTCTTAACAGCACCGGAGGCTGTTTTGATATAGGTAAGCTTTTCATTCTGGTTATAGTAGTATCCGCTCTGGGCCTTTATAAAGCCGTCCAGAGTATTTACTTCCTGTAATGCCTGACCGTTTACATTTACTTTGGCGGGCCTGGTTCCAAAGACCTGGGTGGTAATTGGAATCTGGCTAGCCGGCAGATCAACGGTTACAGTATCTGCTGCAAAATTCTCGGCTGCCCGGACGGTCATGGTACTCCGGTCACTATGAGATAAGGTATAGGTGCTTTCCCCTTCGGGGTAGATACGGAAGGTAAGGTTTTCGTAATTTTCCACATCATTGCCTATGGAACCGCCCATCTCATAGTTTTTGTTTAAGTTAAGAGGCAGGATGCTGCCGGACTTAACGTAAACAGGGATAGAATCCACATCTGCATAATAGTCTTTTGCCATGCCGCCTGGGGTCAGAGCGTTGTGCCAGAAATCGATCCATTCCCCTTCGGGTAAGTATACGCTTTTTACTGTCTGTCCCTCCCAGACAACAGGAGCCACCAAAAGGCTGCGGCCGAACATATACTGTTCTTCTAAATCATAGGTATTGGAATCCTCCGGATTGTCTAAGAACATGGCCCTCATCATAGGCGTTCCAACATGGGCACTGTTTTGCGCCTCACTGAAAATATAGGGCAGTAAGTTCATGCGGGTGTTGGTGTATTTGCGGAACATTGGGACAATACTGTTGTCTCCCGTGCGGCTCTGAACGTTCCAGGGAGAGCGTTCCTCACTGGGAGAAGGGTTGGACTTCTCAGAGTGGAACTGCATGATCGGGGCAAAAGCAGCCATTTGGGTACTGCGCTTATAAAGCTCGGCAGAAGGGAATTTTCCCGTAAACCCGGCCAGATCCCAGCTCCAGAAAGGTACTCCTGAAATTCCGGCACTCAAACCGGCACTGAGAGCGTCCCGGAAAGCGGAAAAGCTGGAGGTCTGATCTCCTGCCCAAAAGGCTCCGGAGGACTGAACCCCTGCGGTCCCTGACCGGCTGAAGGTGATTCCTTCCCCTGTTTTTTTCTTCACAAAGTCGTTATAGCCCTTTATGTAGGCGTTAGGGTATGCGTTTCGCATGGAAAGGTCAGTTCCGCCGTTATGGAAGGAAGTGTCCTTACGCCAAACCATTTCTCCGCCATCTGTTTTTACGCCGTCTATCTTAATATCATCAAAAAGGTAAGCGCGCTTGTTCATCCACCAGTCTACTGCTTCGGGGTTGGTGAAATCCAACAGCAGACTGTTTCCGAACCACCCTGATTCAGGAATGCGGTAGGCCCCGTTATGACCGTCGGAAACCGCATATCCCTTCTGGAGCATATAGGCCTCGTCATTATCTTTCTGCCCGTAGGAGTAAGGCGTGTATTTTAAAACGGGGATCTGCCACAGCACCAGTTTTAAGCCATTTTCATGAAGGGTGTCTGTCATGGCCTTTGGATTCGGCCATTTGGATCCATAGGTGAAATCCGAGTTGCTAAAAGCAGCCGAACCTGAAACAGGCGTATAGGCAGCTTCATTCCAAACGTAAAAGGTGTTTTCATCGCTCCACTGTTCCAGCACTAAAACCGTAGCAGGAATGTCGTTGTTTTTAGACTGGTTCATTGCTTCCAGGGCTTCTGACTGGGTATCCCATTCATTGGCGGACATCCAAAGTCCGAAGGCCCATTTGGGAAGTTCCTGGGGCATACCGGAAATTGTGTTGTATTTCCCCACCACTTTCCCAGGTGTACTTGCGCTGATCAGATAGTAATCCAAAAGGGGCGAATCCACTTGTTCCGTGTCCGCTTCAAACACATACCGGTCCCCATTGGCAGCCGCCATATCGAACCTGGAATAACAGGTGGTATTTAAGTAAATTCCGTATCCTTTGCTGGTCACGAAAAAGGGGACCGATAAATAGGTCTTGCTTCCCTGGTTCTGATACTGGTTGTAAATGTAGGTTTCAACCACCTCTCCCCGTTTCTCCGCACCGTCATAATGCTCTCCGAAACCGTAGAAGCGCTCGTCGGAAGGAGAGAGATACCCATCCCGGAACTGGCCGATCACGTCTTTTCCGTCAGTCAGCCAGGACATCTCCTTGCCCATTCCGCCGTTAGAAGTCAAAACCCTGTTGTGTTCGTAACTGTATACCTCTAAGGCGTATGGATTCTTTGTGACGGTGAGACGCAGCTTGCCGGTCTTTATTTCCACTTTTTCGGCATTTTCCGTCACCGTGTAACCGGATATACCGGAAGCAAATTTCCCGTCTCCCTTTGGTGAAAGCTGGAAACGCACCGTTTCCTCGTCCGTAAAGCTAAGGGCCAGCTTAGGGGAGAAATTTCCCGTATCAGCCTTCACGTCAAAAACCACAGTTCCGTTATTATAGGAATTTAAAGATACGGATTTGACTTTTTCCCAGTCAGTTACGTGAAAGGTAAAGGGACCGATGGTTTTGGTGTTTGTGCCGTTTACGTCTGCATGGACCGTATACTCCACAACGTCCCCTTTTGCAAAGGAGCCTAAATCCGCCTCCCAGTAAGAATTATTCCCGCTGTTATAGGACCAGCCTGCGCCTGCATCTGTCTTTTTGATGCCATTTACGGTGTAGGAAATCCAAACCTTTTGTCCGGATTCCACAGGCCAGGTGGTGCTGTGTATCCGCACAGACTGGCCTGCGACTGGGTTTCTTGGCGAACGCTCAGTAGGTTCTATTTCATAAATATCATTTAATCCATAAGGATCGTGCCACGTTCCTTCCAGCGCAAACGCCGGTGAAACATTAAGTAAAATACAGCATATACTCAGTAAAATGGCCATAAGCTTCTTTCTCATATTTCCCCTCCATTTATCATAAGTGTTATTTCCTTGTGAAATGGTTTCTCTTTCGGTTAAACTAATTCAAACGCCAGACCAGTATTTCTCCTGGCCGGCATTCTTTGTACAAACGGCATGGACCCACCGTTTGTTCTCCTGTCCAATAATCGTTCCAATTTCCTTTTGGCAGATACACCTGCCTTCCTATCACTCCTTCCTCTAAAACCGGTGCCACTAAAAGCCGGGAACCAAGCATATACTCATCGTCCACCGCGCAGGCCTCTTTATCCTCCGGCCAGTCAATCACCAGTGCAGCCATAAGGGGGCGGCCCGTATTGGCACTTACCTTTGCTTCCTTAAGAATATAAGGCAGCAGCCGTTCCCTTTCCTTCGTATACCTGCGGCAAATGTCAAGGACCTCCGGTCTGCCTGTTATCTTTGCCATGTTCCATGGGCTTCTGTCGTTGATCTCTTCTTCCGAAGCCGCCAGAAGCTCAGAAAACTGGCCGGAAGCCGGTTCTGAGTGCCACTGCATGACCGGAGCAAAGCAGGCCAGGCAAAAGGATCGCAGATACAATTCGGCGGAAGGCAATTTTCCTGCAAAGCCCGCAAGGTCAAAGCCCCAGAAGGGCAGACCCGATAAGCCCGCATTTAAGCCTGCCGTCACCACGTGGCGCAGTTCTTCCCAAGTGGACTGCTGGTCTCCGGCCCAGTGCATGGGCGTGGTCTGGGCACCCGTATATCCGGCCCTGGAAAAGAGCATCCTCTCATCCCCTATAAAGTCTGTATAGGCTCTGGTGTAAACCATGGCATAACCATTTTTCATCTGGCTTCCGGTCCGCCCGTCAAAGAAACGGGCGTCATCGTCATATACAAACTCTCCGCCGTCGGTCTTAAAACCGTCCACTCCCATGTCTAACAGGTATTGCCGCTTTCCAAACCACCAGTCACAGGCCGCCGGGTTGGTGAAATCCGGTATCATGGAACCGCCGAACCAGCGCCCTTCCGGAATCAGATAGGGAGAGCCGTCGGCATTGGTGACAACAAAGCCCTTTTGGACCGCTTCGGCGCAGTCTGCCTCGTGCTCCGGGCAGGTGCGCCCCGGCTCCAGCTTTTTCAAAACCGGAACCTGCCAGAGAATCAGGCGGATTCCTTTTTCATGAAGGTCCCGGACCATCCGTTCCGGATCGGGAAAACGCTCTTTGTCAAAGCGGTAAAAGGTTGCTTCATCACTCCAGGCTTCGATTACCACCACAGAGGGCTTCATCCCCTCCCTGACAGCTTCTTCCACCACTTCTTCCACCACCGCCTGACTATCCCAGCGGTTAGCGGACATCCAAAGGCCAAAGGCCCAGTCCGGTGGCAGCCTGGGCCGCCCCGTAAGTTTGGTAAACTCTTTAAGAACCTCTAAGGGTTTCCCCGTAAATGTCCACACATCGTATTGATCCGGAAGCGTAAAGACGATTCCTTCTTCAGTTTTTTCCGTGAAAACAGTAAATTTTTCCTGTGTGTCCACATAAAGCCCTCCGCCCCCGTCCGTCAAGGCAAAGGGAATGGGCAGATAAGTGGAAGCCCCCTGATTGGTAAAGGTTTCATACACGTGGTTTTCCCGGGCAAGGCCCTCCTGATTCAATGCGTCAAACCGTTCTCCAAATCCGTAAACGGCCTGGCCAGCAAGCAAACATTTCATCCTTTTACTCCTCCTACCTGTAATCCTGCTGCAAAATACTTCTGTGCAAAAGCATAAACCACCAGAATCGGAAGCATGGAAACCAGGGCCCCCGCCATGAGTAAGTTGTATTCGCTTTTGTACTGCCCGTTTAAGGAGCTTAAAATAATTGGCAGGGTAAACTTTGTCTTTGTAGTCAGCATGACCAGCGGCAAAAGATAGTCATTCCATGCGTCCATAAAACAGATAATCGCCAATGTGGCCAGGCTGGATTTGCACATGGGGCATACGATCCGCAGAAAGACAGTAAAAATTCCCGCGCCGTCAATGGCAGGTGCTTCCAGATAGACATCAGGAATCGTCATCATGCGCTGGCGCAGCATAAACACCGCAAACACCTTGAACACGCTTGGCAGTACCAAAGCCCCCAGGCTATCCACCAGCTTCAGTTCTCCCATAAGTAAGTAAAGAGGGATGAACAGCACCTGGGAAGGGATCATCATGGTTGCCAGGTAAACCAGAAAAATCACATTTTTCCCCTTAAAATCCAGTTTCGCGAAGGCAAAGGCAGCCATAGCGGAACTGATAATGGTCACGACTACAGAGCTAATGGAAACCACAAGGGAATTAAACATGGAAACGGTCATTCCCTCTTTGCTGAATAAATCCGAGAAATTCTTAAAGGTCGGATTTTTGGGTATCCACTGTATGGGCAGGGCCATGATTGCGCCGTATTCCTTAAAAGAAGTAGACAGCATCCAGAAAAACGGAAGCAAGGTCACGACCGATAGCAAAACAGCCGTCAAATGGTATAAAACTCCAGATACCGCTTTACGACTCATAATACACCCACTTTCTTTGCAGCACGTTTTGCAGTGCGGTAAAGGCAAAAATAATGACAAACAACACCCAGGACCAGGCCGCTGCATAGCCCATACGGCCAAACTTAAAGGCGTATTTGTAAATCCGCTCCACCATAACCATGGTAGCCCCGTTAGGTCCTGCGTCCCCGTTCTTGGTCATGACCATGATCTGCGGGAAAAGCTGAAAGGCATTGATCAGGGACAGCATGATAACGTAGAACAAAATCGGTGACAGCAGGGGCAGGGTAATGCTTTTGAACTTTTGAAAATATCCTGCCCCGTCAATGTCAGCGGCCTCGTAGTACTCCGGATTAATGGCCAAAAGGCCGCTAAGCAGGATCATTCCGTAAAATCCCATGTCCTTCCACACGCTGGCCAGGACGATGGAGGGCATTGCCCATACCTCGCTTTGGAGCCATAAAGGCCCCTTAATGCCCAGGCTCGCCAAGGCATTGTTGATGGGTCCGTACTCCGGACTTAACATCCATTTCCAGATCAGGGCTCCTGCTACCCAGCTGGTCAGCACCGGTATGTAGTAAAGCATCCGGTAAACGGCAGCCATGCGGCTCTTTCGCTGAATGATCAGGGCAACCATTAAGGAAAACAGCAGGACAAGCGGAAGGTACAGCAGAATGAAATAGGCGTTATGCCCCAAAACCGCCCAGAATTCAGAATCTTTGACAAGCTGGGAGTAATTGGAAAACCCCACGAACTTGTCGCCGACAAATTGGAAAAAACCGTGGAACAGCCTTACCCTGCTCATCCCCGACCAATCGGTGAGGCTAAGCAGCAACGAGGCAAAAATCGGAATCAGATTAAACAGCACAAGTCCGGCCATACTTGGCAAAAGAAAGATAAAGGCCTTTATCCCCTGTTTTTTATACATAGCAGTTCCCTCCTGTCAGGCACCATAAACGTCAGTCTAATTTGATCTTCTGTTCCAGTTCCGCCTGACACTCATCCAGTGCGTCTTTAGCGGTAACGTTCCCGGAAATAGAGTTGTTCAAGTGCTTTGTGATGATTTCCTGCATTTCAGACTGCTGTTTTACCACCGGCGGTGTTACCAGATAATCCAGAGATTTAAACACAGCTTCCCGGTTCTCCGGAGGAGTGACCTCTAAATAGGAATCCAGTACGTCCGAATAGGTAACAGGCGGAAGCTCCCAGCTTGCGTCCACGCGGATTTGTGCGGATTCCTTGCTTCCTGCCAGGAAGGCGGCCAAAGCGGCGGCAGCTTCAGGATTGGCGGTCTCTTTGTTTACCACGTAAGCATTTGAGAAGAAGTGAGTGGCTTTTGCGGTATTCCCCGGCTCTAGCGCTACGTCCCAGGCAAAATTGCAGTTATCCGTAAAGTCGCTGAAGGCCCAGATTCCGGTTACGATCATACCAAGACGTCCGGTCTTAAACAAATCCCAATCGCCCATGCCGCCCATTTGTGCGTCTGAGGGCATAACATTGCTGTCCTTCACCCAGCCGGACATAATTTCAAGCGTTTCCACATTTTGCGGTAAATTGACGGTAAATTTCTTGCCATCCTCGCTTAATAAGCTTCCGCCGTTCTGCTTCACCCCTTTGTAAAATTCATGGAAGCTTACGGGGCGGTACAAACCGTAGGTGTCCTGGGAAAGGGCGCGGATTTTCTTTGCGGCCTCTAACATTTCCGCCCAGGTCCAGTCGTCGGTCGGATAGGCGGCTCCTGCCTGGTCAAATAAGTCCTTGTTGTATATGAGCACCACGTTGGAGAAGGAATTTGGAATTCCAAATTGTTTTCCCTCGTACTGGAAGGCGTTCAAAGCCGTCTGATTAAAACCCGAAGCATCTCCCATTAAACCGCCCACATCCAGAAGTACATCTTCCGACGCATAGGCTACGAAATTCTCAAAATTCAGTTCAAATACGTCTGCCGCACTGCCGCCGACGATTTTGGACTGCAGCTGAGTGAAATAATCGTCATAGCCAAAGCTTTGCAGTTCTACCTTGACGTCCGGATACTGCTCGTTGAATTTTGCAATCATCTTTTTCAGTGCTTCCTCAGATACACCGCTGCCGGAAAACTGATCCAGCCGGATTGTAACGTTTTCTCCGGCTGCGGGTTTTTCTGCAGTTTTGGAACTGCATCCGGAAAGTAAAACTGCTGCACATGCCATTGCACTCACGGCCCATTTATATCTTTTTGCTAACTTCATCATAATAAACTGTCTCCTTAATAGAAAGAATGGATGTTGCTTTGTTTTCGTAAAAGGATCAGCGTACCGATCCCCTTTCTACCAAAGTTAATGGAAATACCTTGTTTTGTAGTGTGTGGTTCTCATTTATCAGGAGTTTCACCGCTTCCGTACCTTTTTCCGCCACATCCTGATGTATGGTGGTAAGAGGCGGATCACAGGTTCTGGAAAGCAGTGAATCATCAAAACCTATGACGGAAATATCCGTTGGAACTCTTACGCCCCTCCCGCGCAGTCCCATGCATAAGCCCACCGCCAGAATGTCTGCACAAACAAACACTCCGTCAGGCCGCTCAGCCAGCCCCGCCAGATATTCCCCCATTTTACAGCCGTATTCAAAGGACACCTCTCCCGACAATAGCAGGGATTCCTCTGTATTCAGTCCGTACTCTTCCAGGGCCTTTTCATACCCCTTATACCGCAGGAAATTCACGCCCCTGTCTTTGACATGTCCGGTCACGTGGGCAATTTTTCTAAGTCCCTTTTCCAACAGGTACTTCGTAGCCATGTACCCGCCCTGCATATCGTCCACGCTGACCCTGTGAAAGCCGGGAGCTTCGCAGTAACTGTCCACCAGTACCACAGGGATGTTTAAGTTTTTTAACTGGCGGCATTCCTCATCATCATTCATTCCCACCACGATCACGCCGTCCAGTCCCCGGGTTCTGGCCACTTCCGCGTAAGTCTGGCCGGAATCGGCTCCGGAAATCATAATGTGATAACCGCTTTTGCGGGCCGTATACTCCGCCGCCGACATGAAATCACCGTAAAAGGGATTGGAGAACATTAATTCTTTTCCTGATTCCGTCTGGGGAATCAGCACTCCTAATAAGTTACTTTTGTTGTTTACCAGGGTGCGGGCCGCCAGATTGGGAATGTATCCCAGTTCTTTTATGGCGTCATTCACCCGCTTAATCGTTTCAGTACTTAAGCTTTGGGAGGGCGTATTATTGATTACATAAGACACCGTAGCAATGGAAACCCCCGCCATTTCGGCTACATCCTTTAAACCGGGCCGCTTCATAAAATCACCTTCTTTCTTATGATTTTTTATTTTCTTCCTTTTCTATCCTTCCGCCTTTTTCATCAATCACTGCTAAATACCGCTTTCCTTTTATATAAAAGTGAAAAGATAAACGTTCCCAGTCCTTTGGAAGCCTGGGAGATAACTCCGGCTTGCCGCTCTTTCCCAGTGACAGACCTGCGAAACCAAAAACCACTGCCTGCCAGGTAGCGCCTACTGCTGCCAAATGGATGCCTTCCCGCCCCGTATTCTTCATCCGGTCTTCCAGATCCAGAAACAGGCTTTTATCAAAATATTCACTGGCCTTCTGCTCCAGACCTAAATACGCCGCCGCCCAGGCGTGAATTCCAAAGCTTAGGCTGGAATCATGAAGCGTCAGCGGTTCATAAAAGTCCCATATAGCTTTTTTCTGCCGTTTCGTAAACACTTCCGGCTTTAAGACCATGAGCAGTATCAAATCCGCCTGCTTTATCACCTGATATCTCTGGAGCCAGTCAAAATCGTACTGATGGTATGCTGCGCTTCCGTCCCCGGTCTTTCTCCCTGGAAATGCTTCCAGCCGGAGGAAATTGTCGTCCTGAATGTACAAATCCCTGTCAGAATCGTATTCGACCTGGCTTTTTTCTATAATATCCTGCCATCTTTTCATTTCCGAAGCGCTGGCTTCCGCATCCTTTCTCTGGACCGCCTCCAATGCCAGCCGGAGATTATGACGGGCCAGAAGTACCGTATAGGCGTTGTTTCCAGAGACGCCGCAGTATTCATCGGGTCCCTTAACAAAGAGTAGATTATAAACATCCTTTCTTTGGTCATAGGAAAATCTTCCGGCCCAATACCTGGCGGTTTCCACATACAGCTGCGCTGACTGGCGCTCCAGGGTTCCATCTCCTGAAACCTTTAAGTAATTTTCAACGGCATAGGCCACGTCTGCGGTAATGTGAATCTCACAGCGCCCGATGTCCCAGCTTTGGCATTGTTCTATGCCGCCTATGGAGCACATCCACGGATACCTGGCTCCCGGCAGATTTAGCGCTTTTGCGTTCTTCTTTGCGTCCGGCAGAGTGTTTAAGCGAAACAGGATCAAATCTCTTGCGGCCTGCGGGTCCGTATATAAGTAAAACGGCAGCAGGAAAATATCCGTATCCCAGAAGCAGCAGCCCTTGTACCGTCCATGGGTCAAGCCCCTTGCACCAATGCTGACCATGGGATTGTCATAGGGGCAATTCTGAATAAGCTGAAATAAATTGTACCGCAGGGCGGACTGGATAGAGCTGTCCTTTCCTTTTTGGGTGATCTGTATGTCAGCCTGGTCCCAGCGGGATTTCCAGGCCCCTTCGCTGTCTTTTAACAGTTTTGCAAAGGAATGGTTTATGACGTGAGGGCGTAAGTCCTGCCTGACCTCAGGGAGCGCTTCCGAATCCTTGGAAGCTGCTTCTGAATCCTTAAAAACTGCTTCCGTATATAGAATCTTTTCGATTCTCACCATTTCCCCTTTTACCAGCGGAATGTTCAGTTCTTTCGCTGGGCAGTCAGTCACCGAAGCGTCCTTTGCCGTGCCTTTGCTTTGAAAAATGCGGGCAGTCATGGCTACATGCAGACGTCCGGAAGCTTTGCTGTCAGCCTTTAAAAAACAGTAGTCCTCTCCTGTTTCCGTTTCTGAAACAGATAGCAAGGACACGGTATCCAAGTTTTCCTTTGTCTGGTCGTCATCTACAGGCAGGTTCACGGTTTTCCCGTCTATGCCCATGAAAACTGCTGCGTTTCCGCTGTAGTTTAAGGCCGTCAGTTCCAGAGAAAGAGCCGACACGTGTTTGTTATCCATACTGATAAAGCGGGAAATGTCTATTTGCGTTTCTCTTCCTTCCTTATCTTTCCACACCGACTTCCTCTCAAAAAGGCCGTTACCCATATCCAGGGATTGGGAAAAAGATAAGTAATCCCCTGTCCCCAGGGAAAGCTGAAAGTGAAACAGATCCGACAAATTCACCATGTCCGTAACACCGGGACCGATATACTCAAAGCCGCCTGCCAGATAGTTACAGCGCTCGTGGGCCTTTGCCCCGTCCATGTAAAATGCACAGCGGGACCCCAGATAGCCGTTTGCCTGGCTGAATATGGTTTCCAAAAACTTTGGGTCCTCTCTGCCCTCACAGCGTATCTTCCATGGCTCATATTGAATCATTTTCCACACCTCCCTCATTCAACCCTTCCATTAAGCAATAAGCCAAAAATCCGGCACAGGTCGCAAATGCTGCTCCCGTGGTACATTCGCCTGTCATTTCATCCACACTTTCACAGGCAATTCCATTGTCCATGGAAGCCCTGCGCAGAAAGTCTAAAGACGCTTCCTTCCTGCCGCTGATCAGCCCGTTGGCAACGCTTAAGATCCAGGGATGGGGCGCATGGGGGCAGCCAATATCGGAAAAAGGCTTTCCTGCAAAAGAGTATGCATAATCTGGACTCCGCAGAATCTCAACTGTATTTTGCCAAATGGAATCCTCCCTTGTACAAAAGCCTAAAAAGGGCAAAAGCTCCAGGCTTCCCGGCGGTTCGTCGTACACGTCCCAGTTCCCTTCCTCATCAACGGACCAGACAAAAATCTTTTTCCCCTGATATTCCTTAATACAATGGGTGCAAATGGCACGAAACAAGGTTGAAGCTTCTTCTTCCAGCCACTTAAGCGTTTCAGTAGGCCACAAATTTTGGTACAGTTTTTCCAGATCCCGCAGGCACCGCCAGGTCAGAACATTGTCATATGTGCCATAGGGATAAACCCGCATGTCGTCTGTTGGCTGTAAAAAGGTTTCATACAGATGAAGGGCCTCGCTTCGCTTGGTCTTTAATATAGAAAGGATTTTCTTTACTCCTCTCTCAATATGGCTTTCCTTCAAACAATCAGCCTCTCCCGTAGCATTTACGTAACGGCTAAGGGCCATTAAGGGGGCACACAGTTCATCCAGTTCAAAGCCCGGTTCCAACACTGTCCCGTCTATGTAGCGGCTGTGAATGCCGATTTGTTTGATCTGACGGGTAAATACGTAATCCAGAAGTTCCTTTGCATACTGGGGGTCCGCCTTAAGAATGGAAGGAAAACTCCACAGCAGGCTGTCCCTGTCCCAATAGGCTGCGCTGACGTAATACCTGGGGCTTCTGGAAGTGACCATGACCACTTCCTCCGTATCCATGGTCATTCCCGTGGCATAAAAGAAGTTGAAAAACAAGTTCCTGTTTAACAGGGAATCCACATCCGGTATGCCCACGGTCTTCTGGCGCTTACGCAGCCAGCACAGAGTTTCCTCGTAAACCGCATCAAAGCTCTGCCGCAAAAGTTCCTTTGCTGCCGTAGCCGCAGATACCTCTTCAAAGCCCACGCCCCAGAAAGTGTCCAGTACCACTGATTCGCCGGATTTTAACAGGCGATCATGGGTTCCTATGTATCGTATTTCCTCACCTTGTTCAAATTCCCATTTAACAGGCAAAGCCGCCATGGGTGCAAATGCCATGACCGGCATTCCAATGGACAAATCAAAGATTGGGCCGTCATTCCAGCCGGAATGGTATATCTTTCTCTGTCCCGTAACCGTCTTATCCTCGTTGACGCTGTGAGTCACTTTTCCCCAGGCTCCGCTGAAACCGCAGGAAATCTCCCTTTCTTTGCCGGAATGATTCGTGATGGTCAAACGTATGGCAAAAGCCTTCTGGCCTATGGGAGCCAGAAAAATTCCCTCTGTACAAACGCCGTCCTTCTCCGATTCAAACCTGGGAATCCAGTCACATTCCCGCTTCCATTTCAAATCACAGAGCAGATCCCCTTCCTCCGCCCGCACAAAGGGCCGTATGAGAGGTTCGCTTTCACCGCCCCAAAAAGCCAGCATCCCTTTATAACCCATATGCAGCACCGTAAAACTTTCTATGGACGCTGTAGTCTGGTCCAATGTCGGCAGGCTGACAAATTCATTCCCCGTGGGCATATAGCAATCTTGCATAAAAAACACCTCCCCGAATTTCACTGAAACGTTTAAGTAGTCAGTGCAAAATTATTGATATTGTATAGTAATTATATACTGTATTTTCTTTTTTTGTCAATATGTTTTAATAAAAATATCTTTATTTGTATGGGAGTTTTATGCATAAAGATGATAGTCAAAAGAAACCCCGTTTTTGCAGGTTAAAAATGGGGTTTCTTTGATGTCAAAAATTGAAATATTTCCAGGTCCTCTGTCTGATGCATTTCTCTGTAATTTATTTTTAAACCGGATAGTTCTTCATCCTTATAATTATAGGATGGACGTCTGGAATAACCTCCTTCAAGCCCCTCCATCTCATCATGGCTCCAGGCGATACATTTCATTTATTTAACATGATCGATCTCAGCAATTTTAAGGATCAGATCCTTGTCCATGATTCCTACCTGTTGAATGTTATAAACAATCATCTTGTCCTGTCACTTCTCACTTGATATTTTGATTTTCGGACACTTTTCCCGAATCCACACCTTAAGTTCCTGTTTCTGTCCGTCAGTCAACTGATCTTTAAACACGGGAAGAAACTGCTTTCTTTTAGTCAGCAGGAAAAAATAATCTTTTGTTTCAGCCAAGCGCACAAAATTGGAATAAGCAATCTCGATCTGTCCTCCAGTCAAATGGTTGATCACATATAATCCAGTGAGAGTAAAAAATGTTGTATACTCTTGTTCTCCATTGGGTGATACTTCTCGCATTTTCTCAAAATTCATATTAGTAATGCGGTACACCACCCATAGCTCCACCAAGGGAAGAACAAACAGTATAACGCTCATGGCTGCTATTAATCGACTTTTTAATACAATTCCCACTAAAGCAATGAGCACTGCAAATATATAACTGCCAATTAACCTGCGCCTGGGTGTACTGCTGTAAATCATAATTTTCATTACTTGCTCCAACATGTCCCGGTTTATTATTCCGGTCGTTTCAAAAGATTTCATCTTTTCCTCCTCCTGGGAATTTCTTATACAGTATATGCTAAGTTTCTTATGCTTAATTACTGCCTCAATCCATACACTCTTTTAGGATTGTTCCAGAATATATGAATTGCAAAATTCCCTGAATTCATCTACTGTTCCAACAATAAATCCATTTTTATGTATTCTTAAAACCATATCCTCATTAATAAATAGAAAAAAGTAATTCCGATCTTCTGCCATTTTTATAATTTCAGAATAGGAATATTTATGCGTAGAATTGGCTGCCTCATGGATAATACTATCTGAAAAAGTAATCTTGTTTATCCACAAATTGCTGTTTAATGATTTTAAAATAAGATTATATTGCTGTTTAATGATTTTGTTAGGAAGAAAAAACAGTCTGTTCAATGCAATTATTAAAAACACTGATCCAAACAACACACAAAAAAATTCATGTAATAGAAGTCCAAGCATAATTATTATAATACTACAGGAAGCCATGGTAGTGCGCAAAAAAATACCTTTCTTTCGATTATAAATCGCGCTTTTACCGATAGGCTGGTTTGCCCATTCTTGACACATTTCAAATGTCACATTATATTGATTGATAAATTGGGTTTCCATTTTTAGTCCTCCAAAGCTTTTTATTGTTCTGTTAAATTCCTGGTATAGCTTTGAATTTATCAGCTTTAAGTCAAGTAAAGTTCATTGGGTTTTAAATGCACCTTTTTTGAGACACCTTCTTAATGATAAAAAAACGCCATAATATCTTTTGGCCTGCATTGGCAAAGAGCCAGACAATATGCTTTAGGAATAGAAAAATATCTCCTTTATTAATTCCAAGCATTACCATTTATCAACTTTTAGCTTATCTTGAATTTTGTCGAGTTCAATATAACACTTTGATTCGTCATTAAAAATATTAAGTAAATATAGCCGATTGTTTTGCAAATAAAAAGTAGGTTTATAAATCCAGTTATCTTCATTAAATGGATCAGAACACATGCGTAGCTTTTCTAAAACATCAGCATAGTTTTCGTCACTCAAATGCGGATAATCAACGTTGTACTCTCCTGAATTCCAATCAAATTCTACTTTCGAAATTCCTTCTGTCAAAATCATCTTGGCAAATTCTTCATCAACTTCAATTAAATCATCTAAGTATGCTATATCACCTGTTTTCATATTTATTGTATTACAAATATACATATTCTCTGTACGTCTTCCTGTAAAAGTATATACTATTTGAGAAGAGAAAAACCTATTTGTAGATAAAGTTATATCTAAATATGTCAAATCAGGGTATTTAAATTTTTCAGGTAGCCATCTAACAAAAACATCGGATAATGTAGCATTTATTTTCGTGCCTAACTCAATATCACCAATGTTACTTATTGAAGGTAGCAACATATATTTCTCTGTATTATCTGAATAATTGCCTCTAAATTCAACTCTGTAACCAGGAATTACATTTTCGCTAATATACATTTTTTTTGTGCTAAAAAAAGTAATAGTATTTGTAAATACAAGGCTCGATACTAATAAAAATATTTTCGTTTTTTTATTTAAAAGCATTGATAGCATTATTGTAAGCATCCTTTTTTGCAAAAAAATTCATTACGGTATCTGTAAAAGTATTTGGGCAATCTTTTTCTACATCCATTTGTATCTTTTGAGCCTCTGCTGCAGTGTCCGGATTTTCCATGCTGTAACAGCCTCCAAAGCAAATGATATTTTCAGGTTTACAGTCATCAACCGTCATCAGTGCCCTGTTCTTTAGAAAAACTCCGTGGCCTTTTTCAGTACAATTCTGCTTTTTCTCATACCACAGTTACACGTAGTCCATGCTCCATGAACGACATAAGTATCTTTTAAATCTGCCATTTGTATTCCCCCTATCTCTTAAGATATTTTTATTATAATAAAAACATCTCTTAAATCAAGTGCATATGTAAAACTAACGGTTTATATGTAAGTTTTAGCAGTGGAAAACCTATTTTGAAGGATTATACATATTAAAGCATTTGTTTATAACTTGTAAAAATGAAAAGAACCATTTTCTATGACCATGAACTCAGAAGACTTTCCACACCAAAGACAAAACTAAAGAAAATTGTATTTTAATTCTATACGAAACATCAGCCATACAAAGATCAAAAACAATTGTGCTTAAAAGCATCATTGTTTCCTAGTATTAACTTTAATTTCATTATTAACCTGTACATAGACTGATATGAAGCTCCCCTTACCATCTGCTATTTCCGCTATTTCTGCTATTTTTCTTCTTCCCAATTATCCAGAATCTGCTGAATTTTTTCTCCGCATCGTTTTCCTTTACAGCTGCCATTGCCAGTGTTCGTCATACTCCAGACTTTCTCAACGGTGTCTGCACCTTCTGAAATTGCCTTTTTTATTGTTTGTCTGGAAACTCCTTTGCAGATACATACCTTTGTTAATTTATCAATAATTTCCTGATTGTCCATAGACAGAATTTTCCTTTCTACTACAATATTTATGGTTATGGTACACAACAAACCAGCCGTGTCCGTTTCCAACTTGTTGCTTAAGCTATTAGAATAAGTGTGCAATGGTCAGACGGATCCTTTCTTGGACCTCGCGTCCGTGATTAAGACTGCCAACCAGCCTCTCATTCGCAGCATTCGTTTTATGCAGGTTGAACTGCTGTCCTAGCACGTTCGTATCACACCACAGTAGATAGAACAGGCAATGAGTAAAAACTGGTATTCCATTGCTACTATATTTCTCAAGGAGTGATACTCAAATGAACCCAGTAGGTATTGATGTTTCCAAAGGTAAAAGCATGGTCACAGTTCTCCGTCCATTCGGAGAGATTGTTTCCAGTCCTTTTGTTGTCCAACACACTTCTGACGGCATTGATAAACTGGTTTCCCTGCTAAAAACACTTGAAGGGGATACCAGGATCGTCATGGAGCATACTGGAAGATACTACGAGCCGATGGCACACTGGCTCTCCAATTCCGGGCTTTTTGTCAGTGCAATCAATCCTAAACTCATCAAAGACTTCGGCAGTATAGTCATATGGACGAATTACGCAATCAGTTAAAAACAATGAACCGGCAGTTTGGTTTCTACTGCTATTTTTAATTTATCCCTCTAATGGGAATATCTCTGACAAACATGTATCCTCACATTTCTTTGAAACCTTACCAGTAAAAGGGTCTATGTAATCTGATGATTCATATACATCCTGTATTGTGATTTTAATGGAAGATGTCATAACCGGATGGTCAAATTTAATCATATCTGAATATCCTGTATAAGAAGGATCATTGCCATTCAGTGAATACGTATTCTGGGATCCATCGGAAAATTCCACTAAAATGGAACGAACCTGGGCATTAACACGCAGTGTTTTTTCTGTTTTCGTATATCCATTCTTCAAGCATAAACCATATACCAGCTTTTCTTCCGGGGCACTGATCTTTATCCACTCCCCAACTCCAAAACCATTAACACCTTCGATCCATGCCGTCTGCTCATTCTGGTCCAGTGCCTGATCCGGCCCATAAGTGTTGCCCGCCTGAGAGGCACAAACAGAAGAGGCCTCAGCAGTCTGGAAAGAATGCTGAGTAAATGTCTTGATCGGAGCTGCATTCTGTAATATATACGCCTCAGGGCTGCTGTTGTCTATTATAAAATTAGCCTGGAACCGTTTTATATCAGTGTAGCCAACAAATCTGCTGTCATTTTCACATGCAGCAAATCCATATACTACCGCCTGTTTTCCAGTGACTGTCATGTAGTCATCCCATTTAACCTGAATGTTAGGGGAAACTGCATAAAAATAATTATTTAACTGGTCAGACATCGATGGACTGCTATTATCTGCCAAAAAAACTTCCCTGGGTAATGTAGATTCGCTTTCTTGCTCTTGAACTATTTTCTTCCCCAAATTACTTTCCAGAGTCTCTGCAGTGGTTTCATTGTCCACTTCTTCTATTTCTGGTTCCGTCTCCTTTTTGGAGGTTTTTAATTCTTTTTCAACACTTTTTACTCCTATAGGAAAAATCCCTGCTTTTATGAGTACAAATCCGCTACCTGTTAAAACAGCTGCAAATACAATTAACGCAACTGTCAGGCCAAGCGCTCCTGAACTTTTTTTCTTTTTCTCTGTTCTTTTCGGTTGCGGAGTTATTGATTGCTGCTCCTGTAGATTTGCCCCACATTTTTTGCAAAAATTTCCACCTTGATTTTCTGCTCCACATTTTTTACATGTAGCCATCTTTTGTTTTCTCCCCTTTATTGTGTTTTTTGAAAATGCTGATAATCTTTGGAAGACTTCCAGTTTCCTCCCCATTCAAAGCCATGTTCCATAAATAATTTATAACATAAGTCTTCTTTATCTATTTTGTATTCAAATTCTTTATTACGGTCAGCATAATCTGTTGCATTATCTGGTTCGCATATCTTCTGCCCATTCACGGTGCGGATATAAGGATTATACAAAGGGTTTATGTCAATCGCTCTGCCCATGGCATGTTTCGATAAGTTCTTAGAACCAGAAACCACCCGGAAATTAAAGCAGGAAGTATTATTATCTTCCATAGATAACTTATCATCCGCATTATAATCGTCTATCAGGTACATCTTGCCGATTGGATAGTCTGCTTTATATAGTTCTTTAAATATCTCAATCAAATCCTGAGCTATGGCTCTATTAGATACCAGTTCCCCCACGCAGCTATCACCATCTGGACTTTTATATAAAACCCTGATATATCTAAGGTCTTCTTTGGGCACTGTGCAGTTGTCTTGATAGGATTTTCCTTGCATTCTCTCCATTACTGCATCAGAAATCTCTTCACTGTAAAATAAGTCATCTATATTCAGCTTAGCAAGCTCATCAACAGTCAATTTTGTTCCCGCGGGCATTGAAGAACAATCTGTCATTATACTTTCTACTGTATTTTGGCTTTTATTTATCACCTGAAATCCATTGTTTCCAAACAAACTCATAAAAATCACCACACTAACAACCAGTCCTGCCCTTAACATATCTTTATCCTCTCATTCTTAGGCTGCATTAATATTGCAATTAGAGCACTTTTTTTATTCTAATCTATCCAAATATAGCTATGGCCGCAGGCCTGTTCTTCATAAAACCAAACTTCATTATTACTATCTAATTCGGCTTCATAAACCATCTTTTCACCATCTTCTGTATTTGCAGAAAATGGTTGCGGAAGGCCATCCTTAAATTCATGAACAACCATAGTATTGATACTTCCATAGGTATAGGTTGTCACTGTATGCCCCTGTGCTTTTCCAGCCACCATATTTAACAGCGTGTTTTCGAATGATTCACGGTTCAACTTGCTGTCTTCCGGATAGGTTGTACGTCTATGATACGTTTCCTCCAATAAACCTTCAAAAACTCCATCCACACAGGTCCCTTTGTAGTAATAATCATTTAAACTGGTTCCTGAATATTCTTTTCCATTTCTTGTGGAAGTTATTTTTCCTGAGCCACCTCTCCATGCAATACACTCACCTGTCCATTTTCCATCTTTGACAGTTCCCATAATGGCTCCGTCTTCGCCGAATACAGGCTGGATTGCCAGGCAGATGCCTCCCTCAGGCGCATTATAATCACCAAAGAGCAGTGTTCCATATTTCCTTCTGTATTCTATCTTCTCTGCATCAAATAAAATCTGCTTCGCACTTTCAATATCTCCGTTTTTATAAAACTCAAAGCAATCCTTTAATGCCTTAACTATTTCCTCTTCTTCTCTTCCCTCTAATAACTGCAGAACATCATCTATATGTGCATTTTCTTCCGGTACAGAACATGACCACAAAATCCAGCGAAGATAGTCGGTATTTTCTAAATCATTACGATAAAGGTCATATACCATTTCATAAGCTTTTTTATAATCTGTCACTTTTTTCAAATTATCAACGAAGCGGCTTCCTGACAAGCTTTCTGCATTCGCCGTATTGTTTTTTAACACTCTATAGTAAACTTCTGCAGCACTATTGTAATCTTCTAACCTGCTATAAGTCTCTCCGAGATAGCGGAGGATACTTTCTGTATCCGGATATGCTTCTTCTGCTTTTAAAAGAGTTTCTTTAGCCGCTTCATAGTCTTCCATGGCCAGTTCTGCCCTTGCCTTTCCTATGTAAACAACACGATCTGCTTGAGCATCTTCTAACTGGCTGTCAAAGAACTTAACAGCATCTTCCCATTTTCCTGCATCCAAAAGTTTAAATCCCTCATAATAATCCTGCTGGGGCATCACATATATAACTTTTGAAGAAGAACAGCCAACAAAGAAAACAGCAGTTATCAAAAGTACAGTCCCTAATATCTTTTTCATCTTTACTCCTCCCCACCTTGTTCATCCGACTTTTCCTGTTCTTTTATTTGGCAATCCCAGCAATAAATGTGACTTTCTACACAGGGACAGGTTCCGGATTCATCCATATTATAGTGTTTAAAGGAATACCCTGATTTTTTACTGGCATCTGGTGTACAATGCACTCCATACCAGTCACCATTGGTATAATACAAATTCATCTCTGTAGCAACATGCCCTTTCGATAAGGTACCATATACTAATTTATCAGCCTGAAAAATCGTCACCTCACCTTCCGGATAATCATCTTTCCAATTACACTGAATTCGATAGGTATTGCTGCGGTATGCAGTTCCTGTTCCATTCCGTAAGCCTTTTTCCCAGTTTCCTGCATAGATCCGGCTTGTCTGCTTTAAATCCGGTCCATAAAAGCAGATTCCATAGCCACTTCTAAGCCCATTCGCATCATAACCGCCAATATAATATTCTTCGCCCGGTTTCAGTATAGGCATATCCTTCTCATCTGTATAATAAGTTTCCAGAAGTGCTATGACTCCATCGTGCCCTCCTTCATGGTATGCTGACCACATATCCATGGATAAAACTGCAGTTTCACAGGTTTCTTTTTTATTTAAGACCAAAGACAGCTGCTTCATACCTTCTAAATCTTCACGGTCAATATAGAACTGGATCAAATCTTCCAGATACTCTGGCTTCATTCTATCAAAAAGCTCCATATCATCGATATTTCTGCTTATAGCATCAAAATCACCTTCCTGTCCCTTGATAACAAACAACAGTGATATAAATTCCGGGTTCCCAGTCTGGCTATATGCCATCTGTGCCATGGTTGCAGCTTCCGGCAAATCCGTGATCTGGCGGATCAGGTCACTCAAGCGAGCGATATCTTCCGGCTGTGAATTCTGGTTTGCTGCATATAGCAGAAAGGAAGCTGCTTCTTTTGGTTTCCCTGTATGTTCATAAGCAACTGCCAGATTCTTGTAAGCCTCTGCATTCTTTGGATCGATCTGAATCACTGCGGTAAAGGCCAAAATTGCTTTATCGTAATTCGCCTCTTTTAAGTACTTTACTCCCAAGTCGAAGTTCTCCTGGAAATTTCCAGAAGACACCTTTTTACTGCATCCGGCCATACCTGCTAAAAAGCAGATAATCAGAGCTGATACCAGGATTATTTTTTTCTTTTTCATTTTCTCCTTTTCCTCCCCCTTATCTTCTAAACCAGTCAAACATAAATGGTGTTTTATTTTTGCAATACACAATTATCGCCGACAGGTTATCTGGTGCATCATTTGAATATCCTTCTTCTCTTAATTTATTTAAAGCAGAGCGTATATCCTCTGCATTTTTTGCATTGCTTATATTCTGTATCATTTCTTCTTCTTCACAATACCGGTATAAACCGTCACTGCATAAAAGAAATTTCTGGTTTTTCTTCAAACGATCAGTGCAGCTAAAAATATCAACGCTTTCTTCCGTCCCCACTGCCTGTGTCAATTTTCCATAGTACTTGTGCTTTTTTTGTTCTTCGACCGTGTACCTTCGCTTTGTTTCCTCCAGATTTTCCCATACATGTGCCACGGTCAGCTGGCGTATCTTCCCCGATTCATAACTGTAAATCCGGCTGTCACCAACTGACAAAACCCCATACTTCTCATGGCAAAGGAACAGAATCATCACTGTAGAGCCACAGACCTGGCCCTGATTACACTTCTCCCAAATTTCCCGGTTAATTTCCAGCAATTCCTGATGCAGCGATTCCATATAATCTTCAAATCGTCCTGGATCCCAGCTGTTTTTCTGTTCTTGCCACCATCTGGACATACCATCCCGGATCATTCCACTGGCCACTTCTCCACTGGCATGACCTCCCATTCCATCTGCAACAAAATACAGGCCCACTTCTCCATGGCAGAACATTCCAACCGCATCCTGATTCACTTTTCTCTTTAATCCACTGTCGGTGATCCCATTGTAAAGTATCTCCATGGCCTGCTCTCCTGTTACTTCTTTCTTTTACTTGATTGTAACTTTCATAGATAAACGTCCCAATCCAAGAACCGTGCCTGAATATATCTCTTCTTTGCCAGCGATCAGCCTTCCATCAACTTTGGTTCCGTTAGAAGAGCCTTCATCAATTACATAATATCTTCTGTCCTCATTCACGATACGGCAATGTTTTCCTGATACTGACTTTTCATAACTGATCATAATATTGCAAGCACTGCTTCGTCCAATCAGGATGAAATTTTGCAAATCACCCCGGAATTCCTTGGATGGATCTTCACAATCTGTAAGCAGCAAAATTGTCGGTTTTTCAGAAAACATTAATTCCGTCTTCTCATCATTTTCTTCTGGCTGATGGACAATTCCTGTGTCTTCTATTTCCCGGGGTCTGTTGGCTGTTGGTTCTTGTCCTTTAACCGGTCCTCCCCCATAAGTTTCAAATTCAGGCGTCTTTCTGCCAACTTTCAGGAACAATACCACACCCAGGGCAATAAGCAGTACAGCCACACCCGCAATGACGTACCAGTAAGCCTTTAGCATATCCGGCAATTTATTTGAAGGTTCAGGCTCCTGCAATGTCGCCGGCTCTGGTTCTTCCTCTGCTTCTGTGGCCTCTTCTGCCGTTGTTTTAAGTTCTGTTCCCGGTTCTTCCTGACCAAATGGCATTTTAACGCTGGCATTAGTCTTATATTCCCCGGCAGTAGTCTGAACAGTTAATTGAGAATTATAATTTCCGCCATCTCTCAGTTCTGCAGGAACCGTCGCAGTTACACAAACCAAATTTCTGTCATTTGCAATATCCTGTAAAATGGTACTGGTATCACTGATCTCATCCAAAACATATGGAGTTCCTAACGTTCTTCTGGACAATTCAAACAGATTCTGCAGTTCTTGTGTATGCCCTTTGTTCCTGGAACCTAAGACATAGATCGGATAATTAGTTTTGCCCAGCTGGTCATATAATTCCTCTTTTGTATAGCCAAGAATCTTATTATCCATGCCATCGGATATCAATATGATTCTTTTATAAGCATCGCCAGCCTGGGAATTCAAAAAATTCACTGTTTCATATACATTATCAATGATGTAAGCATCTTTATCTTCATATGCAGTGCTTTCCACCATAGTATGTAAAAATGCATAGTCATCAGTAAAAGCACTCATGAAGGATAGCTCTTCTCCAATACCTACAAAACAGAACTGTTCATATTCCATTGGATCAGTCACCAAACCGACCAGTATATCCTGAATTTTGGTTCTGTTTTCCCTGGATATGGACAGAGAATTATCCCACATTACAAGAGTCTGCATCGGAATTTCCAAATCAGTAAGCCTGCTTGCTTTTATCTCCTCACAGCCTTTGGTTCCTATCTGATAACTGACATTCTGGATATCTCCATCGATTCCCTGGACGTACAGGCATATTTCCTCATCCTTTGTAACTGATTCGACAACTTTCCCGGCATTTGCTGCCTGCACCGGTATCGTCATCAGCAAAACCAGCACAAGGATCAGTCCCCTCATCCTGCGTATCTTATCTTTCCCCATCTCACACCTCAACCCTTTTTAATTGCAGCTGTCTCTAATACTAAAATTGTGGCTGGAAAAGTGTTACTCTCCCAACCACCTTATTTTCTATTAAGAAATCACATCTCCCGACAAACTGGAAACCGCTTCTACATTGGCTTTCTCAGCAGCCTCGTATGCATCTGCCATCGCATTCAAATCGGTTACATGTTCCTGGACCATACGATTCATCTTTTCAATATCATCCTGAAGAGATTTAAATTTATTGATATATGCTGTAGATGCATCGCCCTGCCATGCACTGCTCATTGCTGTTACCTTGCTCATCATCTCTGCTGTCAATGCAGTGATCTGCTTTCCTGCTGTACTAAACTCTCCAGATGTTGATTTTAACTGTTGCGGGGTTACTTTTAATGTTCCTTCAATTGCCATGGGGTTTCTCTCCTTTTTTATCTGATTTTTATTTACCTGCTATTTTTACTATTAATAATTTCTTGTAGTTGCTGTCTCTGCGTTGGTATCTTCTGTCCGGTCATATTTTGCAGCGATTGTTTCAAGAACTGTACAGTACTTTTCGATTTCCTGATAAAACACATTCATCTGTCCTTTATCCTTTGTAAATGCATTGTGGAATGCGGTCTTTGCCTGCCCCTCCCACATGGATGCCAGTGTTCCTTCAGAACTTTCCAGATTTCCGACCTGTGACTTAAAATTGTTATTTAGGCTTCTTAGCTCTGTAGCTGTTGATTTTAACTGTGCTGATGATACTGTAATTAATCCCATTTTTTAATCCTCCTGAAATTTTAGATTTATGTTTTGTAACTTATTGCACTGAGTTATGATCCCGGGTTTTATCAGTTATCCCTTTCTTCTGCAATTCTTAAAGCTTCCATCTCTGCCTCATAAATACGCTTTGCCACCGCACGGATGGTACTTGCCACCTCTCTTAAATTCTTTGATGTCTTTATAATGTCCTCCTGAAGTATCTGTCCCTTATTTAAATACAGGCTTGCACTTTCTCCCTTCCAGCCGGCGGACAAGTTCTGCATAGTATTATTAAATTTATTATTAGAAAGATTTTGCAGATTTTCTGCGATCTCATCCAATTCATTGGCTTTCTGCTTAGCAAGGCGAAAATCGAATTCTATGGTTCTTCTGCTTGACATCTTCTCTTTACCTCCTATTCTATCAAATCACTTGGCAATGAGCTGATGTACTCTTCTATCTCAAGTTCTGCATCTGTATATGTCCGGGCAATGGACACTAAATCTCTCGGATGTTCTTCCAGCCTTCTGATGATTTCATCAATATTAGTTTTCTGGTCTTCATAAGCCTTTCTGTGGGCATCCCCTGCTTCCCCAATCCAGTAGGTCTTTGTTCTGTTAATGGAAGTATTTAAATTATCAAACTCCATCCGGACTTTTTTTATCAGGGAAGATACTTCATTCGCTTTTGCATTCAACACTTCCGGAGTCACTTTAAATGTTACACTTCCAAACAATGATTTTAAGGCATCTATGTCTCTTGGCTGTAAAATTGCCATGCCGCTCTGCCTCCTTCTCTATATTTTAATGGCTGCAACCGTACTGTGTACCTGATTTTCACACTTGTCATACTCTGTTTTAGCAAATCTCAAGCTTTCAACAAGGCTGTCTATGCTCTTACACAACTCTTCCATTGACTCTTTGTCGTTGGTAAACTGAGTTGTAAATGCTGCATTTGCCTTACCATCCCACATGGTATTCAGTTCCGTTATTTCCTGAAACATCTGAGTCATATCAGCCCTAATCGCTTTTACAGTGTTTTCAATATCATCTGTATCTGCCGCCAGTGCACTGGTGTTAACTTCTATTATCTCTGCCATCCCGTTTTTCCTTTCTAATAAAAATGAAACTTTGATATAGTGTTCTGTATATTTCCGATATCACTGTATCCTGGTGTCCCTTTTCTTGTCCAAATTCGGGATTGGGTACATTCATCTGTGATACGTCTTTCATTCTGCCGGTAACAGGCAGCGGCTCTGCTTAATACAAACATCATCTGCCGAAGAGTTTCCTGCTCTTCTTCCAGGTGTGAAATATGCTTTTGCAAAGTGGCATTGACTTCTTCCAGACCAGATAGTGAATGCAATGCCTTCACTACGTCACAGGCTTCTGATATCTGATTATTCAGCTGCCTTATCTGGCTTTGCAGTTCGCTGTAGGTATATTCCATCTGATTGACTACTGCCTTAAACATTTTTCACTCCTTTCTTCCTCCGTTCCATGATCAGATTATAACATGGAGAAGAAATATTCGTTAATTTTCAGATAAATGACACTTTTATGGGGATAAACAGCACTTTCAACTGCTTTTATACCAATATCAACTTATTTCCAGTAGTCATACCCTCATCATGCAATGTCAGACTTCTTGACAAAACCCTTTTTCCATCTACCGCACACAGCATCAGCTCTGATGGATTGCCTGTCAGCTCACACTGTTCCTTCTGACAGATCATAGCTGTGATCTCTTCCATCACTATTTCAATTCTGGAATACTCATCAAGGCTGAAATCATATGTCTGACTTACGCTTGGCACATAAATATCCACTAATATCATCTCTTTACACCCCCAGCAGCTTCATTACTTCTTCAATGGTTTTCTGTTTTGAATAACTCCATATTCTGATCACATCACTTTTCACCATAATCCGGTCTTCAAGTTCCAGGCTCTGTATCCAGACACTTCCTATGGTCTGTTCATTATTGATATCCATAAGTTCATATACGGCCTGGAGACCTTCCAACGGCTCTTCAAATTCTTCTACTGCCTTCTCAATACACGATTCTTCTATAATAACTTCTGCTACACAACTATCTAAAAAGCTTCCTTCTTCATATAAATACTGCTCAAAATGTTCTGTATCGATCAAACTGGCCTTTAAAGCCTTCGCATCCCGGCTGCTCAACTGAGTGACCACACAATGATCTTCTCCCAGATAGCAGCATCTGTCCGAACCATTCCCATCATTCTCACGAATCCACAGAACACGCCCGGCATCTTTGATCACCTGGAACAGGACATTGAACTCCGGTGATAAAACAAAACCGTCATTCACCGCTTTCATATACCCCATCTGTACCATATGATACATGGTTTGATACACTTCATTATCATCTGCCTGTTCCTGATCCTTCATCACAAATCCGTAGACCCGATGCATCCCTTTGCTTGCTGCCAAAGTCATAAATTCCAATTCATTTAATATGTAAGTATCCATCATATTCCTCATACCTTTTCGGGTTACACAACTACTTCAGATTTTTTACTGCTGCCTTGTAGCTTCTGGATAAAGGCACTGAGATATCTTTTTCCAAAAAAATCACATTTTTTGAAAGCTGCACTTCCCGTATTTTACCTTTATGCACTATAAATCCCCGATGGCAGCGTACAAAGATATCCGGAAGCTGCCCATCTAACTGTTCTAATGTACTGTAAAAACCAAACTCCCGGTTTTCCGTACGCAGATATACTTTTTTTTCCCTTGCTTCAAAATAATAAATCTGCTGATACGGAATCCTTGTCTTTCCCTCCCTGGTCTCTACCATAAAAGCCTCTTCGTCTGTCTTCTGGTGCTTCTTCATATAGGCATCTACAAGGTCATATAAAGTCTTACGGATCTGTTCCTCCTGCATTGGCTTAAGAAGCAGAGAAGCAGCCATTATGCTCGGTTTCATATATGCCATAGGTGAAATAGTAATATCTGCCACTAAAAGCAGCAGAGTTTCCTGATATTCTGCCCTGACTTTTTCCATGTAGGCTACTCCTCCCTCTCCTGTAATATCAAAGCAGAGAAAATCCAGCAATGGTTTTGTATCAATATATTCTTTTGTCTCTTCAATGCTCTGAAAACCTTTGATAAGCCATTGCTCATCACTTAATCTTGCTGCCGCATCTCTGGTAATCGATTCCATACACCGCAATTCATGTTTATCTTTCCCATAGATCAACATGGATATCATGTTTATCTACCCCCTAGCTAATGGAATCACAATTCTTTCTGTCTTCTGGTCATCATCCATAACAGGAAGAAGGCCTATGCCGATCTTCTGTGCTTTGCCCTGTTCCATATATGGAAGATAATCAAAATTGAACATTCTCTGTGCAGAGACATTGCCGCCTAGATGGAGGCCTGTCTTAAATCGGACCATCTGGTCAAATACCTTAAGTCCTGTGACATTTCCCCATTCTTCCTGATTAAAGCAGGAAAAGAAGAATACATTATGCAGCCGGCCTTTATCTGTGATATTCTCCAAAAACCCCTTTATATCATGAGTAGGATCTTCCGGCTTGTAGATAGATTTGATAAACGCCGGAAGATCAGCAATGAAAATATAATATTTCTCTGCTTCTTTCTGCATTCTGTCGTAAATTTCCGAATCTTCCAGATCCTCTGCAGCCCAGGCCTTCTTTAATTTGTTCCTTACTACAAAAGCGGGAATCAGTGCTTTAAAGAATCCGAACTGTTCTAACTCATTGCTGACATATTCTGCTTCTAAAGCAGCCGCAACAGGTTTTAATTCACCGGCCGCTGTATCTATGATACATATTTTTCCGCCTTTGGCTTTTGCCCCCATCATCAGCATACGAAGCATATTTGTCTTACCTGTACGTGCCTTGCCGGATATAACGTAAGAATAAATTTTGCTTAGGTCAATTCCATACGGTGCTGCATTGCGCAGATCATAACCAATTGGAAGATGCCTGTCATCTGCCAGCATATCCTGCACTTCATCCAACTGGACATATTCGGACCATACCGGATTCTCAGGAATGACCGGAATCGATTTTGCCGTTTTTCCATGCCATACTCGATTCATCTGTTCACATGCTGCACGGATCTTTTCCAGGCGCTTATAATCATCTTCTGCTTCCAGCGAAAGTGCTGTCTGGAATTCCAGCAGCCGGCCGCCAACTCCGGCAAGGCCGCGTCCCTTCACATCAGCTTCCGGGATAACATCAATATGCGTCGTTCGAAGCACTTCTGCATACTGGAATTTATTGCTCATTTCCAGGCAGACGATCGTCTTTATATTGTCCCCGATCTTGGATTGAATTTCTGTAGTACCAAATCCGGCTGAAGTGACCACCAGGAATATTCCATAGTTTACCCCCTCCCTTGACAGATACACCAGATTTTCCTCATATTTATTATCAGTCTTCTCTTTAAAGTTAGCAAAATTATCAATTGCGATCACGATAGACGGGATTACCAAGCCATGCACCTGTACATACTGGCTATAGTTTCCGCCCTGCAGCAAAGCTTTTCTATCTTCCAGAATGTGATCCATCATGGTAAAGAATTTCTCGATTTTCTCCAGATCATGCTCATACATTACTCCACCTGTATGTGCAAGGCCTTCAAAACAAGACAGCATCCTGCTGCTGAAATCGATGGCATAGATATTAAGATGTTCCGGAGTATAGCAGCTTACCAGTGAATACAGCAATGACTGCAAGAACGTACTCTTTCCTGTTACAACTGTCCCGCAGACCGCATGGTGTCCACTCTCTGAAAAACTGACAACAAGCGGCTTTTGAGACTGGTTGACCGGATCATCATACAAACCTATCACAGCTTCCAATGACCACTTTTCTTTCTTTGATGGCCATCTCTGCCCATCAAAGCTGGCCTGCCCAAAGCCCTCCAGCTGATTCAAATACAAGGTTACAGGCAAAATAGGCAGCCACAGCTGAAGATTATATGTATATCCCTGCCTCTTAGCTACAATACCCAGATATTCTACCACTGCATCCAGCTGAGTTTTCCCTTTCTTCTCAGGCAGCTTGCGGTTTCTCTGTTCTGCTGTCTTTATCACCTCTGCTGCTTTTTCTTTCGGCAGACAATACCTGTATTTCCCGCACACCTCCTCATAGATACAAAGCATATCCTCCAGACGTCTGCTGTTGTAGTCAGATTTGGGATATTCCACTTCTGCTTTTTTAAGTGCACTGTAAATACTGTCAATAAACAGGTTAAGCTCTGCGGCATCCGTTAGGATAGCTTTAAGTTTTCCATTATCCTGATTCAGAAGATCATCAATCAGCTCTACCAACTGTTTAATCCACCGTATTCTGGCCGCTTCTTTCTGTTTTGTCTTCGTCCTGCTGCCTACGATCGCTGCTTTTCCATTGATAGAAAGCATTTTAGCGATTTCTGTCTTTATGGAGCCTTGTTCCTCATCATAAGCTGCACCACTCCAGCCTGACTGGAATAATTCATACAATTCATCATTGCCAACCTGCAGATAGGAACGTCCTGCCTGAGTAATATAAGCAGCATCCGGTTTATGCAGCATATCATTGCTGTCCTGCCTGTCCTGTACACGCAGGCACAGACGGAACTTGGAGTTACTCCAGATATTATCATCTACCGTACCACTTGGTTTCTGCGTAGACAAAATCAGGTGGACACCAAGACTTCGTCCAACCTGGGCAACGCTGATCAGCTCACGCATAAAATCAGGTTCTTCTCTCTTCAATTCTGCAAACTCATCAATAATGATGAACATATGGGGTACCGGAATGGTTGCCTCATTATTTTTATATAACCTGGTGTATAAATTTATATTGTTGACGCCATGTTCATTGAAAATCCTCTGACGTCTCATATTCTCGCTTTTAATAGAAACCATCGCCCGGCTGACCTGGTTACCTGAAAGATTGGAGATCTGTCCAATCATATGCGGCAGCCCCGCAAACAGATTTGCCATTCCCCCGCCTTTATAGTCAATGATAAAAAATCCGATATCATCAGGGCTGAAATTAATAGCCAGAGACAGCATGTAAGTCTGAAGTGTCTCAGATTTGCCAGATCCTGTAGTACCTGCAACCAGTCCATGAGGGCCATGGTATTTTTCGTGAACATCCAAATAACATGGTACCCCTCCCGCTTTCTGTCCCACCAGTGCTTTCATCGTCTCATAATTACGGTTTTTCTTCCATCTGGTTTCAACATTCAACTCACTTAATTTATTGATTCCATACATTTCAAAGAACGTCAGGCTGCCTGGAATCTCACCGCCAGTCTGAAGTTCCTTTACTTCCAGCCCGGACAGCCTTCGTGACATCTTCTCTAAAGATTCCCTGGAAAGTTCATCAAAGTCGATCTCCACTTTTTCGCTGTCCCCACCTGTTACGTTATACATTCCATGGAAATGCCCTGTGTTTTCAATGATATAACCGCAGCTGTTCGGAAGATCCTCATAGTTTTCCGCCAGTAGAACAGTCGTGATCCCATAGTATGGCTCTGCATCATAGATGTATTTTGTGATCAATTCGCCTTCCAGCATCTCCTGGTTTGCTACAAACAGGACATAATACGGTTTAGGCAGCCGTCCCTTATCCTGGTTTGATGTCTCTTCCGCCCTTGCACGCAGGATATTGGCAATTTCATACAGAACGTCATTGGCTTCTGTTTTATTAGTTGCAATAAATCTGGTTCTTTTATCCTCTGACCAGACATGGGGGAGCCATCTGGCAAATTCCCATTCATCCTGGGCAAAAACAGTTCCGTCATATACATATCCGATCTTTACATCTGTGTAACAGTCACAGGCAGTAATCTGGGCTGTCAGTGCCTGTACAATGGAAAGCGCCCCCTTTTTTCCTGTCCCTCCTACAATTCCCAGAAGCTGATGTTCCATCAAGTTCACACAAACGGGTACATCGTAAAGGGTCTTGTAATCATTCTGGATCATGCGTGGTTTTTCTGCCAGGCTGTCATTGACCAAGGTGAATTTTTCCTTTGGTATGATAATATCTGATTGAAAATCCAGCTTTCCAATACCAAGGCGGTGGGTCAGAAAATCTCTGTGAGTAGCATTACGGTTCCATAAAAGGGTTAGATCCTGTTCTATATTACAGCAGTCATTTGCTGAAAGATACATCCCCCGCAACGCCTCTGCATTGTGGTTATATTGGCTGCGGATGGTATCTGTCATACGGATCAGATATTCCCCATAGGCTTCAAAACGATGGTTTTCCTCTTCTTTATTTATCTTTTTGGCATACTTCATATTCTTAAGTGCCCAAAAGGTACCAATAAATGCTGAACCAGCCGCAGTGATGAGCCCCGTGTACATAAAAGCTCCGCCGCTGCCATGATTCTGGCTGCTCATGATAGCAAGGCTGCTTCCTAACAGCATAGGGAGCATCATAGTCATGGCCGGCCCAATTGTCATAAATAACGGCTGATTAGAAGGCGGCTTTGGTGCCGGAGGTGCTTCGATCTCTATAGGGTCAGATTCAATCTTTGGAATATTTCTGGGGGAACGGTGAAAATACTGTTTTGCCGGTTTTTCAACATTGCCTGTCTGTTCATCTCTTACTTCTTCAATGTGACAAAATTTGAGCTTTTGGGAATCAAGCGTTAAATGATTATCTGCATCATGAATAGCAAGTACAGTTCCCAGGTAGATGACCTGCAATCCGAAAACATTGATCGTATCACCAAAATTCAATTTCTGGCTTCCCCGGATCCTTATGTAGTTGACAAAAGTACCATTTCTGCTTTTATCCTCTACAATACATCCATCACGCCTCACATGGATTACAGCATGCTCCCTGGATACAACATCCAAAAACTCAGACCGGATAATATTGGTATCTTTCTTTCCAATGGTAATGATCTGGGAATCGGTAATATCAATTTTCTTAAATACTGCAAAGGAGCTCTGCACCTCACGGACAACCAGGGAAACCTGAACTCCCCACCGGTCTGTCACCGTCAGAAGGTCTTTATCTTTCAGGAACTGATTAAAATAAGCCTCTGTTTTTTTAGTAACCTGATAATTGACATCCAGATTCGTAAGCCTCCACTGGTTGTCCAATACCTCGAGTTCCAGTTCTATCTCATCACGAAGCCCAAATATCTTCTTTGGCAGTACAATGGATGTGTTTGCATTGTTGATTGCAGGAAGCAGATATTCCTTAAATGCACTTTCACTGTATACAGACAATACTACACTCATGAAAACCTCCCTACTCCTCTTCTATAAAGCGAGGATCGTATCTTTTCAATAATTCCTTATTTGTTGTATAAATATACGTCACTTCTTTCGAATGAACCGGAATCTCTCCCCTATTACCATGTTTGATGTAATCCTGGTACAGGATGTACAAAGAAGCCACATCCAGATACCTTTCATCTTTTATATAATATTCATACACATCTTTCATATCGTAGACGACCGGAGTTTTCCCGATCAACCCTATCTGAATCTCCTCACCTGTGACCATTTCAAAAAATGGATGTTTCACCCCTTCTTTTCCTTGTCCTATCATATAGAAATGATAAGTTCTTCCTTCCAGGAGCACTTCATGAAAAGAGTATCCTGAAAAGAATCCTGTTTTTTCTTCTTTTAAGCAAATATGGCCGCAGTTTTCTGCCTGGCTGTTAAAAATCTGGTACAGACGGAACTTTTTATCAGATGTCCTTTTCCCAAAATTAGCCAATCCATTTAATGAATTGCAATGAAGACGATATTTATCAGCCTGGTGCTTCCTGTAATATATCTCCCCCATCATATAATTTTGAGGAATCTCTGCCGATGCAATCTGCTCTCCAAACTCATCTACGACCTGATAGCTTGCTGATAATCCCTGATATGTCTGAATCATTTTTCCTCTCAGCATATGATATTATTCCTCTGTCTGCTTATTCATCTGTTCCTCAATATAATGCCTGAATTTTAATTCTTCTTCATCCTGCATTCCCAGGAAATAGATCATCTCAATGTCTTCATTGTTAAATAAATACATTTTATCTGATCCCATATAGCCTTCTGGAAACAAGCATCCGGAATAATCATACATCTTATTCTCATCTGCCACCTGAATACGTCCAAAGATCATGACCCTCTTTGTTGCTCCTTTTAATAATACAACAGAACCGATTGGTAAATATTTTTTCATGTTTTATTCTCCTCTTCTACCAGAATTTTAAATCTGACCAGGTTGGCAGCTTTGCTCCACTCCAGTCTATCTTAACATCAGCATCAATTCCTAAAAGCACTGAAAGTCCAGCTTTTACCTGAACTCCATCCGTTGTGGCCGCCGCAGATGCCTTGGCTCCCACCGCACCGGCTTTTCCTCCAACTGCTGCATCTACTTTAATACCAAACATCGTGAATCCACTCTTTACTTCACCTCTTGCAAGATAAGCTTCTGCCCCTGCTTCCGCTTTTACCCCATATACACTGGAACCATCTTCATTGGCTATTCTGCCGGCCTGGACACCTGCCGAAGCTTCCGCCCCAAGCAGAGTCCCTTCTGCACTCTGATGAGTGTTAAATACATCATTTCCCTGCTGTGTGCTGACAGAGCCTTTTGCTACAGATGCACTGGCTTTGGCCTTTAACTCCAGACAAGGATCAAACTTGCCATTCTGAGAAACCATCAGACCGCCTGAGATTGCTACTCCCGCATTGAGGAGGCTGGCTTCTGCCTTGGCAGAGAAAGAACCATATTTGGCTTCTACCTCACCTTTCGCAGCATATAAATCCAATCCTGCGTTGGCAGTCACTCCAATATCCCCGGCTTTCTCACCCTTTTTCGGGATATCCCAGTTCATCTTATAGCCAGCTTTTCCTTCCGCTCCAAGCACGCTGCCGTTCCCGGTTACAGAATAATCCTTTCCCGGGAAATCTCCTCCAAGCGTCCCACTGCCGTTTAATACAGATGCAGTGAATCCACCGGATGCTGACGCAACATGGGAACCTGTCAAAGAACTGATCCAGCCAGCATAAGAATTATCCCAGCCTCCTCCACTGTTACTGCCGCCGCCTGAGTCTCCTCCTGGCGTAAATCCTAAACTGATACCCGGCTTTATTCCTGGAGAAGCACTTTTCCCATTGGCATGGTCTAAAATGCTTTTTTCTGCTATTTTATAAAAAGTAACTGCTTTCTCCAGGCCAGACTTCATGGCAATCACGGAATTAAGATGTTCCCGGCTTTCTTCCAAAAGATTATTTAATTTCTGGTCGATCTGGTTTCTTGCCTGGACCTTAAATCTAAGAGTCTGCTTTACCCGGCTGAGTTCATCTGCAGCGCTGGACAAGTCTTTTTTTATTGTTTCCAGTTCCTGGACCTGCAGCAGCACAGATGAACACTTAATGCAAAAATCACCCATATACTTCTCCCCTCCTGATACTATTTACCTTAACTGTTATTACCATAACATATCTTTAAAAAAACCATTGCAAAGACTGACCAATAACCGTTATTTTCGAATGAATGACCAATCCTCACAAAACCTTATCCAAATAATGTGATATCAAATACCATATTTCCTATATAGAGCCGGTCACCGGTCAACAGTTTAATTCCCTGGGAGTTTGCATAAGTTGTATTCTTTTTCCGTCGTATCATGGTTCTGCTGCTGGAAGAAATATCTTTTAAATATACAGCTCCATCTGCGAGAAATATCTCGCACTGGCGTCTGGCTACAGTCGGATCCGTGACTACAATAGAGTTCTGTCCTTTTTCCCGCCCTATTACGATTCCATCTGCCGGATTCAGCATATATCTCTGGTCTGACAGCTCACTATGGGCAGTCAGCTGCACCATCAGCTTCCCCGGCTCTGCCTGCTTTTTCGACTTCCGCGAAGAAATGCTTTTTGAGTAGTCCACTGCATAAGGAACATTAGATACCTTTTTATTTTTTTCTTTTTCTTCATGATCCTGGTTACGGAGGACACGTTCCAATGCTTCTTCACGGTGCTTATTTAAAGCTCGTTCCTGTAGTTCTTTTCTTTTTTTACTGGTTATAGACAAAACAATCAGCAATATAATGAGCAGAACTGCAAAAACTGCGATGATTATAGTCTTCTGCATGCTATATCCCTTCTGCTTTCATAAATTTCCATTTACTCATCCTTATAAATCCTATCCAGTTTCTTTTTTAAACTTTTCCTGGCAATCCCATTGCAAATTGAGAAAATTATTAGAATTATCACCAATAATATCATGGTTCCTATTCCGCCATAGAACATCATCATACCTTTTGTCATTGTTTTCCTTTCTGTGCTGCACTGATATGAGGGTTTAACTTTATTGCCATCCGCCGGCTTTTAATTCACCGATCATATCCTCCAGCATCAGCATCTGGGTATCAGAAACATTGTTATTAACTGGCTGGCTGTACAACTCCCGGGCTTTCTCATAATTTGAAAATACATGCTGATAATTGCGCCGGCTATTTGGCAGTTTTCCCTGGTCTTCTGCATAAAGAAATGCCATCTGCATATATACTCTGTAATCATCCGGGAATTTTTCTTTCATGCTCATCAGCTGACGCTCTGCATTCGGATAGTCCCCCATAGATTGGTACAGCAGTGCAATATTATTCATAATATAAAAACGTGAATATCCATTATCCAGCAATTGCTGAAACGTATCTATCGCTTTGGCATAATAAGTGTTGTCCTGATTTTTCCTGGCTTTTTTTGTATAAGCTTCTCCAAGCATTTCCAAGACAGCCATATTATTAGTCCCTGAAACATCAGAAGATGCTTTATTCAAATAATCAATAAACTTGTCCACATCAATGTCTAGTTTCCGATACATCTGCCCACAGGTCACATAAGATCTTTGTACCAGAAGTTCATCCTTTGATTTCTGTATAACCTCTAAAAAGTCCTTCTCTGCAGTTGGATAATCCTCACGGGACATGGCTATCTCTCCATTTACATATAGGGCATTATCATCAGTGATCCCACTATCTACCGCTTTTCCCAGCATCTTGGCTGCCTTATCATAATTACCGCTTCGTGCCAGGCTGATTGCATAATCGCGATAAAAATCACTGTTATTGTCTACGTAAGTGACAGCTTCCTCAAAGTATCCCAATGCATCGTTATATTTTTCCTTATTAAAATATGTATTTCCCAACAGATAAAGTAGGTTCGCATAAGTTTCTTCATCCCGCCCTTTCTGAATAGAATACTTATTAGAAGTATCCTGTATATACTTCTGACATTGTTCATAATCCCCTGACTGATAATACTGGAATGCCATGGCACAATAGCCATCAATCCGGTCCGGATACGTCTCTATGGCTTCCTTTGCAAGTTCCGCAGCCCCGGTAAAGTCCTGTTCCCCAGCCAGCTCCTTTGAAATCCTTACCATATCGTAAAAATGCTCAACACGTTCCTGCCGCATAGTTTTCCATCCTAATACAGTCGTTGCAGCAGCACCAATAAAGCAAACAGTAAATAAAGTATTGGCTGCCCACTGTCTGTGAACGTGCCTCTTATAAGCACCATCCAATTTACGGATATTCACGACAGCATCATGCATTTCTGCTGCTGATACAAAACGTTTATCCGGGTCCTTTTCCATGGCTTTCTCTATGATATAGGTCAGGCCATCACTGATTTTTAATGGGAATGAGGATAAGGGTTTTACCGGTCCTGTGGAGCGTCCAGGCTTTTCACCTGTAACAAGATGATACAGTGCTGCACCTAATGCATATATATCAGCACGTTCATCCATATTGCATACTGGTACATTCAGTGCACTGCTTGGAGCATTCGAAGAACTGCCTGATGCTGTATTACGATGACTTCCCGGTAACTTCTCTGTCCTGGAGGTATCTTCCTCTTCAGACAGATCAGTTTCCTTAAGAATCTCTGTTTCCTGTAAAACTTCTGTTGCGTTATTAGCATCAGAAGAAGCCTGATCAAGTCCCTCCCAGGTCATCTGATACTGCTCCGGAGCAGCATAACCATGAGTCAGGCCAAGAATCCTGGCTTTTCCTCCTTCAAAAAACTGTGATACGTTAAAATCGATCAGGCAGATATCTCCATTTGGAGTCAGCATGATATTCTCCGGTTTTATATCACTGTGAATGATCGGAGGATGCTGCCCATGGAGATAAGCCAGAGCTTCTGTGAGCTGCGTTGCCCACTTGATGATATCTTTCTGGGAAAAATGTTTTCTGGCCTTTAATTCCTGCAGAAGGTTCTGGCCTGGTATATAATCCATGATGGTATAGATTTCCCCATCGATTTCCAGGAAATCATAAACCTGTGGAAGATAAGTGTGCTTAATATTTTTTAAAGTATCAGCTTCGGCTCGAATATTCAGTTTTTCCTTTGCTTCCCCTTTAATTTCTTTGACTACCACATCTTTATTAAGGCGAAGATGTTTCGCCATAAAGACATTTCCGCCACTTCCGGATCCAAGCTTATCACCTATCTCATAAATTACACTCAGTACATCACCTTTGTTTAACATACCCATACCCCTGCTTTTCATTGAAATTGCCTTTTAATCTCTCATAATCCCAAATAAAGTCTGCTCGCTCATAATCATTAAATATCCTATTCTGAAAATTTTCCGGATCAATGGTTCTCTTATACTAAGCAGCAATCTATCAAAGTTGCTCCGGCCAGTCCGGCCACCAGTTCACTTCCCCGCTAGTTATCCCTACATCACTCGTGAATAAACCCTATAACACCCTCAAGCTCGTTTGGGGTCTTCGTTGACATAACACCTGTATTATTGTCACTGGTGTTTCCGCTCTTGCTCACAATATATCGGGTTTTACCATCGTCATTGTCATTTTTTACTTCAAGTATTACCCAGTGTCCCATCTCAAATTTCACAGGAAATATATGCGTCAGCTCGGAATCGCGTTCAAAAGACCAAATTATATCGCCGTTCCAAAGCCCGTTTACCACACTACCAGTGATAATACGATAAATTACGTTTTCTGCAAGGCCAGAGTTCCATTCCTTGATAGTCATCTCTCCATCTGGCTTATCGTCTTGCCAAGAGCCTTTTGCAAAATAGTTTTGTCCTTCATAATAACCAAACCATAGTCCATTTCCGTTTCGCACATCATCAAGATAGTCTCCATAGTACAGCATATAATTTCCGTAGGTGGTCGAATCTACACCGTATACTCCAATTCTTCCACTCGGAGTTTCGGAGATAAATGGTTCACGAAGGAAGTCTACCAATGCCGTGACTTTGCCGAACTCCTCAGACTGCATCTTCTCAAATACAGCATCATAGCTTTCCGTTGCGCATAGAGCGGCGATTTCTCCTAAAATCGGAACGGCGAGTGCAGTTGATTCTTCTCGTTCTTCCTGATAGATCAACTCATCAAGAAGCTCCTGTAATTTTACCTTTCCGTCAACTGACATATCAGTAACGCCAATCCCTTGATTCAGTAAAGCGATAGCAGAATCAGTATCCGGCTTGTCAATGTAGATATGTGCCAATCGCAGATACCAATCCGAATTTATTTTATCTATGGCTATCAATCGGGTAAGAAAATCCGTTTGCAGCTCAATGTCATCAGGGAACGATTCCAGTCCGATTTTTAACACATTGACAGCCGGCGGAGCATCACTCAAGCCTATATATGCTTCCGAAGCTCCCGTATAGCTACGAGGATTGCGAGGTTCTACCTCAATTAATTTGTTAAAGTAGATGAGTGCTTTCTCGTAGTTCATTTCAAGCAGATACTTTTCACCCAAATCGAGCAATTCTGTGGCTGACATTTTTTCTAGTGACTTCGAGCAAGCAGCACAAACAGTAACCAATACTGCCATTGTTATTAATAAAGCTAATGTTCGTTTCATTTTCGCCCTCCCGCGGATTACTCCACATCAATGTATTGTGCTGCCATTCATAGCGTCATCCGAATCGACATGTTGCCTCATCCCGCCATGATCGGACGGTACATATGTATCACCATACTCATGTATCAGGTAATTTGTGCATTTGCCGCCTTCAAACTGGTAAACCCACTTTTCGCCAATGAACAAATTGGTTTTTACCGTCGGTCACAGACATATTTCTAATGGCAATTGAAGAGGACCTATCGGCGTGAGTCCATAGCTGACACTCCACTGTTGTTCCTTCGTCGCTACTTCGCAGTCCAACGTAAAAGTTTATAAGTGTCTTTGCCGCCGTAAGCGTAAGGCGCAATAACAGCGGTATGGCTGCCCCCGGCAACCGCTCCTTCCAATACATCATCCGGATGGATCAACTGCTCCCAAAACTTTCTACGTTCATATTGCGCCGGAATATTGTGTGAAGCCCATTCGTGGGTTACTGCGTTAAATGTACCATCACCGTTATCATAAAACTCTACGATTTCCGACCACTTCAAAGGCTCCCCATCAGCACCCGTAAAATAGTAGTAGCCGTCTTTGAACAGATATTGATATTGTCCATAATTCCAATAATCCGGATTGTCGATATAACCAACGCTCTTATGCATAACACTAATTCCAAAATACTTGTCAACAACATCGAATATGGTACCAGCTGAAATTTTTAAATAGTAATGCTCACTGTCAGTTACGTTAATTATTGCGTTATAGTTATTCAGATAAGTATGCCAAATTGCAAACTCAATGAGCTGCTCATCTGCATAATCAGCAGCATCAAAATTGTCAAACTCTAATTCGCTGAAATTGCTTAAAAAGATACTTAGCTTTTTGTATTCATCATCAGTAAATGACTCAATTATATTCTGAGCTGCCGGCATAGAAGCTGCCGGCTCTGAGTACGATTCCTGCCGGTTGTTTTGTGATTCGGCGAACGGAGCTCGCAGCAAATCAAAACGCGTATAGGGAATAATCAGCTCACTTGCTCCTGCAGCATAGTAAAATGTATATTGATTAAAATAAATATGTACACCATCTTCGGCAAGCCAGAACACAGCGTTTGCAGGGTTACACTGTTCTTTGACAGATTCCACATAGTAATTTATATAACTTCCGGAATCGTAGCCTTGTGCTGCTTCAGCCAAGAATTTACCATCATCGCCCCGGCTTGACTGATAGGCAATGTACTCATTATAAAGAGTTTCCTGCACCTGGTTTTCGTCAATAAGCAAGAGATCCGATATTTTCATTGCCTTACCTGTACCGCAATCGAAAGTATGACCCAGATAATCAAAACCTCCGTGAGGTCCGAGTCCGTCCCACTCCGAACTGCCAACAAAAGAAAGATACTGGTTCTTGCGATAACTTTCTTTCCACGTAATTTCCGATCCCCCGACTCTGCCGTTATTTGCCTCCTCATATGTATATCCTTCGCGGCTGTAATATGACTCAAACAGCCATTCTGAATCGCTCATGGTGCTCTCTGCCGGCAACTCATCTTTAAAGACAGCGTTCATACTTGTTATCCGTTCGCCGGTTCCCAGAAATACCGGCTGGTTGCTTTCATCCCGCCAAATCAATACTCCATCATCAGCACGCAGTTCCGTATAATATGTCTGTTTAATTTCATATTCAGGGATAAGGAGTTTGTAATAGCGTTCTGCAATTTTTTCATTTTCAGGCAGCTCATCAAGTCCTTGCCGCAAAATATCTATTGCTTTATCCTTATCATCAAGTGCACTGTAAACATCGGCAAGTCCAAGATATACATCTGCATTTCGGGGATCGATATCAATCATATCCCCGTAGATATCCGCTGCAGCTTTCAGATATTCATGGTCATCCGGCAGCTGCCCCAAACCATCCTGCAATACAGCAATCGCCTTATCGGTATCGCCTTTCGCTATGTACGTCTCCGCTAAACCCGTATAGCCGCGTGGATTACGGGGTTCGACCTTTATCAGTTGATCAAAGCAGACTACTGCTTTCTCATAATTCATTTCAAGCAGGTACTTTTCACCCAAATCGAGCAATTCTGACGCTGACATTTTTTCAAGTGATTTCGAGCAAGCAGCACAAACAGTAACCAATACTGCGATCGTTATTAACAAAGCTAATGTTCGTTTCATTTTCGCCCTCCCCCGAATTTCTCCGCATTCATGTATTGTGCCGATTTTCATAGCGTCATCAGGATCGACATGTTGCCTTTTCCGGCCGTTATCGGACGGTACATATTCGTCTGCCCCTGCTTTTATTTGATATAGCCTTTTAATCTCTCATAATCCTTAATAAAATATGCGTTTGCCTGCTCATAATCATTAAATATGCTGTCCTGGAAATTTTCCAGATCAATCGTTCCCTTATACCAGGATTTGCTATCAAAATAAGTCTGTAACGCCGTATCTTTAAATCGTCTGCCTCTCCTTGCATAGATTTCATTTCTGGCAAGCCTTAGCTGTTCTGCCGTCAGCCGCTGCAGATCTGAGGGCATTAAATACCTGCTGTTACTGTCATAGATAACAAAGTCATTGACAAACATCTGTGCTGCGGAAGTTGTAGCCTCCATATAGATAGCCGGGATATAATCATAAGCTTCACGTGCCACGATCCCTTCCCCCATATAATTAACTGTAACAGCACGTTCTGCAGTTGCCGGACTTTCATTCCGTGTCTGATACTCAACCAAATAAAGCTCTTTCTGCTGGCGGTAAATAGCATTGTAAATCTCTGCCATTGAACTGATATCATTAATATTTCGGTAAAAACCATTCGTCTGATTTGCAATAGATGTTAAGCTTGAAGTATCAATGCTGCTTCCCACTCCAATAATAAAAACTGGTATCTTGTACCTGCCTGCCAGCTCTGTGATAATATCCGGGGTGCATTTGCTTGCATTATCCATTCCATCGGTAAAGGCTATCACGCATTTTGCACCGTTTTGCATGGCAGTCTGATTGATTGCCACATAAAGTGCATCATATAATGCAGTACTGCTTCCTGGTGACATCCGGTTGACTGCTGATGCCAATGCCGTCCCATCAGAAGTAAAGGCTACATCTGTATATACCTCATCTGCAAAAGACACCAGGGATGCTTTATCCCCAATACTAAACTGAATATTCTGCAGAAAATTAATCATGATATTTTTTGCCGCTGTCATTGGAGAACCATTCATGCTTCCGCTTACATCAGCCACCATATTAATGTTCAGGTTTTCAGCCTGATCCAGCTGAACTGCTTTTATAATAGTTTTTTCTTCAAAGGTACCTGTCCCTGCAACCTGTTCGGACAGATAAAAATACTGTGGCTGCAGATCAGGGACTGCTACCTTTGTTGTCTCATCTTCTACCTTTACGTATAATTTGACTGCCGGGAAATTGGTCACATCTACCTGCTGGACATCCATAACATATTTGCTCTGTCCTTTAATAGAATTCGTAACAGCCTGCCACTGCATGATCTTATCTTCGGCTTCTTTGTACTTTCCTTCAGAAAGGAGTTGTTCCGCTTCAGTCTGGAGGTTTTGTATAATAGTCTTTTCACTGTCAAAAGCAGAATCCAGATTTGTAGTTTTCAAACTTGCAACCGTACTTTCTGTCAGCTTCTGGTTAAAATCCCGAACGGATTCAATATAAGCATTAATCTGATCCAACAGGTCAACTACTTTTGAAGAGTCCTGCTTATCTACAGCCTTTGCCAGCTTTTTTAGAAGCGCTTCATATTCAGCTGTTTGTTCATTGCTGACAATAAAATTATCCAGTTCTCCAGAAAATTCCGCCTGCTTTTCTCCGGCTTCAATCATTACACTATGAATTTCTTCAATCTCAGTGCGCGCCTCACTTAAACGTGATGCCATATCTTCATAGCTGTCCTTATCCTTCTCCTCGACCACCCGGTCACAATCTGACAGCAATGATTTGAATTTTGCAAGACCATCCAAAGAATATCCTTTTAAAAGACTTTCAATCTCATCCCGCTCTGTCTTCAAACCAATGGCACCTTTGATCATATGGCTATAATAATAATATCCTATGGCACCTTCAACAGCCAGTACCAGCACAGTTAATGCAATAATAATCCCAACTGCGAGCCTAAATTTATTACTGCTTCTCCCCATACTCTTCCCCTTATAAAGCTGTATGATATTCGAGTTACTTCAACTTAGTTCCACATTTTCTGCAGAAATTCACTGCAAGTTCATATCTCTGTCCACAATTTGGACAAATGACTGCATCTTCATCCCCCGACATCAGCCGGCCGCCGGCAGGGGACACCGCCCCTGCATTCTGGCCACTATTCTGGCCTCCAAGGATCTGTTTTTCCTTCAATTCCAGTTCATCTAGTTCTGCCTGCTGCTGTTTGATGATCACTTCTTTCTCTGCAATCTCCATCAGCTTATCCTGGATACGTTCTATGGCTACCTCTCCCTGAGTCCAGTCCTGGTAAACGATCTCACCAATCTCTGACATTAATGTGGCAATCTCACTTTTTAAAGTTGCTATGTATGTCTTGATTTTATTTAACTCTAAAAAATTAGATGTCTTTACATTAAGAACCGTTAACCCTTTTGAAAAAGTACTTTTTAAATCAGCCATTATCTGCTCCTCCATAAACTTTAGTAAATATTGCCGTAACCACCTTTAATATAAGAAACATCTTCATCAATCTTATTCTGTTTCTGCTCACTTATCCAGATGCATAAGTCACCTCTGTACCTATCCAGGTTATAATCCTGTAAATATGCGATCTTACCATCCTCTAAGGGTTTAAAGTAGATAATATCATCACCGATCTTAACTGATTTACCTTTCTGGTAACGATACAGTGTGAAGGAACAGTCTCTGTCACTTAAATCTTTTGCATAGTAGATGCTGTTATCTTCTTCCGGTGAAACAGGTGTGAAAGCATTTGTTGATACATCATCATCAATCCCATCTCCGCTGACATTCAAAGTTGCTTCTATATCATCAAAATCTGACCAGTAACCGATCTTGCCATTGAATAACATCATGCCGGAAACATCATCTGCAATCTTCTCCGGGCTGTTAATGGATTTTTCGTTATAAGAAATTGCATACAGCGTTGCTGTCCCGTCATCCTGTCTGTCATCAGAATAGTAGAAAGTATGGTTATCTAGATCAAAACGTGTTGAATCGATCTCTTCTTCAACATCAAACTGGTTCATCCCAGTGCCAGTTACCAAATAATATTTCTTGCTTTCTGAAAGCCCCTTTGTAAGCTTATCAACTGCATCAGATGCAGAATCAATAGATGAGATATTATATTCTCCAAGTCCTTCCAGGTCAGCCTGGGAAACACATATAACTTTATCTGTGCTATTTTTGTCAGAGTAGGCTATTGCTTCTATCTCTAAGACAGTATCTGAAATCTTAGTGGAATCTTTTCCATCATACAGATATAATTCATTCAATGTAACGCTTCCTAAGCTGTCCAGCGTGTTACGGATCTCATCTCTCTGGAGCTTTTTATTATAAGCTTCAACAGCCGAATTATATTTATCTATATCAACGGTATAGGTTGTGCCGCCAAACCAGTCCGTACCACTGGCAACCCTGTAATCATTCTGATTTGGACGCTGCATATTAGAATCTGCTGTCGCCTGATCATCCGTAATGAAGTCCGTAAACTGATATTTTTCTCCTGGAAGCGTGTAATAAATTGATTTTCCGCCCTCTGCATATGCCCAGTTTCCGTCAAAATCAGAAGCAATCTTTTCTTTATCCTTTAGGTTTTTTACACACATCAATTTTTCATCTTTTGTATAATAGATATATTTCAGATCATTAGAAGCGCAGATATAAGATGCTTCAGAATCAAGTTTCTCCTTGGATGTATTCTTTTTCTTTAAATCATAAGTATAAATATCATCGTCCCCAGTCATAAATATCAGGCATGACTCATCTTCGCTGACAACATAGTTCCTGATATCGGAACCAATTTTAGTTTTGTCCTTTAAGTCAGATAAATACAGGTTAATATCTCCGGAACTGCCTTTTAAATAAAGGACTTTCCCTGATGAAAGCAGTCTGTAACCACGTACATTAGAATCCAGTTTTTCAGAGGTATCCTTCTTATTGCTCTGCTTTTTCAAGTTCTTATACATTAAAGTGCCAACTCCATCACCGCCCACTTTTTCAGCATAGAAAACATATCTGCCATCTTCCGAATAACGGACCATATCCATAGAACTCAGCATCTCATAATAGGTTTTATCTTCTGTTGCACGGTCAGTGATCTCAAGGCTTTTTTTATTCTTTATTGTATACTGGATATTGCTGTTGTCTTTATAATAAACCAGTTTTTCCGATGTGCCTCCTGTTTTCCCACCAAGGAGCATTACTCCTACTACTGCTGCAGCTGCAACCACTGCGATCACTGCTGCTCCAGCGATGATCCTTTTATTGATCTTTCCTTTGACCGGCTGGTTGGGGGTGATGACTTCTTCCTCATCTTCGTTTAAATTAGCTCCACAATTCATACAGAACTGATCGTCAGCACTGTTCTTTGCCCCACATCTTGAGCAAAAAATAACATCATCTGGTTCCTGGTCCGGCTCTTCCTTATGTAAATAATCTGTATTTTCATTGGGGGGTTCAGCGGTATCCATATTATCCGCCGTCTCTGTGACCGGATTTGCAGATGCATCTGTTCCTGTATTTACTACTGTGTCTGCACCCTCATTGGAAGCTATGTCTCTGCCTGTCCATATAACAGTCTCAGCAACTTCTTCCGTCTCCTGATCCAGCTCTATTTCCTGTTTTGTCCCGCATTCTCCGCAAAACAGCTCATCATCTTCCATGGGAGTCCCACAATTTGTACATGTTTTCATACCTTTTCCTCCTAATGTACCACTATTTAAATATTCTCATTTGTATTTATACTATAAGCTAGTTCATCTTATTTTCCTGTTCCTGGATGAACTTGGCATTATATTTCTCATAAACGTTAAGTATCTCGTCTGTAAAATCCTCCGGTGCCACAGTGGCTGTGTACCAGGCCTTTGACTGGAAATACGCATTTAAATCATCAGCTTTAAAGATTCTTCCATGCCTTGCATAAATTTCATTTCTGGCAATTCTCAGCTGCTCTTTGGTCAAAAGTGCAAAATCTGCTGCCATCAGGTAACGAATGCCACTGTCTGGTAATATATAATCTGCAGACACTGCCTGTCCCTGGGCGGCATTATATTGTGCCCCCTGCATTCCATACTGGGATTCATAAGCAGGCTGTGTTTCCGCAAACAGGTAAGCTTCTGTAGCTGCTCCGGTCATTGCTGTTTCTGTACCCTGCCCAGAAGTATTCCCCTGAAGCATGCTGCCCCAACTTGAAGCAGTCTCTGTTGCAGAACCCTCAGTCAGATTTGACTCTGTCTCTTTGTTTTCTTCAGAAGCGTCTGATTCTTTTTCCTCATCTTTTTTTTCATCTTCGTCGTCAGTTTCTTCTTTATCCTTTGAATCAGCGATGCGGCTGTAAATCGATGTTCCCCCTGAAGGTACAAGGATAAACCGATAGATACTGAAGCCACCTCCACCTGCTAAAACAATGGCCAGGACAGCCAGCAAAATAAACAGGCCCCCATGTTTCTTTTGCTTTTCATGATGAACTGCAATCGGCTCTTGCTTGATTTTCTCCGGTGTCTCCTGTGCTGCAGGTCCATCACTTACTTTGGTACCACATCTGCCGCAGAACTTTTTTCCTGGTGTGATCTCTTTTCCGCAATTTGGACAGAATTGCTTCGGCTGGAAAGCTGTAACCGGTGCTCCACATTTACTGCAAAATTTTTTCCCTTCCGTATTCTCACTTCCGCATGACTGACATTTCATACTCCTAACCTCCTAAAAGATAAACATATTAATAACTGTTTATAAACTGAATACTCACAAATATCGTTTTACTGGATCTGCGACTGGATATCTCCTGATGCAAATCCATAAACTCCATAAATCAGGTCACCCTGGTCAATACACTGCATTGTTGAATCTTCAATTGAGACTGCAACAATGTAACTGCCATCGGTATCAACATATCTTGCCGAGTTTTCCATTGGCTGAAGGATTCCTGTAATTGCACGATAATAATATGTATAGGTACGTCCCTGGTCATAAACAAGCATTGTCATATTCCCATTTTCAAGCCCTGCACGGAAGGTGCCGGATGTTGTTGAAACTGTGCTTAACGTTCCACCTGCTGTATATGTGCAATGACTTACCATTCCTTGTCCTTCTGGCTTGTCCTTCTGCCACAGGCCTTCATAAATATTAGCTTTGCCGGAAGATGCCTTTATCCATATGGCCCTGCCTTCGCGGCTTCCCTCACTCAATCCTCCATAATACAGGCATCCATTATCATAAATGGCAATCGCTTCTCCATTCTTCTGGGGATAATAAAACACCCTGTCAATACCGGCAATAAACTCCGAATATTCTGTTGTTCTTAACAAAGTTACCAGCTTTAATGTATCTGAAGCCTCTGCTGCTTTTAACAACTGTTCCAGCAGTTCCTGCTGTGCCTGAGACTGTTCCTGCCGGGTTTCCAGCTCATCCAGCAATTTTCTGATTTCTGAGTCCCTGGTCATCTCATATGCATCCGTTAAAATATCATGTGCCTTTTCATATTCCCCTTCATCCATGTACTGCTTATACAGATCAGTATAAACACGGATGATTCTGGTTTTCAGCCTTTCATCTGGTACCGCTTCCCAGCCCAGCTTCAGCAGTTCTGCTGCCATCTCCGGATTCTTCATACCCTTATAAGCATCTGCCATACCAATATATGCCTCCACCTGTCTGGGATCAATCTCAATTGCTGACTGATATGCCAGAATAGCTTTTTCATATTCCTGCTCATTTAAATACCTATCCCCCAGTGACAGCTTCCTGCCGCTTAAATAGCTGTCCACTTTATCTGCCGACACAATTGCCAGACAGATACCGCCAGCAAAACCCAGGATTAAAAAAAGTGCGATCAGAAGTACTTTAAATCGCGTCCTCATATATCTCCTTTCACTATTTCCTGCTTATTCAACAGGATACCATTCTTTTCATCCTTATAGGCCAATTTCTGACAAAGTGCTTTCATATTCTGATAAATGACCTGTCTAAAGAATAATAATTACATTATGTAAACCATACATTCCAATTCCTTCCATTTTTACAATTATTAATTAATAGTATAATGTGAAAGAAAACAAATGTAAATATTAAAAAAACATTACTTTTTTTTGAACATTTTGGAGGATGTCACTGTTTTTTAAAAAAAGAAGTGGAAACCAAAGCCCCCAGCAGTATGCAGTTACACCTCAAAAAGTTCAATATTACCTAAAGTTTGCCTAATACAATGGATATTCCTGCTCGACAAGTTCTTCCTTAAATATCCGTTCTTCGCCCCCTTATAATTATGCTAAGAGATTCAAGAAAAGCGGCAGCACGTGTATTATAGACCATAACACAAAAAGGACATTTCCTCTGTAGAAATGTCCTTAAAATACAAAATGATATATAATTGTTGGAACAAAAATACGCATTATAAGGTATTACTGCGTATTATGCAATGCAAATTTATTGTAAGAATGTTGTAATTTTCAACTGAAAGTATCACAAACCCTTGATTCTGCGTGCTTTATTTATCCAATGACTTCATCGTCGGGAACAACAACACATCCCTGATCGCATAAGAATCCGTAAGCAGCATAACAAACCTGTCAATACCAATACCAATACCGCCAGTCGGAGGCATACCGATCATCAGTGCATTTACAAAATCATCATCCATAGAATTAGCTTCATCATCTCCCGCCGCAAGAAGTGCTTCCTGAGCCTTAAAACGCTCAATCTGATCCAGAGGATCATTTAACTCAGAATAAGCATTTGCCATCTCACGCTTTGTAATGAACAGCTCAAAGCGCTCCGTATACTCCGGATCATCAGGCTTTTTCTTGGTAAGAGGAGAGATCTCAACCGGATGGTCCATAATAAAGGTAGGCTGAACCAAATGCTCTTCTACAAATTCCTCAAAAAGCATGCTTAAAATATCGCCCTTCTTATGACGAGCCTCATACTCCACATGGTACTGGTCTGCCAGAGCCTTAGCCTCTTCATCCGTATGAATGGTAGTAAAATCAATGTCCTTATATTTCTTTAAAGCGTCTACCATGGTAATGCGTTCAAATGGCTTTGATAAGTCAATTTCCACACCATCATAGTTTACAACAGCCGTACCAAGAACCTTAAGGGCAACAGACCGGAATAAATTCTCCACCAAGTCCATCATGCCGTGGTAATCGGTATAAGCCTGATATAATTCCATCAAAGTAAATTCCGGGTTATGACGGGTATCCACGCCCTCATTTCTGAAAACGCGTCCGATTTCATAAACTCTTTCCAAACCGCCTACGATAAGCCTCTTTAAGTAAAGCTCAAGAGAAATACGCAGCTTTACATCCTCATCAAGAGCGTTGTAATGGGTTTCAAATGGTCTTGCCGCTGCGCCGCCTGCATTGGCGACCAGCATTGGTGTTTCCACCTCCATGAAGCCCTGGGCATCCAGATGGTCACGGATGGCCTTGATGATCTGGGAACGCTTTACAAAGGTATCCCTCACCTCAGGGTTCATGATCAGGTCTACATATCTCTGCCTGTATCGAATGTCCGTATTGGTCAGGCCGTGGAATTTCTCCGGAAGGATCTGAAGGCTCTTGGTAAGTAAGTGAACGCTCTCAGCATGGATGGAAATTTCTCCCGTTTTTGTTGTAAACGCAATTCCCTTAATGCCTACGATATCACCGATATCCAGCTTCTTGAATTCCTTGTATTCCTCTTCTCCGATACTGTCTCTGGCCACATAGGACTGAATATTGCCCTTTAAGTCCTGTACATTACAGAAGGAAGCTTTCCCCATCACGCGCTTTGACATAAGGCGTCCTGCGATGGATACTTCCTTTCCTTCCCATTCCTCATAATGTTCCTTGATTTCACCACTGTGTACGTTTACATCGTACTTTGTAACTTTAAACGGATCTTTTCCTGCTTCCTGAAGCTCTGCCAGCTTTTCCCGGCGGACCTTCAGCAAATGATTTAAGTCCTCTTCTTTCACCTGATTCTGGTTTTGATTCTGCTGTTCTGCCAACTGTTTGCACTCCTTTGTGAACTATGTTAAGGAAGTTCGATTCGCCGGACGGCTCATCGAACGGCTATTTTTCTAAGATACTCTCTGGATCTCCAGAACTTTATACTGGATTACTCCTGACTGTGTCTCTACGTCTACCACATCTCCCACTTTTCTGCCGATCAGTGCATGACCTACCGGAGATTCGTTGGAAATTTTATTCTGAAGGCTGTTTGCCTCCGTGGAACCCACAATTTTGAATTCCATCTCTTCATCCTCATCAACATCGTAGACTTTTACCTTGCAGCCAATGTTAATCTTATCTAAATCAATCTCATCCTCAACCACTACCTCTGCATTTTTAAGGAGCTTCTCCAGCTCTTCAATACGCAGCTCAATGTCTCTTTGTTCATCCTTTGCGGCATCATATTCAGCGTTCTCGGACAAGTCGCCTTGTTCTCTGGCTTCCTTGATTTTCTGGGCGACCTCTTTTCTTTTTACTACCTTTAAATTCTGAAGCTCATCCTCGTATTTTTTAAGGCCTTCGTAGGTTAAAATATTTTTCTTGTCTACCATGGTTTTTGATTCCTCCTGGTTTCATACTCGCTCATTCGCATTCCAAATATTATAGCGTAAACATCTAAAAATGTCAAGAATGTAACTATTCCTGATTCTATTTCTCTGACCGGGAATTTCCGATCCTTTCTTCCGCAAAACGCCTTAATTCATCCATGGTTCCCACCTGGTTGATATCATTTCTAAGCTTAGCGGAATGAGGAAGTCCGGCTGTATACCATGCCATATGCCCACGCATCTCACGCATGGCCACTGCTTCCCCTTTGTGCTCCGTCTCCAGGGCTCCGTGACGGATGATCATCCTGGAAATCTCTTCCCTGGTGGGTCCTGGAAGCAGTTCTCCTGTTTCCAGATAGTGAAGGGTTCTTTTAAAGATCCAGGGATTTCCCTTGGCTCCCCGGGCAATCATCACCCCGTCACAGCCGGTTTCCTCCATAAGGGCCTTTGCATCCTCCGGCTTAAATACGTCACCGTTTCCAATGACCGGAATTAAGACAGCTTCCTTTACCTTCCTTATAACATCCCAGTCAGCTGTTCCTGAATAATACTGCTCCCTGGTTCTGCCGTGAACAGCCACTGCTGCCACTCCGCAGCTTTCCGCCATTTTGGCAAACTCCGGGGCATCGCAGTCTTCTTCTGCAAATCCTTTTCTGAACTTTACGGTCACAGGCTTTTTCACTGCCTTTACCATGGCGGTCAGGATCCGCTCTGCAAGCTTCCTATCCTTCATAAGCGCCGACCCTTCCCCGTTATTTACGATCTTCGGCATGGGGCAGCCCATATTCACGTCAATGAATGCATAGGGTCCCTCTTCCACCTGGGCCGCAATATCCGCCATGATCTCCGGATCAGAGCCAAAAAGCTGGAGGCTTACAGGACCTTCTCCCTCGGCCACCTTAAGCAGCTCATTCGTATTTCTGTTCTTATATAAAATCGCCTTGGCGCTGACCATCTCCGTTACTGCCATACCGCAGCCCTGTTCCCTGCAAAGAAAACGAAATGGCAGGTCCGTAACTCCTGCCATCGGTGCCAGTATCAGGTTGTTGTCAAGCGTCAAGTTTCCAATTCTAAGCTTCACGTATCTTTGTCTCCGCCTTCCAATTCTTCTCCCAGATAAAACACCCGGTAATACATTTCCAAAGCTTCCAGAAGCTCCCTTTTCTCTTTCCGGTACTGTTTGATCTTCAGCACGCTTCCGATCTCATCAAACAGATAATCTCCCTCCTCTGCCGTCACCTTAAATTCCAGGGTGCCATCCTCATCGTATTCCATGACAAGGATCCCTCCTACATCTTCGGTATAAAGCACGCACATGATCTGAAGTTCCTGTTTGATGCTTTCCGGGAGACTTGAAAACTGCTGGTTAAAATAGTATTTCTGATCATAGGAATTGGCACCGCAAAGCACCACATTGTCTCCATCATGCTCCATCGTTCCTGCCACCGCACTTTCCTTATTATCGCCATGTTCTTTGGGCATAAAGGGATACCCACAGGGTGTTTCCTCATTATCGCCCATGCTCTTTGGGTATTTCCATTATTTACTGACAATATATTTTATCATACCGGAAAAGAAATGACAATAGGTCAAAAATCAGTGGTACACCGCTTGATCAGCCGGCAGGTCACCCGGTTATTCCTGTTTACTTCCGTTTCTTCTCCCAGAAGAATTTTCATCATATTGTCAATGGAAATGTTGCATAATTCCTCGACTCTGTTATCAATGGAAGAAAGCTCAGGATCGCTGCAGATCGACAGGGCAGAATTATTAAATCCGGTAATGCACAAATCTTCCGGAATCTTTAAAAGCTTTGCATTGGCATACTTGATCGCTCCTACGGCAAGGCCGTCATCTGTGGCAACCACGCTGTCAAATCTTAAATCGCGGCGCTCTAAAAGGATATCCCTTACCGTATGGATCCGGTTCTTTACATAAAGCTTTAAATCTCCCAGCACCGGAAGCCCGTAGGCTTTTAAAGCCGATTCATAACCCGCCAGCTTCTGATTCGCGCTGTAAGAGTGGGAGTCACAGAGAAACAGGATTCTTCGCCGCCCTGTTTCAATCATCTGGCTGGTCACATCATAGGTTGCCTGATAATCATCTCCATAAGCGCAGTAAATATTCTCACCTTCCAGATATCCGTTAATCAAAAACACCGGAACCTGTTTTGCGGCATTGCGGACATACTGTGTATTTTTATCCGCTTCCCCTATTCCTGCATAAGTGGAGCCGACCATAATAAGGGCATCGATCCGCTTCGCAAGAAGAAGGCTGACATACTTTTCCTTTACGGACTGTTCAAACCCGCTGCAGCACAATATGCAGTCGTAACCATGCTCGTGCATACGGCTTTCCAAATGGGCTACCGCTGTAGCCATATAGGCATCTGATACATCCGGACATAAAATCCCAATGGTCTTCATGGAATCAAGCCCCAGCCCCCTGGCAAATACATTAGGGGTATAGCCGTTCTCTTCCATAACCGTCCTGACCTTTTGTTTTGTTTTCTCACTCACACGGGGGCTGTCGTTCACCACCCGGGATACGGTAGCGATGGAAACTCCTGCAAGTTCTGCAATGTCATAAATGTTCATCCTGGTAGTCCCTTTTACTCATCAAAATTTCCACACAAAGTAAGCGTAAGCACTTACACTTTTCTTGCTCCATTATACAGGATAATTTTCTATAACGCAACTGTTATTACTGATTTTATCCATATAAAAATCTGTTTTATTTCTTAAGTTATTCCCTAAAATAAATAGAAAAATCTCTTTTTTTCTTTCCCTATTGACGTCTGCACTAAAATAGTGTATGTTTTATGTAAGCACTTACATTATATGTACCAACGGAAACTGGTACCAAGAAAGGAAAGGAAGCTTATGCAGGATTTTATCAAAATTCATTCCGGAGATAATGCTGCAGTTGCATTAAAGCCGCTTTCTTCCGGCACTGCCGCAGAGATTGACGGTAAACTCATCACACTTCTGGAAGATATCCCACAGGGCCATAAATTTGCCCTCACCGATATACCTGCCGGCTAATCCGTCATCAAATACGGCTGTGCCATTGGCATGGCAAAGGAAAATATTAAGACAGGGGCCTGGATTCACACGCATAATATAAAAACAGGTTTGGGGGACTTACTGACTTATACATATGACGACCAGGAAACGGCCATTGCCCCAACGGATGAACGTTTCTTTTACGGTTACCGCAGGCCCGACGGAAAAGTGGGGGTGCGTAATGAAATCTGGATCATTCCCACAGTTGGCTGTGTCAATAACATAGCCACTGCACTGGAGCGCATGGCAAAGAAATACATAGGCAGTACCATTGACGAAGTTGCCGCTTTTCCCCATCCCTACGGCTGTTCCCAGATGGGTGATGACCAGGAATATACAAGAACCATTCTGGCTGATTTGATCAACCATCCCAATGCCGGCGGCGTTCTGGTTCTGGGGCTTGGCTGTGAAAACAGCAACATTTCCGAGCTAAAATCCTATATCGGCGATTACGATGAAAACAGGGTAAAGTTCCTGGTAACTCAGGAATCTGAGGATGAGATGGCTGATGCCATGGAGCTCATCGGAGAGCTGGCTGAATACGCAGGTACGTTCCAAAGAGAGCCTGTAAGCTGCAGCGAACTCATCATCGGTATGAAATGCGGCGGTTCCGACGGTTTATCCGGAATCACAGCCAATCCAACGGTAGGAGCATTTTCCGATATGCTGGTCTCCAAGGGCGGAACCACCATTCTGACAGAAGTTCCGGAGATGTTCGGCGCGGAAACGCTTCTTATGAACCGCTGCCGGAACAAAGAAACCTTCGAAAAAACCGTGGATCTGATCAATGATTTCAAGAACTACTTTACAAGCCATAACCAGACCATTTACGAAAATCCATCCCCAGGCAACAAAAAAGGGGGGATCTCCACCCTGGAAGACAAATCCCTGGGCTGCGTCCAGAAATCCGGCAGTGCTCCGGTGGTAGATGTATTAAAATACGGGGAACCGGTGCGTATAAAGGGCTTAAATCTCTTAAGCGCTCCCGGCAACGACTTAGTGGCATCCACAGCACTGGCTGCTTCCGGTGCCCACATCGTACTGTTTACCACAGGCCGCGGCACTCCATTTGCCTGTCCGGTACCGACCATGAAGATTTCCACCAACACCGCCCTAAGCACAAAGAAAAGTAACTGGATTGATTTTAACTGCGGTGTTCTTGTGGAAGGTACGGATATGGACACCCTGAAAAATGAATTCTTTGATTTTGTGATCGAAACAGCTTCCGGAAAAAAGGTGAAATCCGAAGAGGCAGGCTTCCACGACATGGCTATCTTTAAGCAGGGCGTGACCTTATAATTCAACTACTATGTCATTCTATGTTCCTGTATGAATGCAGAATACGGATGGAAATATGCAATAAAGAAAAAAGGAGATAAATTCAATGGAAAAATTATGTTATAAAACACTGGAAGACCTTGGGTTTGACGGATATCTTTTAAAGGAGGCTCCTGAACGGGTGCTGCAGTTCGGCGAAGGTAACTTTTTAAGGGCATTTGTAGATTATTTTATCGACGTTCTGAATGAAAAAACCGGATTTAATTCCAAGGTTGTTTTATGCCAGCCCATTGCACCGGGTCTTGCAGATATGATCAACGAACAGGAAGGGCTTTATACTCTTTTCCTCCGTGGCTTTGAAAACGGGCGGAAGGTGAATGCAAAACGGGTGATCTCCTGTGTAAGCAGATGCTTAAATCCTTATACGGATTATGAATCTGTATTGGCCTGTGCAGATAATCCTGACCTGCGTTACATTGCCTGCAATACCACTGAGGCAGGTATTGCCTACGATCCCTCCTGCCAGTTTACGGATGTTCCGGCTGACAGCTACCCTGGAAAGCTGACCCAGTTCCTTTACAGAAGATTTGAAAAGTTCGGAAAGGAAGCCGGAAAGGGCTTTGTCATCCTCTCCTGCGAGCTGATCGACGACAACGGAAAAGAGCTGGAGAAATGCGTTTTAAATTACGCCGGGCAATGGAACCTGGGCGAGGAATTCATAAACTGGATCAAAACGGAGAACATCTTCTGCTCCACTCTGGTAGACCGTATCGTAACCGGATATCCGAGAAATGAAGCTGCTGCCATCTGTGAAGAATCAGGTTACCAGGATAACATCATGGATACCGGTGAAGTCTTCGGCTTCTGGGTCATCGAAGGACCGGACAGCTTAAAGAAAGAACTTCCCTTTGAAGAAGCCGGCCTTCCGGTTATTATCTGCAGCGACCACAAGCCATATAAACAGAGAAAGGTCCGCATTTTAAACGGTGCCCATACTTCCTTTGTTTTAGCCGCTTACCTTGCCGGGCAGGATATTGTCCGAAGCTGCATGGATGATGAAGTGATCTGCGGCTTTATGAATAAGACTATTTATGATGAGATCATTCCTACCCTGACTCTTCCAAAAGAAGAATTAATGAGTTTTGCAGCCTCTGTTACAGAGCGTTTCAAAAACCCGTTTATTGATCATGCATTGTTATCCATTTCCTTAAATTCCACTTCTAAATGGAAAGCCCGGGTTATGCCTTCCCTTAAGAGCTATGTGGAAAAAACAGGCATGCTTCCCAGATGTATAACAGCCTCCTTTGCTTTTTACATTGCATTCTACAACGGAAGGAACCTTACAGAAGACGGCCTTGTTGCAGCACGTCCCGCCGGTGACGAGTACACCATCAAGGATGATAGGCCGGTTCTTCAGTTCTTCTATGACCACAAGGATGATGATCCAGCTTCCCTTGTTCATGGGGTTTGCTCCAATGCTGACTTCTGGGATGAGGATTTAAGTAAAATCCCAGGATTTGAAGAAGCCGTGGCTGGTTATTTAACAGGTATCAAAGAAAAAGGCGCATATGAAGTTATGAAGGAATGTTTAAGCTGACCGGAATAACGGCTACCCATTCATAAAGCGTATAGACTTGAGGAAACAAACACCGGTGTCACCTTGATTGGTGATACCGGTGTTTTACAGTTACATTGCTTGCCGTTTTGCACAGGCAGCATTAAGAAGCATAGAACTTTACCACCTTATTATATTCCTTCATAATACTATGCAAAACATCTGCATGTTTAAAATCGCTGTGATACAGAATGTTGATTTCCCGAATCATACTAAGATTCTCTATAGGTAATGCAGTAATTTTTCCTTTCTTTAGTTCGTCCAGACATACGCTGCGTGAAAGTATGGAAACTCCTATATCCCGCCTAATAAGATCTTTAATCGTTGCAATATTGTCGACTTCTAAAATGACATTAAAATCATCAAGTGACATATTATTACTTTCTAAGTGGGCGGTAAACAGGTTTCTTGTCCCCGATGAGGGTCTGCGAAGAATCAATGGCTCCTTCATTAATTCATTTATGGTTACCATGCTCTTTTTTGCCAGGAGATTATTGTTTGATACAACCAGCATCAGTGAATCTGTGTCCAGCAGAAGCGAGTTAATGCTGTCATCCTGAACTTTCCCCTCTACAACAGCTAAATCTACCTCATAATTTTTCAGCATTTCATAAAGATTATTTATAGAGTCAGAAATAATTGTTATGCTTGCACCAGGGTTTTTGGAGCTGTACTTTCCTAACACTTCTGCCACTGCATTACTTTCAGCAGTATGGGTAATCCCAACCGTAAGCCGTCTTATATGGCGCTGCTCATCTAAAATATTTTGTTCCATCCTCTGATATAGGGCTATGCTCCGCCGTGCATACTGAATTACAATATTTCCTTCATTTGTAGGCTTTATATCACTTCCAACACGATTGAAAACTTTAATATTTAATTCCTTTTCCAACTGCTTTATGTGTTGAGTTACCGCTGGCTGCGTCAAAGAAAGATGTTCTGCCGCGCGTGTGTAACTGTTAAATTCGACCACTGCTAATAACGTATAAAGTTTAGTATCAATCATCTTATCCACCTCCAACTATAATAATCTCTTATGACATACTAAATAATTATAAATATACATTATGGAATTTATGATTATAATAGTAGCATGAATCAAGAAAGGAGGCAAGAATAATGAGACAAAAGTTTTTATTTGTATGGCACGTTCTTATTTTTAATGTGATTAAACCACTTCCATATTCTTCATACTATTTTAACAATCATTTCCGGTCACCGACACAAAGTATTGCTGATTATTCAATTTCGCGCTACATGGGGATTGTTAACTTTGGAAAGGAACAGTCAGGTTATACCGGAGTAATCTTAGCAAATATTGCACTTATGCTTTTCTTCTTACCGCTTTGTTTTTCAGTAGATTGGGTAAATCATGCAGTACATCTGCTTTCGGTAAAAATATCAGTCAATGTAATTCTTGTCCTAATGGCTATGATCAAATTTGATATGCTTTGCCTTCGTGACAAGCGAAATTATTTAAAATTTTTTTATCTTTTTAGTTGTCTGGTTACGTCATCATATTGGACTTTAACATGCGTGTTTTTAACCGCATTTGAAAATATGGGATTATAGAGGAGGCTTTATCCATGGATCATCTTTTAAGTCATTTAAATGACACAACAATTATTCTTTTATCTTTATCAGTAATATTGCTGGCCGGATTTCTGCTTACGCGTATTACAAAGCTGGTAAAACTGCCAAATGTAACTGGTTATATTATTGCCGGAGTTATAATAGGGCCATATGTTTTGAACTTGATTCCACATGAAATGGTTGAACATATGGGTTTTATCAGTGACATTGCTTTGGCCTTTATCGCGTTTGGTGTTGGGCGTTTTTTTAAAAAAGAGGCTTTTAAAGAAACCGGATTTGGAGTAATCGTGATTACTTTATTGGAATCTTTATTAGCCGGAATACTAGTAACGTTATCCATGCACTACATTTTCCATTTAAATTGGAGTTTTTGTCTGCTCTTGGGAGCGATTGCAACGGCAACAGCTCCGGCAAGCACTATGATTACAATCCGGCAATATCATGCACGTGGGAATTTTGTAAATATTTTATTACAGGTAGCTGCACTTGATGACGCTGTGTGTCTTATCGCTTTCAGCTTAGCCTCTGCTTTTGTTAATGCGGAAGCCGGAGCAGGTATTTCCGGCTCTGAAATCATATTGCCTGTCATTTATAATATTGGTGCATTGGTAATCGGTTTTATAAGCGGAGTTTTATTAAGCAGGCTGATGACTCCGGCAAGGAGTGAAGATAACAGGCTGATTTTAACAATTTCACTTCTTCTTGGAATTGCAGGTCTATGCGCCTCCGTAGATATTTCACCTTTACTTTCCTGTATGCTCTTTGGCACAACTTATATCAATATGACGAAAGACAAAGAATTATACAGGCAGGTCGAAAGGTTTACTCCGCCTATTTTGTCCATGTTCTTTGTTGTATCAGGAATGAGTTTGAATATTCGCTCGTTTGGAACTCTGGGGATAATTGGAGCATCCTATTTTATAATACGGATTGCAGGAAAATACCTTGGTGCTTTTGGGGGTTGTATGATAGCTAAAACAACAGCAACAGTACGAAACTATTTAGGGTTAGCCTTGATCCCACAAGCCGGTGTTGCTATTGGCCTTGCTTTTATGGGTAAAAGAGTTTTGCCCGATAGTATGGGTAATATGTTGCTTACGATCATATTATCTTCTTCGGTTTTGTATGAGTTAATTGGACCAGTCTGTGCTAAAATCGCTCTAATTCATTCTGGATCTATAAAAACAGAAAAAGTTGAAGCCTGTAACCATAAAATTGAACAAATAACCGATAGAACACAAGAGAGTCAAAATGTTATAAACCTGACATAGTTATGGGAAATAATAAGTTCATTTAATCAGCAGAGCAAACAAAACGGTGAGGACAAAAGCCTCACCGTTCTTATCTGCTGCATTTTTAAGTTATCTTCTTAGCAACTATAATTCTCCAGAAATTTTCTTGACCACTCTGCATTATCCGGCTTACTATCCTCAATGGTCATCTGAATGTATGGCTTTTCCTTTTTCACAAAATCCATAATCACGTCATATTTCATTACTCCTGTCCCAGGAGCGCCGGAAAGGATGCGGCCGTGTTCCACCACAAAGTCCTTCATATGAAGAACATCTGTATACCCGCCTAAATCCTCAATAGCTTCCCTTATTACCTGTTCGTAATGATCACTGTTTTCCACTGACAAAAGATTTACCGGATCCAGGATGATCCTTAAATTAGGCGAATCAATGGCCTTAAGTACCTTTAACGCCTGTTTGGAATTGTATACAATGTGGCTCCATACCGGTTCAATCGCCAGAATCACACCAAATTTTTCTGCGCATTCCACAACCGGACGCAGATTTGCAATAAATGTTTGAAGGGCTTCCTCTGTGTGGCAGGCCGGTTCATAACAATATTCCTTATTAGGTGCGCCGGTTTCCGTTCCCACAACGCTGCATCCTAATATAGAAGCAAAACGCAGATGAGCATAATAACGCTCCTGGATTTTTTTGATTTCTGATTGATCTGGATGGGCCAGATTCAGATAGCAGCCCAGGACTGCGATGTCCACATCATGTTCTGCAAATGTTTTGCGCAGATACGCAGCATAGCCTGGCGTCAGCGCGGAATTCTCCACGGAATGTTCTTGTACTGTCTTTGTCAGGGCCAAATGGGCACAGGTAAACCCTTGCTCGTGGGCAATCTTCACCCGTTCCTCCAGGGCCCCAGGTGTGATGTCGTGCAACCGGATTCCGATCTGCATAGTAAACTCCTCCTTTATCTCACTTTATAATGATTGATGCCGCTCAGTTCAAAAGCTTCCCCTTCCTGGCCGGAAATCTTCACGTGATCGCAGATCAGGGTGTCCACGTTGCTGATGAGAAACCCTTTTTTCCTGCACTCTCCCACTCCGGACAACATGGCGGGGACTCCCGGGTTTGCCTGGTCCGCAAAGGAAATATCAACGTTTTTAAATTCAATGCGCTCAATTTTACTCTCCGGAAGTCCATAGAGGAAGGAAGCCGCCACATGGCAGTTTTCTGCCTTAATGTTGGTAAAATACAGCCTCCTGATCTCAGGGGTCCGCTCATCCACGGTCAGGGCCTCACGGCACTGTACATAATCGGATTTTCCATCAGGATCACAGAAATAAAAGCTGTTTACAACAAATGGCGTCATGACATGATCCATATGTATGCGGTCAAAATAAATCTCAGAGAGCACGGAGTCCTTTCCCCTGCCTCTTCTGGTCTTGATCCGAAGGCCTCTGTCCGTATTGGAAAACAGGCAGCGTTCCACACGGATATTCTTAACGCCTGCACCTGCTTCGCTTCCCACGGTAACCGCACCATGACCGTTTTCCATCAGGCACTGGCGGATCACGATGTTTTCCGAAGGAGTCTTATACCTGCGGCCCATATAGATTTTTCCGGACTTGACCGCAATGCAGTCATCTCCTAAAGAAAAGTGCAGGCCCAGTATTTCCACATCCTTGCAGGATTCCGGATCCAGACCATCGGTATTGGGAGAATCAGCCGGATTACTAATATCCAGATTCAGGAATTTTAAGTTCTGGCTGAAATATGGATGAAGCACCCAGGCAGGGCTGTTTTTTAATGAAAAGCCCTGAAGGGCCACATTTTTACATCTCTCTAAAAATACCAGACGGGGACGGAATGCCGCCTTCATCTGGCGGACATTATCCCACCAGTTATCAAAGGAAGCCTGACCGTTAATCAGGCCTGGTCCATAGACCACCACATCCTCTACATCGATCCCGGTTATGATTCCGGCAAACATTGGGAGAGGGTTTCCTTCCCATGTACCCAGATTGTAATCCTCTTTTTCATCGTAGCTCTCGATCATTCCGGGAAATCTGGGATATTTATACCGGTCCGTATCTGCCAGAAGCTCCGCTCCCTCAGCCAGTTCAAGCCTTAAATGACTCTTTAAAAACAGGCTGGTAACCCGGTATCTTCCCTTTGGAATCAATACCCGGCTCTCCTTCGGGCAGGCCATAATAGCCGCCTGGATAAAGGAGGTATCATCCTGGATTCCATCGCCTCTAGCTCCCATTTCTTTTACATTTAATGTTACAAATTCATAGTCGGTATGGAAACCGGCTTCCGCCCTTTCTCCATTTCTTTCCAGGGAAATATTATAATCCATATCCGGCTTTAAGTTAAACAACGTAAAGACGACCCGGTTCGTTTCTCCAAAGACTTTTCCGTTTACCAGAATCTTTCCCGGTGTTTCAAATGCATAGATCTGTTCCGTCACCGTCTCCACGGTCACAGACCGTGCCGTTTTAAAGACAATTTTTAATTCCATTCTCACTTTACCTCACCTGTAAATTTTCCTGTCAAAAAATACACATTCCTATGATCTAAAAAAGAGCGCAGCAATTTTTTACCGCGCCCGTCTTTTTAATTATCCTTTCACGCCTCCTGCCGCGATACCGTCAATAAAAGCATCCTGGGCACAGAAGAATACGATCAGGGAAGGAATAATGGAGATTAAGGACATGGCCAAAATCCGGTTCCACTGGAATCCCACATCACCGTCCATGGACATGCGCAAATAAATGGAATTCGTATATTTGGGCATATCGGAAACGTAAATAAGCGGTCCCATAAAGTCGTTGGAGGTCCACATAAACTGAAACAGTGCAACGGATACCAGGGATGGCTTTAACATGGGAACAATCACATACCATAAGGTTTTAATGGAACTGCAGCCATCAATTTTGGCGGCTTCCTCCAGTTCCTTGGGCACGCCTCTTAAAAACTGGATCAGCATGAATAAGAAATAGGTATCACCTGCAAACAGGGATGGAACCACCAGCGGTAAGTAGGAATTGTTCCAGCCCCACTTGTTGAACATAATATACTGGGGTGCATTTAACACTACCTGGGGCAGGAATAAGGTGGAAATCATAAGAGAGAACAGAATTCCTTTTCCCTTAAATTCAAACCGGCTAAAGCCATAAGCCGTTATAGTTGCTGATACGACTGTGAAAAGCACCTTTGGCACAACAATTTTGTATGTATTGAGCATGGATTTGATCAGGTTGATCTTACCGCCGTAATCTACAAATGCGTTGGCATAACCATCGGTCACAGGCTTTTTAGGCCAGAACCATGCGCTGGTGAAAATCTCTGAGTTCGTCTTAAAGGTAGCGCCCACCATCCAGATCAGGGGGTATACCATAATAAAGCCCACAAGGATCAGTAATGCATACCGGATCATTGTACTGATCTTTCTCTTGGTCTCTTTCGTCATATCATTTACCTCCCGTCCTCATCTGAATAGTAAACCCACTTCTTCTGGCTTACAAACGCTACTACCGTAAAGGTCATAACAATAAGGAACAGGATCCATGCCTGTGCACTTGCCATACCCATTTTATGACGTAAGAATGCATTGTTGTAAATCAAGATTGAGATCAAAGTGGTTGCTCCGTTAGGCCCGCCCTTTGTTACAAGGAACGGTCCGTTGAATTCCTGGAACGCCTGGCATAACTGCGTAATCAGGTTATAGAAAATAACCGGTGTAATTAAGGGAACCGTAATTTTGAAGAACTGTGTCCACTTTCCAGCCCCGTCAATGGAAGCCGCTTCGTATAAATCTACGGAGACTCCCTTTAAGGCTGCAAGGAAGATCACCATGGCAGACCCAAACTGCCAGACCCTTAAAAGCACGATTACGGTCAGAGCACCGCCTCCGGTTGCCATCCAGTTGATCTTTTCAACACCAAATGCACCAAGAACGGTGTTGATCAGGCCGTCTGTATTGAATACGGCTCTCCACAGAATCGCAATGGCAATGGAGCCGCCCAGAATAGACGGAATGTAATATGCTGTCCGAAAGAAGTTAACTCCTTTTAACTTAAAATTCAGAATATATGCAATAAACAAAGCGAATATAAGCTTTAAAGGCACATCAAAAATTGCATATTTAAATGTAACAAAAAACGCCTTTTTAATATCGGAATCAGTGAAAATCTTATTATAGTTCATCATACCTGTCTTTGTTACGCCGTTAAACAGATCATAGTTTGTAAAGCTATAATACAGTGAAGAGGCGAACGGATAAACTTTAAAAAGTATAAATCCGATCAGCCATGGTAAGATGAAAAAGAACCCTGCATTGTCTGCCAGGACCTTACGGATACCCTTTGACTTCATTCTCTTATTCCTCCTGCTTTTTTAAGATTGTATATTGCGCTTTCAGCATTTCCTGTAAGCCTGCACATGTATTTTTATCGTTACTTTCGATCGTTTTCCATATAAATTCCCCGTAATCACTGTATTTCTCTCTTTGAAGCACGCCCATATTACATGCTTTTAAGATGGAATAACCGATTTCCAGAGCTTCAGAAGAATCCGGGAGTTCCTTTATTTTCTCCCTGACTGTGTTTTTAAACAAGTCCTTTAATTCTCTGTAATATTCATAGATTTCTTCTGACATCTGTCCAATTGTTTCTATAAGAGCTATCAGACCGCTTCCTGTAAGTCTCTCTTCTCCCCGGAACAAAGCTGCAATCTCATTATAATGTTCTTTTCTTTTATATCTGGTCTCGTATGCTGTTACAAAAGGCATAAAATCCAGGGTCCAATCATTCTGCCTGATCAGTGACTGGGCCATCTGTCCGTATTTCTCATTTCCAGTCTGGTCCAGAGCAAAAAAGCAGGCCAGGCAATCCTGTGGCGGCAGACTTTCTGCTATCCCTTCCGGAGGTTCTATCCTGCTCAGACAGGTTATTGCAAAATCCCTATAGATCTCCCCGCTGGTAGCTTCATACATTTGTATTGCCCCCATCAGCTGGTATGGCTTCCATATCTTATTTCTGCATTCCATAACTTTTGTCTGCCCTTTTCTTTATGGGAGCCGCCATAAAATTATGGCGGCTCGTATGAAATATGTATCACTTATTCAAACTATCTGAAATCTTTATTAATTCTCAAGAGTCTCGGTAATGCCCTTAATCAGCTCACTTGCTGCCTGCCTGGAATCAATTTCTCCTGTGCTTAACTTACCAAATACTTTATAGTAAACACCGTCTGGATTTGCTTTTAAATCGTTGTGCTCAAACTTGCTGTCCAGGTTGAACTTGCTGTAGTTCATAACCTTTGTATTAGCCTCAATGGTCAGAGAATCACCAAGTTTGTTGGCCTCAAGAATCTTTAAGCCCTCTGTGGAGCAGGGAATGCCTCTCTCTGTGGAACATATTTTAACGCCTTCCTCTTCATTTAACAGGAAGTTGATCAGCATTGCTGCTTCCTTTGGATGCTTGGAATTTCCGGCAACTGCAAATGCCATGGAAATCTTTGTAAAACCTCCGTTGTTATCGCCCATCTTAACGAATTCGCCGACTGTGAACTCCTGACCTGGCTTGTTTACACTGCCTTCCAGTGCACTCTTAAATTTGGAAGCAGAGGAATCCCACTCAAAGATACCTGCGTACTTGCCGTCGATCCATTTTGCGTTCTTATCAAGAGAGTCAGCCATATCACCCTGAATGGTTGCCAGCGTTGGAATGACATGCTTTGCTTCCAGCTCTGTAATAAAGTCCATGCCGTCTTTTACTTCATCTTCTGTGTAATTGACCTGGCCTTCTTCAACCCAGTTTCTGCCGTACTTGGATTCCAGATAATAAACCATTAAGATCATACGGTCATATTCACCAAGTGCTAAAGGATACATATCAGGATCTTTTGCTTTAAATGCCGCACCTGCTGCATACAGGGAATCCAGGTCACTAGGAATGTCACAGCCTGCTTCTTCAAATGCAGTTTTATTCCAATAAAATACACGTCCTGTCAAAGAAATCGGCACTGCCATTAACTTTTGGTCAACCTTACAAAGATCAAGGCTTTCCGGTGTAAACTGCTTTAAATCAAGAACATCGGAGTAATCTTCCAGATTTGCAAAAGCTTTTCCTCCCTGGCTGTAGGATTCGATCCAGTTCCAGTTGATCTGCATAACATCAGCAGCATTTCCGCCTAAGATATTTAAGGACTGTTTCTCTTCCCATCCGGTCCATGCGCCATACTCAGGAGTTACTTTAATGTTTGGATATTTCGCTTCAAATGCCTTAATAGCTTCTTCTGTTGCAGCATGTCTGCTGTCACCGCCCCACCAGGAAAACTTAAGCTCTACCGGTTCTCCTGAAGTAGCTGGTGCTGCTGTTGCCGCCTCACCTGCTGCAGCAGAAGTGGTCTCTGCTCCTGCAGAAGCTGTCTCACTGGCGCTCTTACCCCCGCCGCAGGCGCTTAAGGACACTGCCATAACAGTTGCCAACCCCATCGCAGCCCACTGTTTGATCTTTTTCATATTTCTCTCTCCTTTTTCTATCCCTCATAAATGAGTTCTTAAAAGCTTGTGTAAGTATTTTCACTTTTTCTACATTTTTTTACCCATTTGCGTAAGCGCTTACACTTAGCTTTTTTCTTATTATAACATCCAGCCAACCATAATTCATTTCAAATCTGGCACAAAACATTGCAAATATTGACATCCTATGGTATAGTTCCAGTATAATCAGATAAGGAATTTACGTTTTATGAAAGTACTTACCACTTTTTCAGAAGGAATTGAACACTGCATGGCCTCCCAGTATTTCTCCATTGTGCATCTGCGCAGGGATACGGGAGTTTTAAGCATGCACAGCCACCTCTGCCATGAATTTTATTTTTCCTTAAGCGGAGGCTGCACGTTTATGATAGATGACAAAAATTACCGGGTCGAACCGGGGAGCTTATTCATGGTCAAACAATATGAAAGGCACCAACTGCTGCAGATGGATACCTCCATCCCTCAGGAACGGTTTGCCATATTCATAGATCCCTCCTATCTGGAAAGCATTTCCACGCCGCAGACGGATCTGACCTACTGTTTTACCCACAGGCCTAAGAAATTTTCTCACCGCATTGCTTTAAACCATGGACAGCAGCGGCGTTTCATTTATTATTTCAATAAACTGGCCGCAGAAGAAGGATTCGGCCAGGATGTGGAAGAACGCTCTGCCTTTGCCGAATTCATGGTTTTCATTACAAAACTGACCACAGAGGCCTTTCATGGGAGGGAATCAGAAGAACAGAGACAATATTTCAGCAGTAAAGTGACCGATATTATTACCTATATCCATCACAACATTGATTCTCAGTTAAGCATCGGAGATATTGCGGCCCATTTTTATTTAAGTACCTCTTATCTATGCAGGCTTTTCAAAAAAAGCACCGGTACCACCATCAATTCCTACATAATTTCCCGCCGCATTGAACTGGCCCAGAAGCTTTTGTCAGCCGGCTACAGCGTCAATGAGGTCTACATCATGTGCGGATTTAATGATTACAGCAACTTTTTTAAAGCATTTACAAAAAAGGTGGGGATTTCACCGAAGAAATATGCACAGAACAGTTTGAGATGATATGTTTTGGGGATTGGTGCCCAGCTATCCAGGCCCCAATCCCCATATATTTTCCTGTTTCTTTATTGATTGTATACCCAGCCGGTTCTTTTCATTTCCGTATAGGCAAGGAGGAATGGTCCTACCCCTTTGGCATCATCCTTTACAACAGGCTCAGACATGTAATAGTCATAAGTTCCATTTCTCCTGTCTTTGCCTCCAAGTCCGGCCACCAGGCAGATCCCTCCCAGGCTCATATTTCCCTCTTCCATATGAAGATAGGTATCACAGATTCCCTGGAAAGCCTTTTTGCCATACTTGGAATAGGACTGGGGAAGACAGCCTAAACGGACTCCCTTTAAAATGGCATAGGAGAAAATGGCGCTTCCGCTGGTTTCCAGATAATTCCGGTCCATACCGCCTAAGTTTACCACCTGATACCACATACCGCTTTCATCCTGGTATTTCAGCATGGAGTCTATCAGGTCGTGGAATGCTTCCCCCATCTCCTTCATGCTTTCCCTGTCCGACGGATCAGATTTGTCCATGGTATCTAAAAGGGCCATGGCATACCAGCCCAATGCTCTCAGCCAGAAATTCTGGGACAGTCCTGTCACCTTATCACACCAGAACATCTCTCTGGAGGAATCGTATGCATGGTAGTAAAGGCCGGTTTCCGTATCCCTCATAAGCTTCACCACATTGGTGAACTGGTTGTAAATATCCCCGCAGTTTTTCTTATTATTAAACCGGGTTTCGTATTCCATATAAAATGGCTGGCACATATACAGACCGTCAAGCCAGACCTGGTTTGGATAAATATTCTTATGCCAGAAGTTCCCTTCTTTTGTCCGCGGCATCTTTCCAATCTGGCTGTAAACTACATCAATGGCTTTTCTGTATTTTTCCTTTCCAGTCAGATCGTAAAGCTCGAACAGGGTTTTACCCGCATTGACATTATCAATGTTCCGCTCTTCCACATCATAGCCGTCAATGGTCCCGTCTTCTCTTACTCTGTAATCGATAAATGTGTCGGCAAAATCCAGATATTTTATATCTCCGGTAATGGAATACATTTCCAAAATGGATTTGATCATACAGCCGTCTATGTAATTCCAGCCGGCCTTCTCTCCCTGAAGCAGCTTCTCAATGTTCCATACCGGGCGGTCCGGTGTGCTCTTATCCATCAGTTCATTGATATATCTTTCAATTGCATCCATGTTCTTCTTCTCCTTGCTTTCTGTCCCTTTTTGTCCCCTTAAGCGTTCGTTTCGCTTTGGTCATTTTTATCAAGCATAACCGGAAAATACCCCGTTGTCAAATTCCATTAAAAAGCAGATTATAAAAAAATGGCGGGAAACAGCCGGGAATATACTAAAAATCCCGTTTGCTCTCGCCAATCTCATTATATTTCAGTTCATTAAAAACCCAATGCCTCATCCACAAAAATGATTTCACACTTCATGCCCATAGGAGCCCGGTCGATCACCGCCGTTATACGGCAGATCCGTTCAGGGCTGTTGCCTGAGGTCCAAATGCGGTCATAGCCACCCGGTTTCCGGTTCCGTCGATGTTAACGATCTGCCCGGTTTCCGATACGCCATTGGCGCTGGTTATATAGATATTGGAACAGTTAGCCAGGTGCCGCACATCTCTGGAAGGCTCCGCCAAATCCAATGGTCTGGTTCTTTAAGGCATCCACAAGATAATCACGTGCTTCTTCTTTTGTAGAAAAAAGCTGTGTGGAAAACCCGTGTTTTTCAAAATTTTGCCTAATCACCGTATATTCCATATTCGCCTCCAGCTGAATCTGACCCAATTATCTCACAAGCATCTTGCTGATCTGGTACTGGTCTTCAGGGATGTCCTTTGTCATGCTAAGAGCTTCCTGAATATCTAAATCCTGGAATTCTCCTTGCTTATAACCTATGACACGGTTGCTCTTTCCTTCACAGAGCAGTTCTACTGCCCTTGCGCCCATAATGGAAGCATAGACACGGTCCTTGCAGGTAGGCGCGCCACCTCGCTGCATGTGGCCCAGGATGGTTGCCCTGGTCTCAATGCCTGTAGCAGCTTCGATTCTCTTAGCCATAGAAGAGGAATGTCCGATGCCCTCTGCATTGATAATGATATGGTGCTTTTTGCCCCGCTTTCTATTCTCAATGATACGGTTAATGAGGGCCTGCTCATCGCCGTCATAGCGCTCCGGCAAAAGAATATCCTCGGCGCCGTTTGCAAAACCGCACCAAAGGGCAATATAGCCTGCATTACGTCCCATTACCTCAATGATGCTGCAGCGTTCATGGGAAGTGGATGTATCACGAACCTTATCAATGGCCTCCATGGCTGTGTTAACAGCCGTATCAAAACCAATGGTGTAATCGGTACAGGCAATATCCAGATCAATGGTTCCGGGAAGTCCAATGGTATTGATTCCAAGCGCGGAAAGCTTACCGGCTCCCCGGAATGAACCGTCTCCTCCGATGACCACAATGCCGTCAATATTATGCTTTTTACAGATCTCGGCGCCCTTTTTCTGCCCTTCGGCAGTTGTGAACTCCTGGCATCTGGCTGTATATAAAATGGTTCCTCCGCGGTGAATAATATCTGACACGCTGGTACTGGTCATATCAACGATTTCTTCCTGCAGAAGGCCTGCGTATCCCCTCATGATCCCCTTTACTTCCAATCCTTTATGGATTGCAGTCCTGACAATAGCACGGATCGCAGCATTCATACCTGGTGCATCACCGCCGCTGGTTAATACACCGATGGTTTTCACTTGTTTTGCCATAGTAGCTTCCTCCTGATTCACGGATATCTGTTTTAGTAAGTTTCTCATTGCATACATGTTGTATTCTAATTCATTTTACCATTCTTTTCAAGTTTTTTTTCTATAAGTTTGACATTTTTTTCACCAAGTTTTTTGATCAGGGCATCTAAGAGTCCGTCTGCCGCGTTTACGTTCCGGTTTGCCGGCAGAACCTTTCTGGCCCGCTCTTTTTCCAGATAAATGATGACTGAATCATCACCCTCTGATTCTTTTAAATCATTGAGGATTTCCCGTTCAACCGCCATATAGGATTCCTTATCAGGGAACTTCAGCCACAGCTCCTTTGGCAGGGCTGCAAAGGTCGTTACCCGCTCACAGATCAGCTTTCCTGCCGGATCCTCTCCAACCGATACTCTTCCTTGTATAAAGACCTTGGAATCTTCCACAAAAAGCTCCCTCTTGCTCTCATAGTCTTTGGGGAACACAATGACTTCCACGGATCCTGCCAGATCCTCCAGAATGATGAATGCCATCATCTTGTTGTTTCTAGTAGTTTTTACGGTCTTTCCTGTAATCATACCTCCGATGGTCACATAGGAACCGTCGGAAACGCCGGCTTTTCCCGTTTCCTCGTCAACAACAAAATCTATGGTGGTTGCAGTAATGTTATTTCTCCAGGTGGTTTCATAAGCTTCCATGGGATGACCGCTTAAATAGATGCCAAGGGTTTCCTTCTCAAATGCCAGAAGGTCTTCCTTTATAAATTCCCCTACATCTGGGAAAGTGACCTGAAAATGGCTTTTTTCTTCCTCCCCTGCAATATCAAACAGAGTCATCTGGCCTTCCATGGTGTTTTTCCGTTCTTTGCTTCTCTGCTCTAAAAGCTCCGGCGCAATTAAAAGCTTTTGCTTTCTTGTACCGGGAAGAGTGTCCAAAGCTCCGGATTTTATGAAATTTTCAAGGGTTCTTTTATTGACCTCCTTATTGCTCATCCGGTCAATAAAATCTTCCAGATCATGAAATGCCCCGTTTTGCTCCCGTTCTGCAACGATAAGCTCTACCACGGATTTTCCCACGCTCTTAATAGCCGACAGGCCGTAGCGGATGGATCCTCCCGAAACGGAAAACCCGCTTTCTCCCTCATTAATATCCGGCGGAAGGATGGAGATCCCCATCTGTCTGCAGCTTAAGATATATTCCGATACCTTTGATACGTTATCCATGACAGAGGTAAGGAGAGCCGCCATGAATTCCTGGGGATAATAATATTTTAAAAAGGCGGTCTGATAGGATACCACCGCATAAGCTGCTGCATGGGACTTGTTAAAGGCGTATTTGGCAAAATCAATCATTTCGTCATAGATATGGTTTGCCGTCTTTTCATCGATGCCATTGGAGGTGCATCCTGCTACCTCCTCCTCTGGATTTCCATAGACAAAGTTCTGCCGTTCCTTTTCCATGACAGAGGTCTTCTTTTTGGACATGGCTCTGCGCACCAGATCGCTGCGGCCCATGGTATAACCGGCTAAGTCCCTGACGATCTGCATTACCTGTTCCTGGTATACGATACAGCCATAGGTAGGGTCTAAAATGGGTTCCAGCTGGGGACATTCATAGGTAATGGAACTGCGGTCGTTCTTCCCCTTTAAATACTTGGGAATAAAGTCCATGGGGCCGGGACGGTAAAGGGAAATACCGGCAATAATATCTTCCAGGCTTCCAGGCTTCAGTTCCTTCATAAAGCTTTTCATGCCGGAGCTTTCCAGCTGGAACACCCCATCATCCTTTCCGGTGCCAATGGAATTTAAAACTGCCTTGTCATTATAATTGATTTGGTCCATATCAATGGTTAACTGCCTGTTTTTTTCTATGGCCTTTACCGCATTTTGAATGACTGTCAGGGTACGCAGCCCCAGGAAATCCATTTTCAAAAGTCCCAGTTCTTCCAAAGTTGTCATGGTAAACTGGGTGGTAATGGTTCCGTCGGCTGCCTTTGAAAGAGGAACGTATTCATCTACGGAAGTCCGGCTGATCACCACTCCGGCAGCATGCATGGATGTGTGCCTCGGCAAGCCTTCCAGACGCATGGACATATCAATGAGGTATTTGACCTCAGGATCCTCCTGGTATGCGTTTCTTAAGTCAGGACTTTGCCTTAATGCCTTCTCAAGGGTCATGCCAAGGTCTCCGGGAATCATCTTTGCTATGGTATCGCACCGGGCATAGGGCATATCAAGGACCCTTCCCACATCCCTTACCACACCTTTGGCTGCCAGGGTACCAAAGGTCACGATCTGGACCACCTGGTCCTTTCCATACTTCCGGACCACATAGTCAATGACCTCCTGACGCCGTTCAAAGCAAAAATCCACGTCAATATCAGGCATGGAAATTCGTTCCGGGTTTAAGAACCGCTCAAACAGAAGGTTGTAGCGGATAGGATCAATGTTGGTGATTCCCAGACAGTAGGATACGATGCTGCCTGCCGCAGATCCCCGTCCCGGCCCCACGATAATATCCTGGGATCTGGCATAATGAATGAAATCCCATACAATCAGGAAATAGTCCACGTAACCCATGGTATGAATGACATCCAGCTCATAGTCAAGCCTTTCCTTTAATGTTCCGTCATCCTGGGGATAATGGCGCTCAAAGCCATCCAGGCAAAGCTTGTTTAAATAGGACCAGGAATCATATCCTTCCGGCACATCGTACTTGGGCAGCTTGGTCACACCGAACTCAATTTCCACGTTACAGCGCTCTGCAATCCTGTGAGTGTTGTCAATGGCTTCTCCTGCGTAGGAGAAAAGCTTCCGCATCTCCTCCTCGGTCTTGCAGTAATACTGGCCGCCTTCGTAGCGCATGCGGTTTTCGTCCGCCACCTTTTTTCCGGTCTGGATACACAGCAGGATATCATGAGGCGTGGCATCCTCTGCATAGGTATAGTGGATATCATTGGTGGCTACTAATTCGATTCCTGTTTCATGGCTCATTCTCAGAAGGCTCTGGTTTACTGTGTTCTGAGCCGGTATTCCGTGATCCTGAAGCTCCAGAAAGAAATTTCCCTTTCCGAATATATCCTGATAGCGAAGGGCTGCTTCCATGCCTTTCTCATACAGGCCGCGGCTTACATGCCTTTGTACCTCTCCTGCCAGACAGGCGCTTAATGCAATGATCCCTTCGCTGTATTCCTTTAAAATCTCATAATCTACTCTTGGTTTATAATAAAATCCATCCACAAAACCTTTTGAGACGATCTTCATCAGGTTCTGGTATCCCTGGTTATTCTCAGCTAATAAGACCAGATGATAGTAACGGTCCTCTCCTCCTGCGGTCTCTCTGTCAAACCTTGATCCGGAGGTCACATATACCTCGCATCCGATGATGGGCTTTATTCCTGCCTCTCTGGCCGCCCTGTAAAAATCAATGACGCCATACATCACACCGTGGTCTGTGATGGCCATGCTGTCCATTCCAAGCTCCTTTGCTCTGGACACAAGCTCTTTTATTTTACAGGAGCCGTCCAACAGACTGTATTCTGTATGGACGTGTAAATGTGTAAATGCCATTTGTTCCTCCTTTCTTTATTCCTTTGTATGTAAATTCATAGTGAGGCTGCTAAGTCCGCAGTGCTCATTGCTTTCGTGAACAGTATACCACAAAACCCCCCTCCAGAAAACCTTTTGTACAAGATTTCATCAGCACACACAAGAGGCGGAGCCTCTTGTGTGAGAGTCTCCGCCTGAAAAAACAATATTCTTTAAATATTACTCATGATTGCTTAAATATTTTTCGATTTCGGCAATCGCCTGCTCCTCGTCGGTCCCATCCGCAGTGATCGTAATCTGTTCTCCCGCTGCAAGTCCCAGAGTCATCATGCCCATAATGCTCTTGGCATTTACTCTCTTGGATTCGATTTCAACATAAATGTTGCTTTCATACTGGCTGGCAACCTGAACCAGCATAGCAACTGGTCTTGCCTCTAAGCCTGATGCAAGTTCAACGGTGACTGTTTTTCTTACCATAATTATCCTCCTCAATCCTATGAACGGATTATTCCATTCCGCTGCTAATGCCTGTCCCTCGCAGCCGCCCTGCCAGGTCGCCAAGCTTTCTAAGTCGGTGGTTCACTCCTGATTTGCCTACAGGAGGGTCTAGAGCTTCTCCAAGCTCTTTTAATGTTGCTTCCGGCCTCTCCAATCGTTCCCTGGCAATTTCACTTAGATTGTCCGGTAGATTATCAAGTCCGATTGTATCTCTGATATATTTTATATCTTCTATCTGCTTTACCGCAGCTGATACCGTTTTATTAATATTGGCAGTCTCACAGTTCACCTGCCGATTCACACTGTTGCGCATATCCTTTAAGATCCTGATGTTCTCAAGCTCCATTAAGGCCACCGGGGCTTCCATAACATTCAGGATATCTACAATCTGGCTGCCTTCTTTTATATAAACCACAAAATAACGTTTTCTCTTCACGATCTTTGCTTCAAGATCAAAGGTCGCGATAATGGACTTTAGCTGCCTGGCTTTGTCTTCAGTCGCGCATACGATTTCAAAATGGTAGAATTTCTCAGGGTCGCTCAAGGACCCGGAAGAGAGAAATGCACCGCGGATGAATGCCCTCCTGCAGCAGGACTGCTGGATGACCACATTCTGTACAAGATTTAAGTTTTCCCCTATTTCTCCGTTTTCATCAAGAAGCTTTGTGGCGTGTAAAACACGGATCGCCTCCTCATGCTCCCGGATTGTTACCGTATAGGTACGGTTTTTATTTAAATAAGCATTTCTTCTAATCGACACATCAGTACTTATATTAAATGTTTTTTTCAATAATGTAAAGTACTTTCTTGCAACTGCCACATTTTCCGTATTAATTTTAATCGTATAGCGGTCGTTTTCCGATATGATTATTTTTCCGCAAAGGCTTATGATCGCTGCCATCTCTGCGATCTGGCAATGCCTTGCCGGACTGATCTGCCTGGATAGCTCTTCTTTTAATTTGGAAGAAAATGACATGTCTAGACCATCCTTTTCCGTATATTATCCTTGTCGATGTCCCGGTGCTCAATTTTTATTCCGAATTCTTCCCTGGATTTAAACCTGTCATAAACAGACCTGGCAATGGTAACCGACCGGTGCTTGCCGCCTGTACATCCAATGGCAATGACCAGCTGGTTTTTCCCCTCCAGCACATAATTGGGAATTAAAAATTCCAGCATATCGTTAAGCTTGTCTAAAAACAGGGCAGCGGTCCCATGCTGCATCACATAGTCCCGCACTGCTTTTTCCTCTCCGGTTTTAGGCCGCAGTTCCTCTGAATAGTAGGGATTGGGCAGGAATCTTACATCAAAAACCAGATCTGCATCCGACGGAATCCCATACTTGAACCCAAAAGAAAGGACAGTAATATACAGATTCCGGTAGGATTCCCGGTTTATAAATATCTTTTCCAGCTCCTGCCTCAGTTCCTTAGTCAGGAGCCGGCTGGTATCGATGATATAGTCCGCTTCTTCCTTTAGAAACCCAAGCTTTACCCGTTCTTTCTCAATCCCGCTGTCGATCCTTCCGCCTGCCGCCAGGGGATGGGCTCTCCTGGTTTCCTTATAACGCTTGATCAGTGTTTCGTCACCTGCATCAAGGAAGAGGATTTCAAAGGGCACCCTTTGTCTTGACCACTCATCAAAAATCCTGTTTAAAACCGATAAATCCTCCCCGCTGCGGATATCGATCCCCAAAGCTGCGTTCCTGATCCCTCCATGATTACTTAAGGTCAGCTCCGCGAACGTTTCAATCAGGGGAATGGGAAGATTATCCACACAATAGAATCCCATATCCTCCAGCATCTTAAGCGCCTGGGTCTTTCCTGCGCCTGACATGCCTGTTACAATTACAAGCCTCACGTTATTCTCCTTTGCACCGTTAAAACTTCCCTAGTGTCTTTACCTCCATCTCAAGTGTTACTCCGGATTGTTTCAATACCCTTTTTTTTACCTCTTCGCAAAGGTTTCTGATATCAGCCGCAGTCGCGCTGTCTTTGTTAATGACAAATCCGCAGTGCTTCTCCGATACCTGGGCGCCGCCTAAGGAAAAACCTCTTAAGCCTGCCTCCTCTATGAGTTTGCCGGCAAAATGCCCCTCCGGCCTCTTAAAGGTGCTTCCCGCGCTTGGATACTCCAAAGGCTGCTTTTCCTTTCTCCTGCGGGCCAGTTCATCCATCCGGTTCTTAATAGAGACCTCATCTCCATCCCTTAACCGGATCTTAGCTTCCAGCACAACATACTGCTTTGGTATAATGCAGCTGGTCCGGTATCCTAAGGAAAGCTGGTCAGCAGGCAGCTCCGTTATTTCTCCCTGCTGCGTTAAAACTTTAACAGACCGAAGAACCTCCTTCATCTCCGAACCGTAGGCTCCGGCGTTCATCACCACGGCTCCCCCAAGAGTTCCCGGTATCCCGGCCGCAAACTCAAAACCGGTCAAGGTCGCCCTATAAGCTTCCTGGGCGATCCGCGCCAGGGACGCTCCGGCTCCGGCCTTTACCATCCCCGTCTCCTTATCCGCCTGGCAGCTTTTAAAGCAATCCATGGAAACGACCACCCCGTCAAATCCTTCGTCTCCAACCAGAAGATTGCTTCCATTCCCCAGTATAAAAAAAGGTACCTCTTCCCGGCGGCAAAGAGCCAAAACAGCAGTAAGCTCCTTTTCATCCCCCGGTGTCACAAAGCAGGCAGCAGGGCCGCCCACCCGGAACGAGGTATGCCTTCGCATCTCTTCCCCAACTTTTATATGATCTTTATCGGCTGCACCAAGAAGTTTTTCATAAAATCCAGTCATCAGACACCTCAATCATCTTGTTTTCTTGAAAGGTTTGCCTGAACGCGGTTATATAATTCCTGAGCCGCGTTGTACCCCATCTTCTTTTGTCTGTAATTGACGGCAGCAGATTCAACGATAATGGCCAGATTACGTCCCGGACGCACCGGTATGGAATGGCATACTACCCGGTTTCCCAGAAATTCCGTATACTGGTCTTCGATTCCCATTCTGTCGTATTCCTTATCTCTGTCCCAGTCCTCCAGTTTGATCACCATATCAATAGCCTGGGTATCCTTTACGCTTTCAACACCGAACAAAGTCTTGACATCAATGATGCCGATGCCCCTTAATTCAATAAAATGCCTGGTAATTTCCGGGGCGCTTCCGATCAGCGTTTCATCGCTTACCTTGCGGATCTCCACCACATCATCGGTTACAAGACGGTGGCCCCGTTTGATCAGTTCCAGTGCAGCCTCACTTTTTCCGATGCCGCTCTCTCCCATGATCAGCACGCCTTCGCCGAATACGTCAACCAAAACCCCGTGGATGCTGATGCAGGGCGCCAGCTTCACCTTAAGCCAGCGGATGATCTCCGCCATGAGATCGGAAGTGGTCTTATCTGATACAAGGCATGGTACGCCGTAATGATTGCAAAACGCCAGCATATCCTCATCCGGATTCTGGCTCCGGCTATATACGAGACAGGGAATCTGGCTGGACAAAAGCTTGTCGTACATCTCAAGCTTTCTCTCATGATTCATCTGATGAATGTATTCCTGCTCCACATAACCGATGATCTGCACCCGCTCGTTGTCAAAATGATCATAAAATCCGGCTAACTGCAAAGCCGGGCGATTGACATCCGCATGGCTGATCACAATTTTTTCCGCGTCAATCTCCGGAGTCATGTTCCGGAAATTCATCTTCTTTATCAAATCTGTAATAGCTACTCCATGCATGGCGAACGCTCCTCTTTTCCATCTGTTTTTTTCATACTAACACAGATTTCGTATTTTGAAAAGCTATATGTGGAAGAACTCGTAAACACTCTTTGCAGCCCGGGCATTCATGCCCGGTACTTGGGACAACTCCTCCACGGTCGCTTCCTTTATGGCTTCCAGCCCTTTAAACCGGCGCATCAGCGCCTTTCTCCTGTTAGGGCCGATGCCTGGAATATCGTCAAGAATGGATTTTACCTGTCCTTTGCTTCTTAAGCTTCTATGGTATTCAATGGCAAACCGGTGGGCTTCATCCTGGATCCTGGTGATCAGCTTGAATCCTTCGGAATGCCTGTCAATGGGAATCTCCACGTTATGATAGTAAAGCCCTCTGGTCCTGTGATTGTCATCCTTTACCATACCGCAGACAGGAATGGAAATATCCAGTTCCTTTAAAACCTCCAGGGCAATGTTTACCTGCCCCCGTCCTCCATCCATCATGATTAAGTCCGGGAAACGGGTAAAGCTCCCAAGTTCCTCATCCACGCCTTTTTCCTTTAAGCTTTCCGCTTCCTTAAGGCCATGGGTAAACCTTCTTGTGAGCACCTCGTTCATGGAAGCGTAATCATTGGCCCCCTTGACCCATTTGATCTTAAATTTCCTGTAATCATTTCTCTTGGGCTTCCCGTCCTCATAGACGATCATGGAGCCCACAGACTCAAAGCCGCTTATGTTGGAAATATCAAATGCCTCAATCCGTTTAATGCCGGAAAGTCCCAGCCAGCCGCCCACCTCATTCATGGCGCCGATGGTGCGAAGCTCCTCCCGCTTTATCTTTTCCTTATCCTGAGAAAGCACCAGCGCGGCATTTTTCTCCGCCAGCTCCACCAGGCGCTCCTTCTGGCCTTTCCGGGGAACCACGATCCTGACCTTCTGGCCTCGTTTCGCAGAAAGCCATTCCTCTATAACGCCCTCATCCTCAAGACCGGTCTGCACCCACAATTCCTTAGGCACAAAAGGAGTTCCTGCATAGAACTGTTTGACAAAGCTGGTCAGGATCTGCTTGTTATCCTCTGCCGTTGCTATGTTTACGTGGAAATGCTCCCGGCCGATGAGCCTGCCTTCCCGGACAAAGAATACCTGGACAACCGCATCCTTTTCATCCTTTGCCATGGCAATGATATCCCTGTCTTCCATGCCGCTGTCCGTGATCTTCTGCTTCTGGGCGATCTGCTTTACGCTGTTTAACAGATCCCGGTACTCAATGGCCTTTTCATAATCCATTTCTTCCGAAGCCGCCTGCATTTTCTCTTCCAGCATATGAATCACAGGGCCGTATTTTCCGCCTAAAAATTCCAGTGCCCTGTTAATGGATTTCCAGTATTCTTCCTTGCTGATATAATCCTGGCACGGTGCCGAACATTGCTTAATATGGTAATTTAAACAGGGGCGTTCCTTCCCGATGTCCCTTGGCAGGTTCCGGTTGCAGGTTCTGATCTGATAAAGCTTGTGGATCAGCTCAATGGTATTCTTCACCGCTCCTGCACTTGTATACGGTCCAAAATACTTGCTTTTATCCTTTTTCATATCCCTGGAAAATAAGATCCTTGGATAATCCTCGTACACGGTTACCTTGATATAGGGATAGGTCTTATCATCCTTTAGCATAGTATTGTAACGGGGACGGTGTTCCTTAATGAGATTGCATTCCAGCACAAGGGCTTCCAGCTCAGAGTCTGTTATAATGTATTCAAACCAGGCGATCCTGGACACCATTTGTTCAATTTTTGACGTCTTATTTCTGCTGCTTTGAAAATACTGCCTGACCCTGTTTTTTAAACTGATGGCTTTTCCCACATAGATGATTTCGTCCCGCTTGTCGTGCATGAGATACACGCCAGGCTGGGACGGCAGTTTTTTTAATTCTTCTTCTATATTAAATGACCTGTGGTCCACTGAAACAAATCACCTCAATCTTGATCCCTCGTATTTATTCTGCAGCTCCAGATACCTTTTCACCGCATAGTATTTCTCTTCAGGTTCAGAATCCGGCCTTCCGATCTCCATAATTTCGCAGATGGCCAGAAGCTCTTCTGCAGAAAACCGGTCCTTCCGGTCCTGAAGAACCTCCAGCTTCTCATGATACGTCCCTGCGTCAAGAAATGCAAGAAGATTCTTATTTTCGTGCATGGAGCCGGCCGAGGACAAGCTCTCCTGACTTTGGCTGCTGCCCAGGCCACTTCCTTCATTCTCTTCTTCCGGCTTCTTAAGACAAACTTTTGCCACAGGCTGCTCAGAATCCATATCCACCCTTTCAAACCTGTATTTCTGCTTTACCTCCGGATACTTTTCATGATCCACTTCACTGATGAACATGGTCAGCGGGCGGACATACGTTCCGAAGGTTCCATACAGTGCCTGATACACAACCATTTCTTCTCTTGTTTCGGAATGAACCGCAACGGTTATCACCTGGTACATCTTGTCTTTAAAATGCCGGTAGAAATCTCCTGGTCTGGGCGTTCTGTCCATGGCTTTCCTCACTTCCTAATCTCCCTGTCCGCCTGTGGTCACGATGACAACATCAGGCTTTATTCTGGTTTTCTTTTTATCTTCTTTCTTCGTCTCCTGCGGCCTTTCTGCTGCCGCCGTGCTTCCCTCAAGGCTCTTTTCTGCCTTCTCTTCTTTGCCTTCCGTCTGCGCCTCAGACGATAAATCCTTTGTTTCGGCAGCAGCCATGGAAGAGGTCTCCACCGTTTGCCTCATACTGGCAAGCTTTTCTGTTTCCTCTTTCGCTGCCTCAACACTTAAAAGGCCCTCCCAGGTATACCGGTTAGATGCGCTCCAGAGGATCCACTCATCATAGCCCGAATCATAGACTGCCTGAATCTGTGCCCTGACTTCCCCTGCCCCATAAGGAATATGGTGTTTCAGATAGGAAGCCGTGAAATCCTGGAGCCAGGGACGAACAATGGCCTGATGCTTCCCAGCCTGTCCGGCAGATTCTAAATCCTGTTTAGAAAGCTTAAGCGCCGCACGAATGGTACGGTAAGGCTCCATATCCGGATGATCGATGCCGAAGTTTCCGTCTCCGTAATGGGAAGGGTAGATCATGGGACAGATATAATCCAAATGGCATGCCATATCACTATAGATCTGTCCCACCGCCTCCGCATCCACCTTGCTTCCGATAATGGTGCCAAAGACATCTGCCGAAACAAAAATTTTCTGGGAAGACAGCTTGTCATATGCATACTGAATAAATTCCGTAATAATATCCGTTTTGGAACGGCCCCTGGTATCCTTTTCGTCAAATACCACCTGTTTCATGGAGCTGTCCGTAGAAAAACGGATGTAATCAAACTGAACCTCATCAAATCCGGCCTTGGAAGCCTGGGTTCCCACCTCCACCAGATAGTCCCATACTTCTGTCCGGTAAGGATTGACCCAGGCCAGTCCCTTGTTATCCCGGTGCAGGCTTCCATCCTTGTTCTTAAGTGCCCACTCCGGTTTTTTCTCAGCCAGATAAGGATCCCTGAATGCCACCACCCGGGCAATGGTATAAAGCCCCCTGGACTTTAACTCAGCCATGAGACTGTCAATATCCTTGATGTACTTTTCTGTGGCACCGATTTCATTCACCGTAGGTGCATCCTCCATGGCAAAGGTGATCCGTCCGTCGTCATTCTTCACGTCAATGACAACCGTATTGATCTCCGTGCCCTGGATCTTGTCCAAAATCGCCTGCATCCCCTCAGAGCCGGCCATGTAGCTGGAAATATAAATTCCCTTTACCTTAACCGGCTTCTTTCCCGGTAAAACGGAAACTTCCATGGGAAGCTGCCCGGATTCTTCTGTGCTCTGCTGAGATTCATCTGTTTTGCCGTCTGTTTCTGAAGGTTCGGAACTTCCTTTGTACCTGCTGCATCCGGAGGTCACCAATGAGAATGCAATTACTGCCAAAAGCCATCTTTTCATAATACTCCTGTTCACTTTCTTTATGGTTTCAGGTGTTTAATGTAATAAATATTTAACATTTTACCATAATTTGTAAAATTTTCCAACAAGAAAAAACACGCTTTGCAAGTTTTCCCGGTTGACGCGGCATTCGCCCTACGAAATAGGTCATAAGAAGATTTTCTTATGTACTGGCACAACGCAAATCTTCTCCTGCCTATTTCCCACGGCTCATTGCTCACTCAAATAAAAATTACATTCTCCGGATGCAGCTCTATTTAACCGAATCAAGCAGCGAAGCGGATTGCGAATATCCGCTTGACTTATATTATCCTCTCATTTCATAAGCTATGTATTCTTTCCCCAAATAATGCCCTCGCTTTTTCTTTGTATTATCCGCTTTTGTTTTCAGTCCTTTTAACTGCCTTCCCAGCAGAAGCAGGACAGCTCCGTTTTACCAGGAAAGCAGTCATTATGATTGATGATGCATTCTCCATTTATCTTGACAGTATCTCAGGCCCTTCCTCTGTGATCAAGATAGTGTATTCCCACTGGGCAGACAGGCTTCCATCCTTTGTGTAAATGGTCCAGCCGTCCTCATCATCCTGTACTACATCGGCTTTTCCTGCATTTACCATAGGCTCAATGGTAAATATCATTCCGGGTACAAGAAGCATGTCGGTTCCTCTTGTTCCGATGTGGCTGACCCATGGTTCCTCATGGATATCCAGCCCCACACCGTGTCCGCCGATTTCCCTCACTACCGTAAAGCCATTGGCATAGATATACTCCGAAATAGCTGCTCCGATATCTCCCAGATGGCCCCAGGCCCTGGCTTCTTTTACTGCCAGATCCACACTCTCCCTGGTTACCTGGACAAGCTTCAATGCCTCGGCCGATACCTTGCCGATGCAATACATTCTGGAGGCATCGGCGTAGAAGCCGTCTACAATGGTGGTCACATCCACATTGATAATATCCCCATCCTGCAAGATCCGGTTAGGATCCGGGATTCCGTGGCATACTACCTCATTGATCGATGTGCACACACTTTTGGGATATCCTTCAAAATTAAGAGTAGCAGGGATTCCTCCCAACCTGATGGAAGTCTCATGTACCAGGGTATTGATATCTTCCGTACTCATGCCCGGCTTAATGTTCTCATCCACCTGATCAAGTACCTTGTTGTTAATCACTCCTGCACGGCGGATTCCTTCAATCTGTGCCGGTGTTTTTATCATATAGTGCTCCGGGACCTCAACTCCCATGACCGCATAATTTTCAATTTTTTGGTCAAAAGACAGGTGACAGTTTTTATATTTCTTTCCGCTTCCGCACCAGCATGCATCATTTCTTCCTATTTTAAACATTTCTATCCTCCTTCTTACTACAACGTTTTAACACGTTTAAAGCCAGTTGTAAAGGGTTTCAGGAAAAAGAAGGGGGCAGGAAAAAATCCGTGGCAATTTCATAATTAATGTGATACAATTTATAAGTACTATGGTCAAAAAGTTCGTGCATGCGATATGGTTCGGTGGTGCCATTGCTGAACCATAAGCACACATCATGGAGGGACAAATGAAATTTGGATTTGATAACAACAAATATTTAACCATGCAGTCAGAGCACATCAGGGAACGAATCAGCCAGTTTGGTGACAAGCTCTATCTGGAATTCGGCGGCAAGCTGTTTGACGATTACCACGCTTCCAGAGTGCTTCCCGGATTTGAACCTGACAGTAAACTCCGCATGCTGATGCAGCTTTCAGACCAGGCAGAGATCGTGATCGCCATCAACGCTGCAGATATTGAGAAGAACAAGATCCGCCATGATCTGGGCATCACTTATGATGTGGATGTCTTACGGCTGATCCAGTCCTTTACGGATAAGGGGCTTTATGTGGGAAGCGTTGTTATCACACAGTATTCCGGACAGAAGGCAGCTGATTTATTTAAAAGCAAGCTGGAAAAAATGGGGATCAGAGTATACCGACACTATATCATTGACGGTTATCCAAGCAATGTTTCTCTCATTGTCAGCGACGAAGGATACGGCAGAAATGATTATATAGAAACCACAAAGCCTCTTGTTATCATTACGGCTCCTGGACCTGGCAGCGGAAAGATGGCAACCTGCTTATCCCAGCTTTACCACGAGAACAAGCGGGGAATCAAGGCCGGATATGCGAAATTCGAGACATTCCCCATCTGGAACATCCCATTAAAGCATCCGGTGAATTTAGCCTACGAGGCCGCTACTGCAGATTTAAACGATGTGAATATGATCGATCCTTTTCACTTAGAGGCCTATGGAAAGACCACTGTTAATTACAACCGTGATGTAGAAATCTTTCCTGTATTAAGTGCTATCTTTGAGGGAATTTACGGAGAATGTCCTTACAAATCCCCCACCGATATGGGCGTTAATATGGTTGGCTTCTGTATCGTGGATGATGAGGTATGCAGAGAGGCTTCCATGCAGGAAATCATAAGACGTTATTACCAGGCCCTTTCCCGGCTGGCAAGGGATATGGGTTCCAAAGATGAGGTCTATAAGATTGAGCTTCTCATGAAGCAGGCGAAAATAACCACTGACATGAGAAAGGTGGTGAATGCCGCCAAGAACCTGGCCGAAATAAAAGGATCTCCGGCTGCTGCACTTGAATTAGAGGACGGAACCGTTGTCACAGGTAAGACTACCAACTTATTAGGTGCCTCCGCTGCCCTTTTGTTAAATACAGTCAAGGTTTTAGGAAATATTCCTCATGACATTCATCTGATCTCTCCCTCTGCCATTGAGCCGATTCAGAAATTAAAGATCAACTATCTGGGCAGCAAAAATCCCAGACTTCATACGGATGAGGTTTTAATTGCACTGTCCGCCAGCGCAGCGACCGATCCCAACGCTCAGATCGCTCTGGAACAGCTTCCGAAATTAAAGGGGTGCGATGCTCATACTTCTGTACTGCTATCCGATGTGGATGTTAAGATATTTAAGAAATTGGGCGTAAACCTGACCTGTGAGCCCATTTATGAAGAGAAGAAAATTTATCATTAATTCATAAAAATACGCTTTGGTTTGTGACATCACATTCCAAAGCGTATTTTTGCAATAACCCCAAATAATTTATGCCTTCCGGACCGGATCAGATTTTTCAGACCCCAGTTCTAATTACTCAGCCTTCACCCGCGTAACCACCATGTCTTTCACCACGGCCGGCTCCATTTCTAAAGCTGCCGCAAGTTCATAATAAAGCAGATCTTCTGCCATCTTAAAATAAGATTCATCCTTTGCCGAACATTTCTTCTCATCTGCCGCCGCATTCTGTTTCTTTAAATAAAGAGTCTTGATGATCTGAAGCCAGCCCGTACACTCATTTTTCATCATGATTTCCTTATAGATCCCTTCACGCTGCCTTTCATCAATCACCCACATGGTCGGAGTATCAGGAATCTGGTTAATCAGTTCAATGGCTTCTTCCCTGGTAGATGCAGCTCTCACGGGCGCTTTTAAATTGTCTACAGGCGTGTAAACAACACAATGCTGTACCTCATTAAGAGGCTTTAGCGTATAGTAAAGGCGCTCCTCATCTGCCGAGGACATGTCGAGTCTTCCTATCGCCTCTACCCTGCATATTCCATGGGTTCCGAATACTACTAGATCATTTACCTGAAACATAATAATACCTCCTGCCTGAATGCCAACACGTTGATACATAAAATTACTTCTATATCTTAAGTTTAACACTTCAATAGCTTGTTTGTCAGTTTTTTTTGTATATTTAAACATTTTCGTGAAAATAGCCAGATATGACTTTACTGTCATTTGTGGAAATTGTATAAAAATACGTGTAAAAACGCTCCAAAAGGCAGACACTTATAAAAGAATCTCTTTTGGAGCGCTTAATTTATATGTTATTTTCCAGAAACAGAATTCTCCTTCTGCGCCGCCAGCTTGACAGCTGCACTGGCGCCCACACGGCTGCATCCAGCTTCAATGTAAGCCCTTAAATCCTCCAGGGTTCTCACCCCGCCGGCCGCTTTTATCTTTACATCAGGACCGATGTGCTTTTTAAATAGCTGGATGTCCTCCAGGGTCGCTCCGCCGGTTCCAAATCCGGTGGAGGTCTTAATATAATCAGCTCCGGCTGCCGTAACTGCCTTGCACATGGCAATCTTTTCATCTTCCGTCAGATAGCAGGCCTCAATGATGACCTTTAAGATGTTTTCGCCGGCAGCTTTTTTCAGTTCTGCGATTTCCTTTTCTACTTTGCCGTAGTCTCCATTTTTCACATCGCTGATATTCACTACCATATCCACCTCAGAGGCTCCGTCTTCAATGGCTTTCTTTGTCTCAAGGACCTTTGATTCCGTTATGCTGTAGCCCAGAGGGAATCCGACCACGGTACAGATATTAAGGCCCGGGAACTTTTCATGTACCCGGCTGATATAGCAGGGAGGGATGCACACGGAAGCGGTTTTATATTCCACGGCTTCCTTGCAAAGCTCCTCAATGTCCTCCCATGTGGCAACCGCCTTTAACTGGGTGTGATCTACGTAACTTAACATTTCTAAATCTGTCATTATTGTGTCCTACCTTTCTATTCTGTCAGGCGCTTTACGCCTTCTTTGGTAACGCTGGCATAAATCAGGGGCTCTGCTGCCGGCTGTTGTCCGCTGATGGTGACTGCTTTTAAAAATTCCTCCTCAGAAGACGCAAACAGTTCTTCCTTTGAAGTATACAGCACGGCAATGGTCTCTCCCTCTTCCACCTTCTGGCCCACCTTTTTCTTAAGGGCGATTCCCGCCGTATAATCGATCACGCTCTCCTTGGTAACTCTTCCGGCTCCCAAAAGCGAGGAGGCGATCCCGCATTGCTCTGTGTTCATATGGGTGATATAACCGCTCTTTAAGGCCTTCACTTCTCTTTCAAAGGCTGCTTTGGCAAAAAGTGAGGTGTCCCTGATCACCGAAGGGTCGCCTCCCTGGGCTTCCACCATGGCCATAAGGCGTTCCAATGCGCTTCCGTCGGCAATGGTTCCTTCTGCCAGCGCCCGGCATTCCTCCATGCTGCCCTTTCCTGCCAGATAGAGCATACCGGCAGCCAGGCTTAAGCAAACCGACTTTAAGTCCTCAGGTCCTCTTCCCCGAAGGGTTTCCGCTGCCTCAATGACTTCCAGGCTGTTGCCGATCAGGCTTCCCAGAGGAATATCCATGTTGGTTATGAGAGCCATGGTCCTCTTTCCTGCATGCTCCCCGATCGCCACCATCTTTTCCGCCAGGGTGATGGAATCTTCCAGGGTCTTCATAAATGCTCCGCTGCCGGTTTTAACATCCAGAAGAATGCAGTCATTTCCTGCTGCCAGCTTTTTGCTCATAATCGAAGCGGCAATTAAGGGAATGCTGTCCACGGTTGCAGTCACATCACGAAGGGCATAAAGTTTTTTATCTGCAGGAGCCAGATTTCCGGACTGGCCGATAACGGAAAGGCCGGTGGCATTGACCACCTGAAAGAATTCTTCCTCTGTCAGGACAGTCCTCATACCAGGGATGGATTCCATCTTGTCAACGGTTCCTCCTGTATGGCCTAAGCCCCGGCCCGACATCTTCGCAACCTTAACTCCGCAGGCGGCTGCAATGGGCGCAACTACCAATGTCGTCTTATCTCCCACGCCTCCGGTGGAGTGCTTATCTACCTTCACTCCCTGAATCGGAGATAAATCTACCATATCACCGGAATGGGCAACAGCATCGGTAAGAATGGCTGTTTCCTCATCACTCATACCTTTAAAGTAAATGGCCATCAGCATGGCAGACATCTGGTAATCAGGAATATCCCCCTTTACGTAGCCGCTGATCATGAAGCGGATCTCTTCCTCTGTCAGAGTTTCTCCGTTCCGCTTCTTTGCAATTACATCGTACATCCTCATGACACACCAAAACCTCCCTTTTACTTAAGCTTTCCCCTTTTCTGCCCATGTTTTTTAGACATTAAGGGATACCCCTTCAGACCTCATCAGGAATTTAAATTCTTTTTTGTAAATCCCAAAGGAAGCAGCTCCTTTAAGGTATACACGGAAGCTTCCTCTGCTGCTCCCAGAATGATCTTAAATTCCTCAGGGTCACAGAATTCCGCCATTACCTGCCGGCAGACTCCGCAGGGAGCACATATATCTCCCTTTTCTCCCTTTTTATTCCCCACAATGGCAATGGCATCAAATTCCGTGACTCCTTCTGAGACCGCTTTGAAAAACGCGGTACGCTCCGCACAGTTGGTGGGTGTAAAGGCTGCATTTTCAATGTTGCAGCCATGGTAGACCGTTCCGTTCTTTGCAAGCAGGGCTGCTCCCACGCAAAAATCCGAATAAGGCACATAAGCCATCTTCTGGGCTTCATATGCCTCTGCCACCAGCATATTTTTCGTCATCTCATCCAGTTTCAAAAACACACCTCCTGTTATTCTCTTGCTTCTTCCTCCGGCCTGTCAATTCCAGCAGTTGGGAAAAGGGATTGCTCTGCAATCCCTTTGCTGATTTCTCAAATCTTCTCGAATCGTTCTACGTCGGTTACAAATATAGTAGCTCCGCCAAGTTCCACTGTCATCGGCATCATCATATATCCGGCTGATACAGACGCGATATTCGGCGCCGGAACATTGCAGGTAATCTTTTGGCGTTTTCCGCAGGTATCTTTAATCAGAGTGATGACTTCTTCTACCTGTCCGTCATCCGTACCGATCATTAATGTAGAGTTGCCCTTCTTTAAGAAACCACCGGTTGTGGCAAGTTTTGTCACGCTGAACTGGTGTTCATTCAGCACATCGGTCACCCTGTTTCCATCATCTGAGCTGACGATTGCGTAAATAATCTTCATATCTACCACCTCGCTGTCTTATTTGGCAAAACTTTATCTGTTAGATTCCTCTATTATAAATCATAATCTGGAAAAATAAAACAGTAAAATGGAAAATAATCATCAATTCTTTGTTAATATCTTATATTTCTCATCTTATCAAGCAATTTCCGGTAAATCCGTTCCCTCATCCAGGGTTCATTGACTGACGTTAAGCATTCTTCCAAACCAAACCAGCCTACCTCACTGTTTTCATCCTCTTTCTTATGAAGAGCCTCCCTGTCATCTGCTTCTAAAAGATAGGTCACATTTAAGTGAAGGTGGGAGGAAACGTAAGCTCCCCTCTTCTCATGTCCGTCCACCGTAAGCACCTCCAGAGAAAAAATATCCTCTGTAACCGGCCTTACCTTTGTAATCCCGGTCTCTTCCATGGCTTCCCGGATTGCTACCTTAAGCAGATCCATTTCTCCGTCTGCGTGGCCTCCGGTCCATGCCCAGGAATCATAGATGTTATGGTAGGCCATAAGAACCTTATCACGGGACTGATTTACCACCCAGGCCGAAGCCGACATATGGGCGGTTAAACTTTCACGGAAAAATATAGATTCCCCTGACGCGAGATATTGGAGCAGCATTTCCTTATCCCTTTCTTCCTGCTCGTTATACGGTAAAAAATCTTCCACGGTTTTCTTAAATTTTTCTTTGCAGTCCATGTTCTTAGTCCCTCCATCTTCTTGTGTTTTTAAGTCATACTATACCATCTGGCGGATATATTTAAATAGAATAAATTGAAATGAGGGTATTATATGGATTTATCTGCTCTTGTTTTTTCAGGCAACGATCCCTGGCCTCCCATAGAGATCCTTTCTCAAAATAAGCGGTATGCCGCAGCCATGCTTTCTAATATAGGCGACTGTAATTCCGAAATGTCCGCAATCAGCCTTTATACTTACAACAGCATGATTACCAGAAACTTCTTCTTTGATATAGCGGAATGTTTCCATAAGATCAGCATTGTTGAAATGCATCATTTAAACACCTTTGGAGAATTGGCCATCATGCTGGGCGCAGATCCCAGGCTGTGGAGCTATAAAAATGGGCGCTTAAGGTATTGGACTCCCGCCTGTAACCGCTATCCCACCCGGATCGGTCCCCTGGTCTCCAACGCCCTGGCAAGTGAACTGGAAGCTATCCGGAAATACCAGGACCAGGCGGATTGGATCGATGACTGTAAGATCAAGGCAATCTTAAACCGGATCATTGCAGATGAGCTTTGCCATGTACAGATTTTCCGGAACATTCTGGCTGAGCTTAACGACGACTTTACCATCCCCCATGCATTCCAGGCATAGGCAGCATTTCACCTGATTACTTACGCCGCTTTACCATCTCATACAAGAATAATCCGGTACAGCCTGCCAAATAGCAGACAATGTCCTTAAAATCAAAGGTCGAACCAATAATAATCCTTGCAATTTTATAGTCGCTAAGGCCAAGCAGCTTCGCTAAATGAAAATACTGCCCCACCTCCGTCAATGCGGCGAAAACAAATATGTACAAAGGAAGCAGCTTTACTTCTTTCCCCACAAATGACCTGATAAAGCAATAAATCAGAACCACTACCAAAATGTCGCCAACGTATGGCCTGATGAATTTATCATTTACAAAAACAGCTATTAGTACTTCAATAATGAAGATTATGATAAAGACGCATAGGTACTTCATGTTTAATCTGAATCTCACAATACACTCCTTTTTCAATCAGAATTAAGGCAGCATAGCCCAAAGCTTTACTGCCAGATAACCTCCGGCATTCACGGGTCTTCTCATGCCGGAGGTTATTTACATCTGCTTCATAAGAATCGTATTTTTCATTTCTACAGACCCTTTACTTTTAATTCATTAACCAAATCAACATAAAATTCGCAGACGTCAAAGCCGCAATGCCGGGAATTACATACGTCACTAAAATGATGTTTAAAAACAGCATAAGCAGAAAATAACATATAATCCGTTTTATGATAATGATAATTATTCCCCCAGTATGAACTCCAGCTATATTACATTATTTTACCATGCGTATACAATGTCGTCAAATTAACACAAAAACTCTTTTTGGCCTGGCTTAGGGGCGGCCTTTTCAGGCCTCAGAATCACTCCGTTCTGATCTCCATCCCCTCCTGATATCCCTTTTCCATCTTATGCCTTGCCTTTCTGTTTTCCACGGTATCAAAAATTATGGAAAAATCATAATCCTCCGGGTATAGCTCTTTTGCGGCGACCAAAAGCTTTGCCCTTTTCTGGTTGACCCAGATTTTCTTATCCGGCATCTGGATCTGCAGTACCCCTTTATCATTCACGGGTCTGCACACAATTCCCTTTTTCTTATCCGGATAAATAAACACGCTGTCTCCGATGGTGAACTTTTTTTCCATTACATTTTTATTCACCGCGGTCTTTTTCAGTTTTTCAATTTGGGGGCCGGTTAAATTTAAATGTCCAGCACTCTCTTTTAAGGCATCCGGATCTTCTTCCCATAGGCCTTCCTGCTCTCCATAAGCGTATCTTCTGGCCCTTCTTATCATAGAATCCGGCATTCCCAGCCGTTTGGCTATATAAAGGGCACAGCTTTCTCCGGCTTCTCCGATTTCCATACGGTAAAGAGGCCTAAGGGTTTCCTTGTCAAAAGCCATTCGTGCGTTGGTAATGCCCTCCGCCTCCTTAGCGTATGTCTTTACCTCTGGGTAATGGGTGGTTGCCAGAAAAAGGCATCCGTTGCTTCTTAACTCTTCCAGTATGGCAATGGCAATTCCCATACCTTCTGCCGGGTCTGTTCCTGAACCCAGCTCATCCAGGATGACCAGGCTCTCCGGGCCGGCTTCCTTTAGGATCCTCATTACATTGGTGATATGGGCGGAAAAGGTGGATAAGTTTTCCGTAATGTTCTGGCCGTCTCCGATATCACAGAGCACCTGGCTGTTCATACAAAGACCGGCCTCATCACAGGGCAGGTGTAAGCCACATTGGGCCATAAGGGAGAACAGCCCCACGGTCTTGATGGATACGGTTTTTCCTCCTGTATTGGGCCCTGTAATTACGATTCCCCGTTCTTTTTCTCCCAGTTCAAAGTTCAGTGGCACCACGGTTTCCGGGTCCATGAATGGATGGCGGCCATTTACAATTTTTATGGTCCGATCCGTATTAATGCCTGGAATGGTGCCGGCCATGGAGGCGCTTAAGCTTCCCTTTGCAAACAGGAAATCCAGTTTTTCAAGAAGGCGTTTATCCCCTTCCAGAACCTCTAAATTTTCTTCTACTGAGGCCGTAAGCATATACAGGAGCCTTCTTGCCTCATTTTCCTCCTCAATCCTTAAAAGCTCCAGTTCCCCGTTAAGCACTGCAATAGCTGCCGGTTCAATAAAAAGGGTGGAGCCGGTTGCTGACTGGTCGATGACACTGCCCGGAACGCTTGATCTGTAATCTTTTTTTACAGGAAGGCAAAGTCTGCCATTTCTTAAGGTCACATAAGAATCGGAAAAATATTTTTTATTTCCCCTTAAAATGGCCTCTGCTTTTGCCCGCAGCTTTTCTTCCAATCTGGCCACATCCTGGCGGATGTTCTTTAGATGTTTGCTGGCACTGTCCTCTACTTTTCCGTTTCTGACGCTTTCATAAATCTCCCTTGCCAGATCCTCCAATGGGTTTAAGTCCTGCTCATAATAAGGCAGGCCAAGCTCCAGGTATTTGCACCGGTTTAAAAAGTCCTTAAACCGCTTTACCGCGGTGAGCATTCCTCCTGTCTGTTCCAGTTCTTCAGCGGACAGGCAGCCGCCCTGCCTTGCCGTATTCATGATCTCCTGCAGACCATTCATACTGACAGCGGGAGGAAGCCCCATCCGGTCAATGATTGTCCTGGCCTCCGTCGTATCGCGAAGGCTTTTTTTTACCTCACCTTCCTTCAGGCATGGGGTTAAATTCCTTATTTTCACCTTCGCTGCTTCCGTGTGTGCAAATTCTTCAAGTTTTTCCAATATAAGATTAAATTCTAAAATCTGAAATGTGTGATTCATGTAATTCTCCTCGTTCCTTCTGTCTTTCCAACTGGTTTCCTGAGGTTCATGAAGCATAGGACAGGCAGAACCATTCGCCAGATGAATATGCAGGCATATTCGTTCGGCTCATTGTTCGCGCAAAAAAAGCCTGCAAGACAACAAACTGACGTCTTACAGGCTCTCAACCTTATTCTGTCTGTTTTGTATCCCATGGGCAAAACAGGTACACGAAATAGAGGAAAGACCTTCGGCCTTCCTGTCCCGACTCCTGCTTTTCATATAAAATTGCCTTATGCTCCATGTTTTAATACAATTAACAAACACACACATCCTATCATTTATAATATCATCAATATACCATGGATAGAAAATCCGGTCAATCTTTTTTTCTTTTCCCTATTGACATGGCGAAATGCATCTCATATAATGTACTTGTTCAATAAGTACACTATACAACACCAAGGAGACCTACTGTGGAAATTATAATCAGCAGTAACACAAATAAGCCCATCTATGAGCAGATCACTTCGCAGATAAAAGCGCTGATTATGAGCGGAGAGCTGCAGACCGGCGATCCTATCCCGTCTATGCGGGCATTGGCCAAATCCATTCATGTCAGCGTCATTACCGTACAAAAAGCTTATGAAGATTTACAACGGGACGGCTTCATTGAAACAACCGTTGGACGGGGCAGTTTTGTATCGGCACAAAACAAAGATTTCTTTCAGGAAGAACAGCAGCGAAAAGCCGAAGAACATCTGCAGGAGGCAGCTGATATTGCCCGGACCAGCGGAATATCACTGGGCAAGCTGATTGAACTTTTGACTATGTTTTATCAAGAGGAGGAATAAAAATGGAGCCGATTTTGCAGGTTGAAAATCTGACGAAACAATATCCTGATTTTAAGTTGGATCATGTATCATTTTCCATTCCCAAAGGGACGATTATGGGATTGATCGGTGAGAACGGAGCCGGTAAAAGCACCACAATCAGTGCTATCCTTGATCTTATAAAAAAGGATGAAGGGATGGTTAAGTTTTGGGGGAAGGAGCTCTCTTCCGATCCCAGAAACATCAAAGAAAACATAGGAGTCGTGTTTGACGGCATCAACTTCTATGAGACACTTACGCCGGCTAAAATCGGCAGGATCTCAGCGGCAGCCTATAAGCAGTGGGATGAAACCGCCTACGATAACTATTTGAGAAAGTTACAGCTTCCTCCCCGCAAAGAAATCAAAACATTTTCCAGGGGAATGAAAATGAAGCTTGGCATTGCCGTTGCGCTTTCCCATAGACCAAAGCTTCTGATTCTGGATGAAGCGACCGGCGGGCTTGACCCGGTCATGCGTGACGATCTGCTGGATTTATTTCTGGACTTTGTACAGGATGAGGACCATTCGATCCTGATGTCGTCCCATATTTCTACGGATCTGGAAAAGGTGGCGGACTACATTACTTTTATTCATAAAGGAAAAGCCCTGTTCTGTAAAGAAAAAGATGAATTGCGCTACCAATATGGAATTATCCGGTGCAAAACGGATCAGTTTAACGCCATTGACAAATCTGAGATCCTTGCTTACCGGAAACGCGACTATCAATGGGATGTGCTGGTAGCAGACAAGGAAAAGGCCCGCCGTAAGTATAAGACTGCAGTAGTAGATAATGCCTCTATTGACGATATCCTTCTTCTCTATGTGAAGGGAGACCAGGTAAAATGAAAAGTTTAATTTTAAAAGATCTATATAACACCGGGCATAATGCCAGGTCCATGATTTTTATACTGATGATTTTAGCGTTCTCTCTTATTCCTTCCATTGGATTGGAGGGTTATATGATCATGAGCGGCATTCTATGCAGCTCGATGATCATCACTACATTCAGCTTTGACGATCATTCCAAGTGGATGAAATACGCCATGGTCATGCCGGTCACCAAAAAGGACATCGTGATCAGCAAATTTATTGTTCTTCTGATTTTCTCAGCGGTAGGCGCTGTCACCGGGCTGGTAATTGGCGCTATAGGCGGGATCATTGCACATAAGGATATTTTCAGCAGCATCAATAACATGATGACTCTGCTGTTTACCGGTGTGGCGAGCCTGGTAATTGCAGAAATTGTGGGAAGCATGTCAATCCCTCTTCTGTTTAAATTCGGCGCAGAAAAAGCCCGTATTTTATTGCTTGTTTCCTGTCTGGTTCCCGGCGCCATCTTCTTTGGTATCTATAAGCTTTTCACCTTGCTGGGTGTTTCATTTACAGATCACCTGGTCTTTATCCTTCTGTGCTGCTCTCCCTTTCTAGCACTGGCATGGAATCTGTTGATGTATAAAATCAGCTATGCTCTCTTTGCGGAGAAGGATCTTTTGTATTAGCAGGCAAAAGCGCCAATGGCTTGCCATTTAACAAAGCGTTTTTCAGATGATCCCCTGTATACACAAGCTTTAAGGAAAAGAAAGGAATATCCGTGAGTAACAGCTCAAAGAAAATACGGTCTCCTTCCCAAAGAGAGAGACCGCCTATTTCTTCCTTTGGTATCCATTTAAGCTCTCCTTCCGGACATTCAGTCAGGGTCCCTTCATATCCATCGGCAGTGTATAAAAACATGTATTCATCGGGATACTTGTCCGATACAAAGGTAATAATGCCCCTGAGCCGGTAGGAATGCAGGGATAATCCGGTCTCTTCCTTTACCTCACGCAAAAGACATTCCTCCGGACTCTCCCCTTCCTCTAAATGGCCTCCTACCCCCAGCCATTTGTCCTGATTCATATCGTCTTTCTTTTTTATCCGGTGGAGCATCAAATAGCTCTCTTCACGCTGGATATAACAAAGTGTTGTTAAATTTTTATGACCCATTCTTTTATCCTCCATAGTTCTGATTCAGTTCCCCATATTCCTCTGTGAGATATTCCAGAAATTGCCTGCTGGCAAAGGTACCGATCCGGATGGCTGCATTCTGGATTCCTTCCATCTCTTTTCTCTTCTCCGTAAGTTCCCTGTAACCATGGTATATATTCTTTATATAGGGTAAAAGCTCTGCTCCATCAGGAGTCAGTACCGCTTCATGTTCCCAGCTCCTTATTATTAGTTTTTCTAATGTTTTCATTATAAACATTTGTTTTACTGATGTAAAGGTTCATGGTATATTTTATAAATACGATAAGGGCGGTTACGTCCTATGAGGAGGAGCGTTATGAATACCAGCAGAGAACAGCTAAAATCCGGTATAAAGGATGGGATCCCCATCTTTCTTGGTTATATTGCCGTATCCTTTACCTTTGGAATTATAGCATCAAAATCGGGACTGTCACCGTGGCAGTCTATTGTGATGTCCCTTACCAACTTAACATCAGCAGGACAATTTGCCGCCCTGGGCATTATCACAGCAGGCGCTCCCTTTGCAGAAATGGCCGCTGCCCAGTTAGTCATCAACCTGCGTTACAGTCTCATGTCCTGCTCCCTTTCCCAAAAGCTTGACAAGACACCCCCATTTTATCACCGCCTGCTGATCGGCTACGGAATAACAGATGAAATCTTCGGTGTTTCCGTGTGTAAGCCGGGGCCCTTAAACCCATGGTACTGCTACGGCCTGTTTCTGCTCGCCATTCCGGGCTGGACACTGGGAACCGCAGCCGGCGCTTACTTTGGACGCCTTCTGCCTGAAAGAGCTTTAAGCGCTTTAGGGGTGGCCCTGTATGGGATGTTTCTGGCAATTATCATTCCGCCTGCAAAGAAAAACCGTGTTCTGGCAGGAGTTACCGCCTTTTCCATGGCCTTTAGCCTTTTGTTCTTTCTGATTCCGGCACTGCACAAGATTTCCTCCGGATTCAGACTGATTATACTGACCGTTGTGATTGCGGGAACTGCTGCTGCCTTGTTCCCGGTACCTGACACTATGGAGGTTTCCCATGAATAACCGAATCTATCTTTACATACTGGTCATGGCCGCAGTTACCTACTTGATCCGCGTCCTTCCCCTGACCCTCATCCGGAGGGAAATAAAGGTTCCCTTTATCCGGTCTTTTCTTTACTATGTTCCTTATGTGACATTGTCGGTAATGACCTTTCCTGCCATCCTTACGGCCACGAAAAGCATATGGTCCGGCGCCGCAGCACTTTTGACGGCTGCCATTCTGGCTTATAAAGAAAAAAGCCTGTTTCAGGTTTCCATAGCCGCCTGCATGGTGGTTTTTGCAATGGAATTGTTCCTGTGACCATCCTTTTCTGCAATCAGCTTATAGGCCTTAACATATGCAACAATATTAACAATAGGTAACATGTCAGTAAAATCCACCTGGATGGCTTGCCGCATGGCAATCAGGTATTGAAAATTTGAAAAATAAAAATGCCTCCCCGCCGTTTCTAAGAATCCGCAGGGAGGCTGTATTGTTATTGTTTCATGGTTTTCTGATGAAGACCTGTGGAAGCTAAATCCGTCAGCCTTTGTTTTGACTGCATTTAACCGCATCAATGGCAAGGACCACCATAAGTGCCAAAAGGCTGTCCTGCCCATTGGCCACATCGATCAAGTATGTATCGGTAAATTGAAAAAGCTGCTTTTCAATCCGTGCAACAACGCTTCCGGTCTGGGAAAGAATGGAGTAATCCCATTCCATGAAACTGCCTTCCACATGCCAGCCATTGCAGTCAACGGAAAAAGAAGGTTTGAAAAAAGTAAACTCTTTTGTAATGGTTCCCACCGTTTGTCCGCCGATCTGGATGGCAAACCGGGGCAGAAAGGTAAGCACCTGCTCCCTTAAGGTGGCCAGGTGATTGCCGCTGTTGTCATAGATTTCCAGCTTGTGGCCCCAGGCGGGCCTTCCGCAGACCGTGTATACGGCAGCACCACTTTCATCATATATATCGTAACTGTCAAACCAGGAAAAAAAACGCTGTTTAAACATAAGCTTCATGATATCTCTTTATCTCCTTTTCCATCTTTGTCCATTATCTGCTCACACCATTCCCTTAGCATGCATTCCCCGCATTTTGCCTTCCTTGCCGTACAGATTGCCCTGCCATGATAAATAAGCTGAAAATTGATCCGGTTCCAGTGGTCCTTTGGAAGTATCGTCTGTAATTCCAATTCTACCTCCGCCGGATTTTTCCCGGAAGCCCAGCCCAGCCGCTTAGAAATGCGGAATACATGAGTATCCACTGTGACCCCGGGTATTCCGTAGGCATCTGCCAGAAACAAGGTGGCGGTCTTTCTGCCCACTCCGGCCAGATTCAGGACCCCGTCAATATCCCTTGGAACCTGGCCTCCATATTCCTCCGCGATCTGTCTGCAGCATTTTTTTAAATTTCTCGCCTTATTCTTATAAAGCCCGATGGAGCGTATGGAATCCTCAATCTCCTCCAGGGGCGCTTCCGCCATCTGCTCTACGGTCTGAAAACGCTGAAACAGCTGGGGAAGCACCTCCTCCACCTGTTTATCTGTGCTTTGGGCACTGAGCATGATGGCCGCCAAAAGCTGCCAGGGCTGCTGATGGTAAAACCCTTCCTTTGTCACACCGTAAATCTGGTCCAGTTTTTCAAGTATATAACTGACACTTTTCTTTCTCATCGGGTATTTTCCAACCTTCCGTCACTGTATTATATCTGCTCTCCTTTTCAGGCTCAGCTGTTTTTTCCCCGCTTGCTGATTTCCTCCGGCTCAAACAGCCGGATGATCCCATATTCCCCGTCATATCCGGGAGAACATATGACCCTTCCCTCTCTTAACCGCCTGATTCCCTCTGAAATCATATCACCGGAAGCATGCCTGATGTCCTCCAGGGGCAATTCCCGAAGGATAGGAAATTCCGGTCCTAAATCTCTTATCATGGATTCATACTGGTTCTGGACCCTTTTACTTGCAACCGTATATCCGATAGAAGCCGCAATGACTTCAGAAAGAGGAACCAGATTCTCAAACGGCTTTCCGCCGGGAAGAACAAAGCCCTGGCTGCGGTCAGCCAATTGATCGATCCGGTGGGACACGCCGGTGGTCAGCTTGCGGCCGCATACCGGACACTTGCCGGAATACTGCTTTGCTTCTGACGGAGAGAGGCAGAGGCTGCATTTCCGGTGGCCATCATAATGGTATTTCCCCTCTTCCGGAAAGAACTCTACGGTCCCCTCTAATCCCTCTCCCTTTTGTATGGCATTCCAAAGCCCGGTATAAGACAATTCAATATCCAGAAGATTGGCTTCCCTGCCCAGCTTTGATGGGGAATGGGCATCGGAATTGGAAATCAGCTGAAAACGGTCCAGAGCCGACAAACGCCATATCATAGGAGGATCCGAAGAAAGCCCGGTTTCCAGTGCATGGACATGGGGAGTCAGATCCTCAAAACACTCCTCAATGGAATCAAAACCGGAAAATGCCCCGAACAAAGAAAAATGGGGCGTCCAGATATGGGCCGGAATGTAAATGGCCCTGGGGCATAATTCCAGGGTGATCTCCAGAAGGTCATGACAATCCAGTCCCAAAATAGGCCTGCCGTCTGAATGAAGGTTCCCAATGGTCTCCAGTTTTTTTGAAAGCAGCTCTGCCTCCTCAAGGCCTGGAAGGAGAATGACGCTGTGAACCTTTCTCACTTTCCCATTCTTCTTATAAATAGAGCTGATCTCCCCGGATATCACAAACCGTGGAGTACTGTCCTCCGGCCCGGCTCCCTTGTCCACCCGGTATTCTTCTTTTAATATGTAAAGCCCTTCCTCTGCAGGAGTCAGCTTATCCTTTAATTCCTCACGCCACGCCGGATGGGTAAAATCACCGGTCCCCAGAATACCGATTCCCTTGCGCCTTGCCCACAAGTCCAAATACTCCAATGAACAATCCTTACTGGTCGCCCTGGAATAATGGGAATGGATATGCAAGTCTGCTATATACATAAATTTCACCTGCTTCTATTAATTTATGTTTTATTATAGCCTTCTTTGGCGCGATCTGCAAGAAGCAGGCCCTTCCTTTTCCCGGCATATTTTTCATAAATTCCCATGGCCAGCTCTTCCATGTCTTTTCTGAATTCCTCTGGCTCCATTAGTTCAACCTGGTCTCCCATGCTTAAGAGCCATCCAAAGAGATTATCCTTGTTGGAAAAGCCTGCTTCAAACAAAAGCTTTCCATCCTCCTGTTCCTTAAAACAACCGATTCCAAACTCTTCGATCAGACGCCACTTTATCCCCGGCTCGCAAACCGCGGTAACATTAAAACTAACGGGGTATGGATTTTCCGGAAAGCACTCAAAGGGAGGAATGGGAAGCCTTTCATAATGTTCACCGGTATCCCCAAGCTCCTGGATCCGGTTCAGCTTGAACATGCGGAAATCCTTCCGTTCCCTGCAATATCCCCACACATACCAGGAGGACCACTGGAATACCAGCAGATAAGGGTCAATGATCCTTTCCGTCTCACCGCCGGGAGCATAATAATAGAATTTTATGGAGTGGCTGGCTTCAATGGCTTCCTGAATCAGCTCTATCTTTGGGGACAGGGAAGATTTATACCAGGAGGACAGGTTAATCATGATATGGCTTTCCGGGACCTGTACCGATGCCTGGTCCACTGACAGCTTTTTCATTAACTGCTGGTACCGGCTGGTTCCCGCCACACTGTCCAGACTTCTGAGTCCGGTCAGTATGGATTGCATTTCAGAGGAAGTAAGCACCGTCCGGTCGATCCGGTAGGCAGGCATGATGGATATCCCCCCATTCTTCCCCTGGGAAGTTGCAAGGGGAATGCCCGCCCTTAACAGGACTTCCACATCCCGGTTTATGGTCCTTCTTGAAACCTCAAAGATTTCTGCAAGATAAGAAGCCGTTACCTTTTCCTCCTGAAGCAGAATGGACAAAATTCCGATAAGTCTGTCAATCTTCATAGGCAATCCTTTCTTTTATGTTCCCATTATACCGTGAAAGCAATGAGTAAGGCGCCGCAAGCCGGCATTTGGCAAATGCAGCACAATTATTGACTCCTTTTTCCATTTATGCTAGGATATGCCTAACAATCAAGAAAGAAAGGATCAGTTAAATGAACTTAATGAACCTGATGCAGTTAAAGGAATCCTGGGCTGTTTTTAAAGATAACCACCCTAAATTCCCCCTGTTCTTAAAAGCAGCTTTAAACGGCCCGTTAAAAGAAGGAAGTGTGATGGAAATTCGCATTACATCACCGGAAGGAAAAGACCTTACAACTAATTTAAAGCTTAAGGCTTCCGACATGGAGCTGTTTGAACACTGGAAAGACTCCTTTGTATGATATTAAAAAGTCGGCAGGCTGCCGACTTTTTTAACACTTGAATACCCCTATGAAACGATTATTTGCTTTCAACCAGCGGAAGGTTCCAATCCAGCAGGTAAGGGCTGTTATCCCTTGTTTTGATATCTTCATAGACTTCGCGCCGGGCATCTCCGCTTTCATATGCCCAATATTCATACCCTCTTAAGTAACTGTCCATCATTTCATCCCATGATGAAAACCTTTTCTGAATCATCTGTGCTATTTCAAGGGACTTGTCCAGTGCCTCCTGTTCCGTATAATATCCGGCAATATAATACCAGCCGCACAAGGATGCAGCTCGGCAGTAATCCCAGCCGTCAATGGCCCCTGCTCCGTATTTTATGTAGTCGTCATATCCTTTTGCAAGATAAAAAGCTTCATTTTCATCACCTGTAACATCACTAAAATATTCAACCAGTTCCGCCTGTTCCAGTTCCGATGCGCCATCCTCCTCCAGCGACTGCATCAGCGAAGCATAATCGGTCCGGTGCCCTTCGTCAAGCAGCCAGTTTAAATTTTCGTCCGCGCCGGCTCTGTCCGTTACACCCCACCATTCGTCCAATGCCCTGAGCTCAAGCTGTTTATTGGCTTCATTCGCCTTCATTCCCCCAAAGAGCGTATAATCTCCGCCGTTAAGCTCTGTTAAAACTGCATAAGTACCGTTGATCCAAAGAATTTCCGGCTGTACCTTTTTCTGTGGCACACAGCCGGCACAGCCACACAGGATGATCCCTATGATACTAAGAAGAATAGCATTTTTTGTAATCTTTTGTTTATTCATGTTTTGTTTTACCTTTCATAAAATTAATTCATTTCATAAATCGCTTCATCATCGATTGCAAAGAACCGGAGTACATACCCGGCACTCCCTGCATCCTCTTTTTATTCCTTCCATATTTTAACATATTGACAAATATTAATCAATCATTATTGGGAACAGTAAAATCCTGATCGAACACCTGAGACAGTATTTTCTTGTTGTATTTACCAAAATATGGTACAATAATAAATAAATGCAGTAACCGGAAGCTTTGTCTAAGCCTTTCTCACCATAAGGGCGAATATAACAAGCAGGAGGAATGAAAAAGCATGAAAAAAATCATAAAATTATTTGCAGTTGCATCGCTTCTCTCCATATCCATGGCATCAACCGCCCTTGCGGGAGTCTGGAAGCAGGATAGCACTGGCTGGTGGTGGCAGGATAAAGATAAATCCTATCCCTCCTCCGCCTGGAAATGGATCGACTCCGACGGAGACGGAACAGCAGAATGCTACTATTTTGATGAAAACGGTTATCTTCTGACCGAAACCACTGCCCCGGACGGCAGCACGGTCAATGAATCCGGCGCATGGACTGATCAGGGCATTATCCGCCAAAGGGCATCAAACCCGTCTGCGGCGCGGATCATCAACCAGAAGGGGCTGGAGCTTTACCAGGAAGCAGACCAGAAGAGTTCCGGGCTGCCGGGCCTTGATATCGCGGCAGACATCCAAATGAACCTTTCCTATGACTGGCTGGAGATCCCGGTCTCCATGAATATGCTGCTTCAATACCATGACTTAAATACTCCGAACATGGAATTTCTCTCCCAGACCAGGATGGATATGCTGGGGATACGCAATTCAGAAACCTCTTTCTACACCAATGGCTGCTATTATCTGGATGGGGGGATGTATGAAAAATATAAAATGAAAATCGGATATGAAGATATGACCAGAAATATCACTTTAGGAGGACTGACCGGGCAGTTTGGAGCTTTCCTGGATAACGTACAGATTGCAGACGGTGACGCCGGTAATAAGATTCTTTTGTATTCCAGCAAAACAGAAGGACTGGAAAGGTACCTGGCCGATTTCTGCGACGAGATATGGCCCACCCTTTCTGATTCCAATTTTAAGATCAGCCGGGTTGACGGAAAGGCAGTCATCAGCCCGGAAGGCTATTTTTCCAAGGAGGCAATCTCCATATACATGACCATAACCGAAGAGGACGAAACCATGGGTATGCTCATGAACATGAATCTGGATTACAACAATCCAGGAAAGGCTGTTTCCATTGAGTTTCCTTCCACAGAAGGATATCAGGAAGTCGTCTATTAATAAAGAACAGGAGGGAAAACCGCTGGCGGCTCCCTCCTGTTCTTTTATCAATCCTTTAAACCGATATAAATATGAATCAGTGCATCCTCCATGTCCCCATTCTGATATTCTTCAAAATCCCAGGCAAAGGCTCTCGGCAGATCCATCTTCCAAAGCTCCTGCCAGAATTCTGCCACTGCCGTTATCATGTTTCCCCTTACCACAAATTTTGCATACGTTCCTGCTGGAATGGTCCTTGCCACCGTGCCCTCCGGGATCTCTTTTGCAGCCTCTACTTCACAGGCTGTTATCACACTGTAATCGTCCATTTCCCTTCCTGCATAATCTGTATAGATTCCCAGGGCCTTGTCATTGCTCTTATTTTTAATGGCAGAATAAATGCCCTTTCCGTAAAAGCCTTCCCACAGGCCGCCGATCACCTTTCCCATATCCGGTGATGCGTTGTTTGTCCGGGCCAGCAGCCCAACTACCTTTTTTTCCTTAAGTTCAACCCTCTCAAAATCCATTTTTCTTACCTCTTTTCCTTTTTCCCGCCTGATTTGTGGCATAGTGGGATATCTATAAGGTATTTCTTTCTATGATAAGAGGATTGTAGCATACCGAATATGACATCTATATGTCGCAATTCATCTGCTCCTGATTATTTTTTATAAAAATCTCTGGGTGCTTATGGTTCCATTCTCTTATTCGTATATTTTACCGTATCCAAATGCGCCGCTGATTCCGCAGACTTTTGCTGCAAAGCCTGCTGCTTTTTGCAGGCTTTCTGTAATTGCACCGGCATCTGCCTCACCTTTTTTAAGATGAGCAACATAACTAACCATGAAGGAAGTGATCAAAGAATCTCCGGCACCCATGGTATCCACCACTGTTTCAACAGGTGCAGCCTTTTGCATAAAGAAACTTTTACCATCGTACAGGATACAGCCGTCAGCACCTCTTGACGCCACTGCCAGCTTCGGGCCGTAGGAAACCACCTTTTTCAAATGCTCTTTTGCTTCTTCATTGGTTCCGTCAAAGGAGCAGAAAGCAAAATCAACATCCGGAGCCACCTTTTGGTAATATTCCTCTGTGGAGTCATCGGAAAAATCAAAGGAAACAAGGATCCCTGCCTCACGAATCTTATGAAGTTCTTGTTCCATAAAGCAGTAATTTCCTGAATGAACCAGGTCAAACTGTTTTATATACTCCAGATCAAAACGGTCCAGAATAAAAGGAGTTTTTCCCCTGATACCGCCTTCATTAGAACCTAGAAATATACGGTCCCCATCAATGACAGTTGCTTTTGCACAGCCATTCTCACCTTCCAGCTGCTCACATTTAATCATTTCAATTCCGATTTCTTCTAAAGTGGCAATTACATGCTCAGCTTCTGCATCATCTCCGAAGTATCCCATATAAGCGCTTCTTTTTGCTCCGAACATATCTGCATATACTGCAAAATTCACGCAGTTTCCGCCTGGATACATCATCTTGATATGCACATATTTATCTACCACATTGTCACCAAATCCCAGTACACTTACATCATATTTGTCCATGATCCACACCTCGCCATTTTATTTATTTTAGTACTCTACAACCCCCATGTAACGTCTCATATCTGTTGGATGGCATCTTTTGTCCTGAAGCGCATTTCTGTAAGCAACGCTCATTGCGTAGAATACCATCGGGTTGAAATATTCAACACAGCTGTCATCGATCATGTCCAGGCCTAATTCCTCCGCATCAATTACTTCGTATTTTTTTCCGTATTTTTCAAGGAAGGCAAGACATCTTTCATCCATGATACGGTTTCTTCCTCTGCTCATCAGCAGGATGTATAGATGCTCCTCATCGGTCACCTCAAACGGTCCGTGGAAATATTCTGCCGAATTTAAGTAGCAGCAATCCATCCATTGCATTTCCTGAAGGGAACAGATTGCAAAACCGTAAGCTGCTGCATAGGAAGCGCCGGAGCCCATAATATATAGAAAATCTTCCTTATAATATTTTTCTGCAAAAAGCCATGTCCGGTTTTTTACCTTTGTTATGGCTGCACGGACGATTTCGTCTGCTTTTTCCAGACCGTCTTTTACCGCATCGTATTTTATATAATCCGGCTCCTGAGCTTTCATGAGTTCATTTAATACACGGAGAACAATTCCCTGTGGTTTTTCTTTTTCATTCACATGATCTGACCAGTCATAAATAACCGGCATCATAGAATCATCGTTACACGCAGAATCAGGATTGTGGGTCATTGTGATTACTGCGGCGCCCAAGTCTCTTGCCATATGGGCGGCTTCGACGGTTTCTTTTGTATTACCTCCATGGGAGCAGATAAATACAAGACTGTTTTTTCCAAGGTGGATTGGAGGAGTTACCACAAATTCCTTGCTTGTAATCCAGTCAGCATGCATTGTTTTGGACTCACTGCGTACAAAATAATATCCTGGATACAGATCCACCAAGGAACCTCCGCATGCCACAAAATAAACATCCTCTATTTTTTCTCTGCCAGATAAAATTGCTTTTGTCATTTCTTTTTCGTTCATGATTTTTCTTTCACCCTTTTTTATTTATTTCTAATGATTGCTTATGTTTTTTCTGCAGGCATACAGCGTCTTATAAGATTGCTGATACCGCACAAAATACCAAAGCTAATACGGTTACTGCCATAAAAAATTTCCAGATCGTCTTCCACCACTGTCCGAAGGAAATCCTGCACACTGCAAGTCCTGCTACGGTCATACCTGCGGTTGGACTGATCATATTGGTCAACTGGTTCGCAAACTGCAATACGGTTACGCTCGCCTCCGGATTCACTCCCTGCAGATCACAAAGAGGCGCCATAATCGGCATGGTCAATGATGCCAGCGCAGAAGAAGAAGGTACCAGGAAGGACAGGAGTGACTGAACCACATACATCACTGTAGTAAATGCCACACTGTTAAAGCTTTCAAGGCTGCTTGACAGTGTATTTAAGATTGTATCAATGATCATACCGTTTTCTGCAACGACCAGAATACCGCGGCAGACACCGACTACAACTGCTGCAAATGCCAGGTCTTTTACACCAATTACGAATTCTTCTGCGATTTCCTTTTCTTTCATTCCTCCTACGATTCCCATAAGAATACCCATAACCAGGAAGATTGCAGAAATTTCATCCATGTACCATCCATATTTTAAAATTCCAAAGATAATAGTTGCCATTCCCAGGCCAAATACAACAAGCACCAGTTTGTCACGGAGCGTAAAGGATGTATCGCCTTCATCCATTGCAAATTCCTGTTTTTTCAGAATATCATCATTATAAGTAATAGAAACCGAAGGATTTTTGTGTACCTTAGCGGCATAGCGCATTACATAAGCAACAGATACAGCCATCATGATGATCCACCATGCAAAACGGTAAATGAGTTGCGGATTCCCCTGAATTCCAGCTACACCCTGAGCAATTAATACATTAAAGGGGTTTGTTGTAGACGCTGCATAACCGATCTGCGGACCTAAGAATACAACCATGAATGTCGTCATGGAATCATATCCCATAGCAAAGAAGATTGGCATCAGCATGATATAAAAGGGAATGACTTCTTCCGACATACCAAACGTAGTTCCTCCGATTCCCAAAAGAATCATCATAATAGGTATCAGCAGCCTCTCTTTCCCCTGAAGCTTGCTAATGACCTTTCGGATTCCCCTGTTCATGGCATTTGTTTTTGTAAGTATCTGGAATGTGCCGCCAATTAAAAGGATAAAAGCCACTACGTCCGCAGCTGCCTGAATACCTCTTGTAGGCGCCATCAGTATTTCCAGAATACCCTGGCGCAGATCCCCGCCGTCTGTCACCTTGTCAACCACCTGGTAAGTACCTGAAATTGCCACCTCACGTTCACCTGCCGGTGTATCAATCAGCTGTCTTTCAAATTGTCCGCTTGGCACTACCCATGTCAAAACGGCAAATACAATAATCAGAATAAATGCAAGAGTATAAACGTGCGGCAGTTGAAGTTTAAATTTCTTTTTTTCATTCATATTCTGTTCTCCCATTATTCTCGTATACAACCTCTCCGTTAACTATCGTCAAAGAAACTTTTACGTCTCTCATCTCCTCCATTGGTACTTCAAATACATTGCGTTCCAAAACTGTGATATCTGCCAGCTTACCATCTTCCAAGGTACCGAGTTTTTCCTCCATACTTAAATTCACCGCACCGCCGTAGGTCCATGCTTTCAGCATTTCTGAAACCGTAATCGTGTTCTGCTTATTAAAAGGCTGTCCACCTTCCGGGAAGTAACCGCCGCATCCATGATAAATCGCTTGGGGAATATCGGTAATCATAAGCGGTAAGTCTGTGGCCCCTGAAAGTACAGCACCGCTGTCCAGCATTTTTCTCCGGTTCCAGTAGTATTTCCCACGCTTCATACCAATAGTCTTCCCGATGTTTTCCTTAACCGCATCTCCGGGATCAAGGGACATAATCTGGAAATAAATCTCTCCTATCACACCGAGCTCTCCCATTTTCTCCAAATCTGCCGGATTGGAAAATTCCAGATCAGTGACCGCATGCCGGTTCACTAGCTTACCATTCTCTTTCTTACATTTTCCGAAAATCTCCATCACTTTATGCACCGCCCCGTCTCCCTGTGCATGGAGGGAATAACGAAATCCATTTTCATCTGCCAAATGTACTTCCTTCTCAATTAAGTCATAGTCAATGTGGACTCCGCAGCAATAGTCCTGCCCTTCATATGGCTCTAACAGATCCCCTTTATGGCTTGCCACCGTGCCGTCCGTCATACGGTTGTAACCGGAAAATCTTACAAAATCCCCTGTAAATTTCTCCCGCATCCGAATGCCGTGTTCGATGTTGATCTGTTCTCCTACCGGCTGGGACATGAAGAAGATCCGCATGGTCAGCTCTTTATTTTCCTCCTTTTCCTTGAGAAAATTATCAAAGCCATAATAATCATCGAAGCCCATTTCCTTAACTGTCGTTACACCCCTGCTATTCATCAACTTCATATAATCTGAAAATTCTCTCTGGATGAAGCCTCTGTCATTGAGATACTCTCTCATGATTTTGTAGTAAGCTTCCGGATAACATTTCTCCGGGGTAAATCCGTAGGTATTCCTGGCATGATCATTCATGATGCAGGTGCTTCTGTCCGCCGCGAAGATAATAACGCCTCTATCTGGATAAGCCTCGTTTAAATGCCGTTCCATTGCTTCTGCCGGAAATCCCTCCGGCTTCCAGCCATGTCCGAAAAGCGTATCCTTTGCGCCCTTTTGTCCGGCGTAGATCTTCAGGCGTTTCATACACTCCTCCGGGGTCTCTGCACCAGCCATGTCCATACCGATATGAAAAATAGCGTATCCGGTGAAGAAGGTATGAACATCAATAAATCCAGGTGCTACCAGTTGTTCCTTCAAATCCAATATTTTCGTCTTTTCTCCAACCAAGGTCTGATAATCATTGTTGGTACCAACTTTCAGTATCTGATTACCTTCAATAGCGACATAGCCCTTTATCAGCTCATCCGTAAGTCCAGTAAAGATGTTGTCAGAGAATAAAAGAATATCTGCTGTTGTATTGGTCATTTCTTATCCCTCCTTGTCATTATTTGTTACTTACTTTATAACATAATATAACGTTATATTCAATGGTTATATAACGTTATATTATCTTTTCTACTTTTTATCCAATTTTTTATTCTATTTTTTATTGATTTTTACCAAACAAAAAAAATCCTATCATTTCTCTTACCAAAGACAGGATAATAAAGTCATTTTAATAAAGGCTTTGACCCTCATAGCACAACTATAGTATAATTGAAATAACGAGTATGAATTAAAGGAGTATGTATTATGAAATTAGACATAGGTAATGAAATTCCACTTTACCAGCAACTAAAAGAAGAATTAAAGACTGCCATCAAGGATGGCACTTTTCCATATGGACAGAAAATTCCTACTGAAACAGAGTTAAGCAAGCTTTTCAATGTAAGCCGTATTACTGTGCGGCGTGCAGTGGAGGAACTATGCCAGGAGGACTTTTTATCAAAAAAACAAGGGAAGGGTACCTTTGTTAAGCATGCAAAGGTAAAACGAAAAATTGAACATCTATTAAGTTTTGGACAGGCATGTGAAGCCAACGGCATGGTACCCTCGCGCCTGGTTACCAAGCGGGAAGTTATCGCTCTGTCTTCGGAGGATGCCAGTGCCATGGGCGTACCTGCAGGCAGTCCGGCAATCTCTATTCAGCGTGTGAATATGGCGGATGGGTTTCCTATCATGTGTGAAAACAACCTGTATCCTTATGACCGGTTTTCTTTTTTGTTGGAAGAATCTCTTGACGGCCCTCTTTACAAGCTTCTTGAAAATAAATACCAGATTAAGGTCACCTATTCCACTGACTCTTACCTGGATATTGTACGAGCCGGAGGTGACGTAGCCAAACTTCTCCAGGTATCCAACGGAGAACCTTTGTTTTTCCTGTACTGCCAGATTTACGACCAGAACCATGAGCTGATTCATATAGGCAAACAGTACATTAATGGTGACCAGTACCGTTTCTATCTGGAAGACTATAAGGTTCTATAACAGCAACCAGCAGGAAATTATTAACCAGAAGCCAGGCCCAGCCCTATAAACCAGAAAATAAAGAATATCAAAAAGTACACGAGTACCGCCAAAAGACAAATTTCACCTGCCAATCGGTATTTAATTAACCGAAAGCCTTTCATCCATTGATAGAAATAATAAAAAATCAAAGCAATTCCCAACGCTCCAATAAGGATTGGAAGCCAGGCCATTAAAAGAAAGATAAGATTCATCGCATTACTCCCCAAAACCGTCCTGTTCTTATCTTCCCCTCATTCTTCCTCTATTATAAGCAAAGGGCTGACCGGAATTACCTTTCTTCCATATTTCCCTATTCTATGTCAATCTTTTCTCCGTACAGGTGATAATATAAGGCTCCATACAGATTCGCCCTGCTGCCGTTTGTGCAGGCTGTGATCCTTGGTACCAGGTAGCCCTGCTGCTGTCCTTTTAGCAGGGAAACCACCGTCTTCTGGATCCGGTCAATGATTCCCGGATTGCTGCTGATCCCACCGCCGATTGCAATGAGTTCCGGATCAAAGGCAAATTCCAGGGTTATGCAGCCCATCGACATCCAGTAATAAAATTCCTCCATCAGTTCTTCTGCCAGAATATCCCCTTCCCTGGCAAGCTGGTCCAGCCTTATCCCATCAACGGGGGGCTCTGACGGCTGCTTTCTTTTATTGTATTTCTGCGCTTGTTTTTCCAGGGTATAATTGCTCCAGGAAAGGAGGACGCCGTCCTTAAAGCCTCCCATGGGAAAATTTCCGAATTCTCCCCGGTTCATGGTCACTCCCATATCAAGCTTTCCGCGTTCGATCACTGCGCCCCCGATACCGGTACCACAGATGACGAACACTACACTTTGACATTCCTTTGCCACCCCTTTCCAAAGCTCCCCCATGGCAGCGCAGTTGGCATCATTGGCCATGGTCACAGGAAGTCCGCCAAACCTTTCCTCCAATATAGCCTTTAAAGGGATTTCATGAAGATACGCTACGGCACTGATGCCTTTTATTACCCCTTCCCTGCTGTGCACCTCTCCCGGAAAGCTGAATGCCACGCCGTCAATACCGTATTCCCTGACAGCCTTTTCAAAAATACGTTCTGTCACCTGCAGAAATTCTCCCACATCTTTTTTCGGCGTAGGCACCGAATCCGTGAAAGAAAAATTACCTTCCTCATCTGCAACGCCGAATTTCACTGACGTTCCGCCTATATCAAACACCAATTTCACGCTGATTCCTCCTTACATTTATAGATATAAGCCCTATTTCCCTGTACCAGAAGCTTTGCCTGCCCGCAGGACTTTACGACATGACCTGTCAAAAAATTCACAAGCTTCGTTTTTTCAACACTTGCGGTCATGCCTTTCATGATTTGATTATAAGACAAGAAATACATAATTACAACCGGTAAGGCGGAAACAGCCGTTACTGCCTTTCAGCCTGTAAATAAAAAACAAGGGGCACCGCAAAATCAATGCCATGGGGTTTTATCTAATGACATTGATTTTGCAGCACCCTTTTAGTATAAGTACTGCCTACTTGCTAAATAAAAATTTCATATAGCGGATGAATACGTAAACCACCAGACATACTGCAATAACGGTTTCAGCAAGCACTATGACCGGTAAAACTCCTACGGCATATCCCATTTTTGCCAGGAACCCTGTTGACATCTTCATTGCAATAGCACTGATCACTACCGGAAATGTAAAGGCCGCATAGCTTGGATAAAAAGGCAGAGCAAGGAACCTTGGCAGATAAACCAGCACGGTTACATACAATACCCCGGCTAATACCATGAGCAGGATAACCAATGTTACGGATTTTGTTTCCGCGGACTGAAGGTATCCAGCCAGGCAAAGGCTCACCGGAGCCGTATAGATACAAAACAGCGGTCTTGCCGGTTCTGCAATTTCCCTGTATTTCACATACCGGGCCGTAACAAGAACCAGTAAAATCAGGCAGCAGACCAGGCCGAACCAGAAAATTCCAAGCCCCAGGGCCGTTCGTCCAAATGCAGGGGCCGTCACGCTGGCCGTCACAATCCCCACATACACGATGTAATAGCTGGCAAATACAGCTTTCATATTCAGCTTATAAAGAAAACGCGCGGTAAAATACACCATGAGAAGAAGGTGCAGGGCGATCCCCAGATACCAGATATAGACCGCACCATCTCCAATAAAAGGCTTGGCATAGGCGGACAGAAGAATCACTGCCATGGAAAAGGTCCCTGATACGCTTGCCATCACCGGGTTTTTCATATCTTCTTTTGCCATATCAAAATGAAAAATACACTTACATAAAAACAAAATCGCCAATACAGCGGATATGGCTCCGCAAACCAGGCGGATGGTTTCTGAATAGCTTTGAAGGAGATTGCCCAGGGCTGCAAACCCAAGGGAAAGCCCTGCCATGGGAATGGGAACTTTTTTAATCATTGCATCCCTCCGCAGATTCCAGTTCATCGGTATTGGTAAGGCCGTATTCCCGCACCACGATCTCAGCTACTTTTCTGGCTACCAGTCCTGTGAAACGAATACACTGTTCCTTGTGCTCTCCTTTTCCCATATCAAACTCTTTGGTAAGGATCCTGCAGCATAATGCATTCTTTCCGTTGTTTTCCTTGAACCAGTCGTGAAGCTCCTTTGACACTTCTAGATTCTTTTCCACTTTGGGGTCACCCTGTTTTGTCCGTCCAAAGAACAGGCCAAGGGCCATAACCCCGCCGGATACCGCTCCGCACAGACATTTGGAACGTCCGATACCTACCGGAAAGCCGGAAGCCATGGCTATGACTTCTTCTGGTATATCCAGTTCAAAATTGGACCTCATGGAGCTTACAACCGCCTCCGAACAAAAAAAGCCTCCCCGAAACAGAGCTTCCGCATCATCTCCGATCTTCTTAACACTAACCGCCTGTTTCACATTCATCCTTTGCATCCTCCTGCATGTTTATTGATAATTATATTCTATTAAGATTTAAGGCTTACGTCCAATTCATAAAATCTATAAATAAGCCGTACTTATAGGAAATATCTATTACATGCAGTCAGAAACTGTATTTTCTGCAAAAATCGGCTGCAATCAGCCGTTTTCCGGTCCCGCGCATACTCAAAGCTTACATGGTCACTTGTTAAATCAAATATCAGTTCCTCCTCTTTATACAGTAAAAACCTTGCCAGCAATAAATGCTCCTCTTTTATGAAGCGAACCATCTTTCCCTGATCCGGAGCCAGGAGCCTGTGGGAAAACCCCCCATTTTTAATTCTGTTCCGGTTTGTTAAAAATATTTTAAAAGTGTATTGGCCCTGCTTTAATATAACTGCAGTTTCTCTTTTGCATACCACCTTTACTCCCAGATAAGTGGCAAAACGGTATTCCTGCCCTTTATACTGGATGACACAGATGCAGCCCTGAAAGCTATGTCCGATAAAAGGAATATGAGCAATGGAAACCATGACCGATGCTTCTTCCGGAAACCGGTTGCATTGAAGCCATAAGTAATCCCTGGGAAAGGATCTGCCCCTGTCTCCCTCTATATATCCCTTTTCCCCATGAAAATCCAGGACCTTTCCATTGACATTAAGAACTCCTTTAAGGGCATGGGCCATGCTGATAATTTCATGCCTGCATTCCATATGATTTGCAGAAACGGGCGCCTCACTCCCCTTTCATCCACACTATGGCCGGGAATAAAGGCTAAGACCGTGTCTGCGTTCTGATGCTTGAAATACCAGCCCTCAAAATACTTCTTCCTCTTTTGATGGGACGGACAGCTCATGCAAAGATCTTTTAAATCATCTCCTAAACCAGACATTCTGGTTTTTATGATTCTATTAAGGTTTTTTATTACCACAATGGATTCCATATCTCCTTTCTTTTTAAGCATTGGATGATTCTAAACATAGGGTTTCCAAATGTCACGTGATATAGTCAGAAAAGCCCGTCCCTTTGCGGGACGGACCTTCCTAATATCCTTTTTTATATTAAACGCTGACTCCCATGTCATAAACTACCTTATCTATAAATACATCGACGTACTCCCTGCAAAACTGCGTACCAGCGCCCTTAACCAGTTCACTGATCGCATATTCCCTGGATAATGCATGACGGTAGCTTCTTTCACTGATCATGGCGTCGTATGCATCTGCAATAGCAATGATCCTTGATTGAACCGGTATTTCATTTTCCTTAAGTCCCTTGGGATAACCACTTCCATCCCACCATTCATGATGGGCCAGAACGTAATCTGCCATCTCTGACAGTTCATTGACCGTGCTTAAAATGCGGTAGCCGATCTCCGGGTGCTTTTTAATTTCTTCCCATTCCTTTTCCACCAGTTTTCCGTTTTTATTAAGTATCCCCTCTTCAATTGCCACCTTACCGATATCATGGAGCATTCCAACGGTCCTTAACTCTTTTATTTCATCTTCCTGCAGTCCAAGGGCTGTCCCCATCTTTTCGCACAGCTGAGACACACGGAGGGAATGCTGTTCTTCCCTGGGATTTTTCTCATGAAGGGCAGTCATAATCGTATAGATAGTCTTCCCCCTTATTCCCGCGCTTTCCAGCAGCTTTTTCTTGTACATATAGTCCTCGGCCTTTTTAAGGACTTCCAATATGGATTCCTCATCCTTATATTTCGCGTTGTATCCAAAAGATACGGAAAGGGTAATCTTATTTACGGCTTCATGCTTTGTCCGTTTACTGACCCTGCCGATCATCTCCTTTATTTCCTTAACATCGGTATTGGGAGAAATTATGATGAATTCATCGCCTCCCAAACGGCATATGATATCCTTTTCCCTGAAACCTTCTCTTAATACTTCAGCCACTTTTTGAATATATTTATCTCCCACCTTGTGTCCAAAGGAATCGTTCATGAGCTTTAATCCATTGATATCGGCCATGGTAATCATTAGCGGATAATAGCTTTTGGAATTCAGCCGTTTTAACTGTTCTTCAAAAAACCTTCTGTTGTATAATCCCGTCAACTGGTCATGATAGCTTAAATAATGGAGCCGATCCTCCGCCTGTTTGCTTTTGGTAATGTCATTTAAAATAATGGCCAGCTGGTTTTCCTTTGGGCGGGACGCCAGAACCTCATAGTAATAATTCGTATTCTCCTGAAACCGCTGGTAGCTGGTCGATTCTCCTGTATTTATGGTCCATATCAGCTTGTCCAGGTTTTTTGGTTCCATATTTTTATGTATATCAAAAAATCTTTTCCCTAAAATATCTTCTTTTTTTAATCCGGTCAAGGCCTCATGGCTGTAATTGGAATCTACCAGCCTATATTCAAAAATATCATCGCCGGCAGCTCCCTCATACAATGCCATGCCTAATTGCATCTGTCTGATGATGGCCTTATATTTCTCTTCGCTTATTCTTAACCTTTGATCATACTCCATGATTTTTTCATACTGTATCCTCAGCTCTTTTTCTGATGCAGTGAGCTGTTCCACGTATTCCTTAAGCTCTTCATTGGCGGCGGACAGATCGTCATAGCTTTTGCCCAATCTTCTCTCTGCCAGCTCTACCTTTCGTAAAAGGTTGGAAATTAAATAATAAAGAACCGAAGCAGTAATCAAAACATACATAATTCCCTTATAAGTATGGATCACCATCCTTGCAGAAGGATTATAAACGAGCCGGTTCACGATTCTGTCGGAGAAATAAACCCAGACAAAACCAAAAAGAAAATACATAATGCAGATTTTAATTCCTTCCTGTTTTAAAGGATCTCTCTTTTGCTTCATATCATTCTTTTTAGCCTTTAACCATTTAATCATGCTACTCCCCCTTTAAACGGTATTATACACTATTTTGATTCCATAGGAAACATTTTACCAATTTTTCCTTTTAATAATAATCCGTAAAACAGCAAAAAAAGAAGGGCCTGCGTGTGCCCTTCCTTCTTATGGTTTTTAACAGTATTTTTGAAAGCGGCTTTCCATTAGTCGGCCTTTAATACTTTGACGATTTCTCCTATAATATAATCATGGTAATCCTTTGCCGGATAGTTTTGCTTGTCAAGGGTTTGATCAAAGAAACCATTGGGATCAATCCTCTGCTTATAAAGCTTACGGCAGATAAGCACCAGCCTTGCTTCGGAAAAATAAGGTGCTTCCGCATCAAAAACAGGCGTAAGCCCGGACTCTTTCTCCTTATCTACGTCACGTCCGGAATGGGCGCCGCAGTAGTTTAAAGCAGATCTGCAGTTGTCACCGAAAAAGCTAAGAGCGTAATACTCGCTTTTATCAATAAATTCCAAAGTATATCTCTGGGGACGGAGCACAATGGTGGAAACACTCTTATTCCACATGATTCCCAGGCCTCCCCAGCTGGCTGTCATCATATTATACTTTTCCTCGCTGCCGGCGGAAATAAGCATCCATTCCTTTCCTATCATTGTGATCGGGTCCATGGTCACTTGTTTCAGATCAACAGGTCTTAACATATTAATACCTCCATATTTTTGATATTTGTTTATTATATGTCTTAACAGAACTTGCAACGCAAGTGAAGATCAGGATTCAGAATTATTCCGCACATCAATATCCACCAATTCCAGGCCATCCACTACCTCGTGAAGGTATAGATCTTCAATATGTCTCCGTATGACCCGTTTTCCGCCCACATCTCCTTCTAATTCCAGAAGCTCCTTAAGATAATTTCTGGAAAAGATGGCCGGGTTCCCCAAAGCGCCCATGTTACACAGACAGCCGATCCCTTTTTTGCTGTCCCGCCAGCTTTCCACCAGATCTCTTATGGTAGCCGCTTTTAAATATGGCTGGTCACAGACCGCAAAACAATAATCTGTTTCTTCATTTTCAAGCTCTTTCAGCGCCAGATGAATGGAATGGGAGATACCAAGGCTGCTTTCCCTGTTTACCACTACCTCATAACCATAGTTTTCCATGGTGTCCATAATCTCCTGGTACTGGGTGACAACCATTTTCCTGTCAAAGATACCATCCGGAAGCGCTTCTACTTCCTCTAAAATATATCGGTACATGGGTTTTCCTTTGAATTCATGAAGCAGCTTATTGCCGTTAAATCTGCGGCTGTCCCCCGCTGCCAGAAGGATAAGTGCCAGTTTCATGCCATCAAACCTCCCCTTTTCATTGCTTTTCCGTTTTTGCCGCCGCCCTTTTTTTCTTTTTCATGCTCAAAATCGCCTCCAGGACGCCTCCGCCTATGGAAGACGCCTTGTCTGAGATCGTATAGCAGTTTTCAATGTTTCCTCTGGGGTCAACATCTCCTGACTTCATTCCCTTTGTCACTGCCACACCGTCCTGAAGCAGACCTCTTACAACGCCTCCCACCTGGGCATATATGGGAGCATCGCCTGAATAGCCTACCAGGTCGCCTTTTTCTACCAGATCACCGATCTTAACATGGCCTTTAAAAATTCCATCATCGGTTGCACGGATTATCCGTTCCTTATCATAACCGCCGATCATGCCTGGAACTCCTGTATTGGGAAAAGCGCTTCCCTCCCAGATGCAGCGGCCCAGATTATGGCCTCTTTTTGTCTCCACCACCACATGACAGTCAAGTCCGGCAGTAAAGCCGGGGCCAACGCCTACTACCACATCTGCGTCAGTTATCCTGGTTCCCAGGTTCTTTTTTGCAATAATGGCATCCACCACCACATCCGGCTTCCAGGTTTCCCGGATCTTGCATTCCTCGTCTGCCACTACCGCAACCTGATCCCCTGCTATGGCTCCATGGATTTCCTCCAGACTGCGGCATAAAACACCGGTGATATCCTCCACCTTTGCCTCTTCCTCATAAACTGCCCTTGAAAAGGCCACTGTCCGCCGTACCGTGGTTGGAACGGCGATATCCGTCATGACCAGTTCAAAGCCGCAGCGGTGCAACCGGCATCCGATGCCTGTTGCCAGGTCACCGGCTCCTTTTATCAATACCTTCATTATAGTCTCCTGATCTTCTGTTTTATTTCTGCAGGGTATCTGATGTTCTGGCACATTCTCCGCCTCTGCCTGAAAGGATTTCCAGACCGTGAGAAAGGGTATCTAAAATGTATTCCAGGCTCTCTCTCACCGCCTTGGGGCTTCCCGGAAGATTGATGATAAGGGTCGATCCCCTGATGACACTGGCTCCTCTGCTTAACATGGCCCGTTTGGTCACAGTCATGCTGTAAGCCCGTATGGCCTCGGCAATTCCCGGTGCATTGCGGTCCGCAACGGCCAAAGTGGCCTCCGGGGTCACATCCCTGGGAGAAAACCCGGTGCCGCCGGTGGTCAGAACCAGATCACATTCCACTTCATCACTTAAGCGCATGAGTTCTTCCTTTAAGTCTTCTCCTTCATCGGCTAAGAGCCTGTAGCTGACCACTTCATAGCCTGCCTCTTCCAATATCTCTCTTATGACGGCGCCGCTTACATCTTTCCGTTCTCCGGCGGCTCCCTTGTCACTTAAGGTTACGATTCCTGCCCGGTACATACTGTGATCTCATCTCCTTCCTTCATGGTCCCTCCCTGAAGAACTCTTGTAAAGATTCCGTTTGTGGGCATGATGCATTCTCCCATTTTCTTGTATATCTCGCAGTGGCTGTGACATTCCTTTCCTATTTGAGTCACCTCCAAAAGGATATCTCCGCTCTTTAACCTGGTGCCAATGGGAAGATGAATCAAATCAATTCCCTGGACAATGATGTTTTCACCAAAGGCTCCGTTTCCGATCTTAGCACCTCTGGCCTTAAAATCCTCTATGGTATCAAAGGATAAAAGGCTTACCTGCCGGTGCCATTTGCCTGCATGGGCATCCCCTTCTATCCCGTATTCTTCTATTAGATGGCCTTCATCCACTTTGGTTTTCTGAGTTCCCTTTTTTTCGCTGATACAGACAGCCATTACCTTTCCCATCTGCTTATCCTCCTATCTGGTTCATGTTGGGGCCCGTTTCTCCCAAAGCTTCTTCAAAATGATGGCTCTCCGGTTTGTTCCGGATGCTCTGCTTCATCAGATTAAAAAGGCTGTCATCGGAAATTCCTTCGCGCAAAGGCCCTTTTAAATCCACTCCCGCAGGGCTGTCCAGGCAAAGCTTTAGAAATCCGTCAGAAGTCAGCCTTACCCGGTTACAGGTACGGCAGAATTTGTGGCTTACGGCACTGATAAAGCCGATAAAGCCTGTTTCATCTCCCCATGTATAATAAACGGCAGGACCGTTGCCTTTTACCTGGCGGCTTTCCTTAAGTTCTCCAAAAGCCTCTGACAGGATTCCCGCCAGATCATCATTTTCCAGTGCTTTGTAATGTTTCCCCTGTCCAATGGGCATCATTTCAATAAAACGGACAGGGATCCTGCGTTCCATGGAAAACCGGGCAAAGGCCAGCACCTCTTCCTTTGTTAATTCCTCCATGACCGCACAGTTTATTTTTACCTTGATTCCGGCTGCCAATGCGCTGTCGATTCCTTCCATGACGGATTCAAAAGAGTCTCTTCTTGTGATTCTGGCAAACCGCACGGGATCCAGGGTATCCAGGCTCACATTGACGCTTGATAAGCCTGCAGCCTTTAGTTTAGCTGACTTTTCCTTTAACAGGCAGCCATTAGTGGTCATTGTCACATCCTCAATTCCCGGAATCCTTGCCAGCTCCTTGATCAGGACCTCTATGTCCTTTCTCACCAAAGGCTCCCCTCCGGTTACCTTTACCTTACGGATTCCAAGGCGGGCACCTGCCTTACAGATCCGCAGGATTTCCTGATAGGTGAGGATGTCCTCATGGCGCAGAGGGGAAATCCCCTCCTCCGGCATGCAGTAGAGACACCTTAAATTACACCGGTCCGTAACGGATATCCGGATATAGTCAATGGTTCTATTGCAGCTGTCTTTCATCCTTTGCTCCCCCTGCTGCCTGAATCCTTTTCATAAAGTCCGCTTTTACCGCCATCCTTTTTCAAAAGGCAGATATGACTGATGGTCATCCCCCGGTCCATGGCCTTGCACATGTCATATATGGTAAGAAGAGCGATATTCACCCCTGTCAGGGCTTCCATCTCCACCCCTGTCTTGCCCTGGGTTTTAACCGTACAGACTGCCTCTACAGAAAGCTGTTCCTCATGAAGTACAAAATCCACCGCGCATTTTGTAAGCATCAGTCCATGGCACAGCGGGATCAGTTCAGAGGTCCTTTTTGCTCCCATGATACCTGCTACCCTGGCTACTCCCAGAACATCGCCCTTTTTTGCGGTTCCAAGGGAAATGGCTTTAAAAACCTCCTGATTGACTGTAATAAATCCGTGGGCAACGGCGATCCGGTCTGTTTCCGCCTTTTCCCCAACATCTACCATGCGGGCATTTCCCTGTTCATCAAAATGTGTCAGTCCATTCATATTTTTCTTTTAACCTCTCCTCCTGTAGCGTCTACCAGCCCTTTCCGAAGCCGCAGTTTGGATAATAGCATACGTCACAGGAAAGGCAAAGCCCTCCTTTGCCCAGCTTATCAAGATCTTCCTTTATCACCGGGTCATCGGTCATAAGCCTTGGGAGCACCAGATCAAACACTGTCCGTTTGGAATACATGACGCATCCGGGAAGTCCGGCTATAGGAATAGTTTTCCCGTCCTGTCTGTAATAGGACAATAAGAACATGGCTCCCGGAAGCACCGGAGCACCGTAGGAAATCACTTCAGCCCCTGTATTGCGGATTGCCAGAGGAGTCTTATCATCCGGGTCAACGCTCATGCCTCCGCTGACAAGGACCATGTCAGCCCCCTGGCCGATGAGGTCAAGAATGGCCTCTGTGGTATGCTCCGGCTTATCATCGGTGACTGTCTGGCCAAGGATCCTGCCGCCTAGCTCTTCCACCTTTGCCTTTAAGACAGGTCCAAAGGAATCCTTTATCCTGCCATGGAATACTTCGCTTCCCGTGGTCACGATTCCCACCTTTTTATCCAGGTAGGGCAGTACGGCAAAGATCTTCTTTTCTCCACAGACCGCTTTCGCCTCTTCCATCTTTTCCTTTTCAATGACAAGGGGAATGATCCTAGTGCCGCACAGCTTGTCCCCAGGCTCCACCGGGGTGTTGGGATGTCTGGAAGCGATCATCATATTCCCCAGGCTGTTTATTTTATCTAAAAGTCCGGTATCTATTTTTAACAGGCCCCGAACAGTTGATTTCAATTCAATTTTTCCTTCCTTTACCTCGCTTCGTTCCATATTGTCACCAAAACAAAGGCTGCACAGGATTTCAGCAGCTTCATTTTCATGGTAAAGAGAATCATCCTTTTCCCAAACATAAATGTGTTCTTTTCCCATGGACAGCAGCACCGGAATGTCCTCCTCTGTCACTACATGTCCTTTCCTGAATCTTGCATCCTTTATGACTCCTGGTATGATCTGAGTCATATCATGGCAGAGAACCTGTCCTACCGCATCTACTGTCTTGATTTCCTTCACGTTCCCCTCTCCTTTCGTTCTTAGGCTTAACAAGTTATTCTCAAGTAAGAATATCCCTATTTACAGAAAATTACCATATCCACTCATTATATCATCCGGGAAAATATTTGTAAAATAATTCTTCCACCGCTGATTCTGCCTCCTCTACAAAGGCCAGATACCGGTCTAAGAACTTCTCGCCCTCTTCCGTTAAAACAGTAGTTCCTCCGTTTTCCCCTCCCCTTCTTCCTTCCATCAGGGAAAATCCCAGGTCCTCTTCTGCCTTGTTGATAATCTTCCACGCTTTTGAATAAGCCATGTGCAGTTCCTGGCAGGCGGCAGAAAGGGATCCCCTCTCCCTTACAAGCCTCATTAAGTCTGCCACTCCCGGCCCAAAGTTACGCTCTTCATAATAAACACGGAGCTTTAAATGATACTTAAGCGTTCTTTCTTCTTTGTTTATTTCTTTCATTCTGATCCTTTTCTATGGTGTAAAAAACTGGTCATCACACAGCGTCCGGCCCATTCTTCTCCCAGACATTTCATGACCTGGATCCCCTGGAACAGCCTGTTTTCATTGTCAGCCTTATTTAACAAAATCCGGTATTCCATGGATTCTGCTCCCTTTCTGGTTCCACTGCTGCTTATAAGAATCCGGGCTGCCTGGGCCGGTGTAATAAAACTTTTTTCCGTCTGCCAGCCAAATGCGGCTTTTGCAAGCTCCCACCGGAAGCACGTTTCTTCCCATGGACTGCCGATGGCATCTAAGCCGGCGCATCCGACCACCCCATGGGTGCCTTTTAAAAGAACAGGCTCCCCTTCCCTTGGGATCTTCAGAGGCAGACGCTTTGCTCCGTCCGCCTCCACAAGAAGCACATCGGAAAGGCCTGAAAGCTGCTCCATTTCTGAAAGAGCCATGCCCTTTAATTTTCCCTCACCTGCAGGCTGCCCTGTTACCAGAACCTGGCCTGTATGGTCAGAATGCCATTCCTGATCATCTTTTAAGAAATCTTTTACTGTCCCGGCCTGGTCTGCCAGCACTACCTTACGGTTCTCAGGATAGAATATGTGGGTGCTGGTGGTGACAATTACCCGTTTCCCCATGTCCGCAAGTTCATCGGCCAGGGCAAACATGGCACTTGTCTTACCGCCTCCGCCGGTAAAGCAGATGATCATATGGTCCTTAAGGGGAAAACCCAGGGCTTCCCACAGGCAGCTCCTCCTTGTCACGGCCGTTTTTCCATGACGGCCGTTTAAGGTATAGACACTTTTTAGTCCCATTTATACAGCTCCATACGTTTCTTTCTCGGAACATAAGAACCGGTTTTCTCCAATACCACTTGACCGTCTTTTGCAGCCAGGCGGCCCTTTAAGAATACAAGCTCTGCTTTTCCCTGGACAGAAGTTCCTTCAAAAGGACAATAATCCACATTTGCCACCTGGTTTTCTACAGACATGGTCCACTGGACATCAGGATTCCACACCACGATATCCCCATCGCTTCCAGGAGCAATCGCCCCTTTCTGAGGATAAACACCATAAAGCTTTGCCGGATTTTCTGACAGCAGACGGCACATCTGTTCCAGCTTTAAGTTATGCTCCAGCACTCCAAAGCTGTATATAAGGACCGGACGGGATTCCACTCCAGGCATTCCGTTTGGAATCTTTGTAAAATCCTCTTTTCCCGCTGCCTTCTGGCTGGTGGTAAAGCTGCAGTGATCCGTTGCTATGGTCTGGATATGGTTCTTAAGGAGGGCATTCCACAATCTGATGCTGTCCTTTTCCTTCTTAATGGTGGGAGAGATCACATACTTACTGCCCTCAAAGCCAGGAAGATCATAAACGCTTTCATTAAGAAGCAGGTACTGGGGACAAGTCTCCAGATAAATCTCCTGGCCCCGTTCCCTGGCGTATTTCACCTCCTGATAGCCCTCTCCGGAGCTTAAATGGACGATGATCACCGGAGTATCCGCCAGATCTGCAATTTTTAACAGTCTGCCAATGGCTTCCGCCTCCACTGCGGCCGGTCTGGTTTTTTTATGGGCGCTGATGGATAAATTACCTTTTGCTTTCTCTTCCTCTACCAGTGCCTCTATGAGTCCCATATTTTCACAATGGATGCCGGCAATTCCTCCCACCTCTTTCAGACGCTTCAGTACCTGATAGATTTTCTTATCATTTAAATACATCTCATCATAGGTCATATAGAGCTTGAAGGAGGTTACGCCACTCTCAACGATTTCTTCCAATTCCTTGCTGATAGAAGGATTCCAGTCGGAGATTGCAAGATGAAAACCATAATCACAGGATGCGTTTCCATCTGATTTTTTATGCCAGTTCTCCAGAGCCTTTTCAAGAGTCTCTCCCTGATACTGGGTGGCAAAATCAATGATCATAGTCGTACCGCCTGACAATGCGGCCTTTGTTCCTGTCTCAAAATTATCTGCTGTCACAGTACCTGCCACATGAAGATCAAAATGCGTATGCGCATCGATAAAGCCAGGGAATAAAAGCTTTCCCGTTACATCAATAACCTCCGCTTCTTTTTCCTGGATTCCTGGTTCCACTGCCTGAATCTTTCCCTCATCCATGAGTACATCTGCCTGGATCAGGCCGCTTCCCGATACTACGGTTCCACCCTTTAATAGCGTCTTCATAAAATATCTACTTCCTTTCTTTCAGCTGTATCGGCGGGTCTTCCTGCCTGCTTTTCATTTTCGTCCATTGGCTGCTGTCATTTTCAAAGCTTGAAAGGCGCAGGGAGAAAACTGTTCTCCGACTGCGCCGATTCATTACCATTACAATTACTTATTCTTTTTGCTTGTTTCCGGACTTTTCTTATCCTAAGATATAGTCGTAGTCACTGCAGACAGTTTCCATAACTTTTCTAAGTCCTTCCGGAATCACGCTGTCCTTTTCACCGGCTTTCCAGGTGAGAATATTTCCAAGGTAACGTACCTTGCAGGCAACTGCTGCCTTATCTAATACAACAAAGCCCTCGTTTTTGCTGTTTTCCATGTCAGCCTCATTGGCGAACAAGGTAAACTTATCCAGGTAAGGAGCGCTGTCATATGGACAGAAGCTCTTGCAGTTTCCGCACTCGTTGCACATATAGTCCACATGAACGATCTGGTGCATGGATAAACCAGGAATATTCAGTGCCAGGTTTGCACGGTTTGGACAGACCTCAGCACAGTTTTCACAGACATTGGAACAGCCAAGACATCTGGCATCTTCTACCTTATATTCCCTGGTTCCTTCAAGAATACCGCGCTTGTCATAAATCTTATCTAAGTTATCCACTGTGTCATCAAAGTCCACAACAGCTTTTTTACCTAAAATAGCTTCAGCCGCAATGCGTGCATCTCTCATCGCCTCTACCACAGTAGCTGGTCCATAGAGTCCGTCGCCTACCACATAAACACCTGATGCGCTGGTCTCTAAGGTTTCCTCGTTTACAAGGGCTTTCCCGCGGTTGCTTACGTTAATGCCGTTTGCTTCATAGAATTCTGTTGGAACCTGCTCGCCCACTGCTGCGATCACTGTATCTGCAGGAATCTCTACGGTTTCTTCTGTTTCCACAATGCCCCTTCTGCCGGTAGCATCGGTATCGGAAAGCTTCATAACCTTGCAAAGGAGTTTTCCATTCTTAAGTTCTACAGGAGACAGCAGTTCCTTAAATTCCACGCCGTCTTCCAGCGCCATCTCTAATTCTTCCTCATCTGCCGGCATATAGCGTTTGGTTCTCCGGTACACCAGGTAGGAGTGTTCCACGCCTTCTGTTCTCTTCACTGCTCTTGCTGTATCCATGGCAGTGTTGCCGCCGCCGATGACCACTACGTTTTTACCGATGTTTAATTTTCCGTCGGCTGCCTTGAACTGAGCCAGGAAATCCAGTGCATTTATGGTCTCTCCTGCCTCAAGCTTTAACACGCCTGGTTTTGAAGCACCTGTGGCAAGGATAATATAGTCAAAGCCTTCCTTCTTTAAGGCTTCCAGATCTGTCACTTCAGTATTTAATCTCACCTCAGCTCCAAATGCCAGAGACAGGGCAGCATCCTTGTCAATCGCCTCATTGGGAATACGGAATCCAGGGATCACATGCTTTACCACGCCTCCCAGGCTGCCGCTCTTTTCAATAATGGTTGCAGGCATTCCGTTCTTTGTCAGGAAATAAGCTGCTGCAAGTCCAGCCGGGCCTCCGCCGACTACTGCCGTCTTTTTGCCTTTCAGCTCGCCGGCTTCAATCTTCTTCATGAAGGCATCATAGCCGCCTTCCGCACAAACCAGCTTGACTCCGCGGATGTTTACCGGATCTTCATAATAATTCCGGTTACACTTGCTCATGCAGTTATGAGCGCAGATGGTTCCGGTTATAAATGGAAGCGGATTCTTCTCTGCAATCACCTTCATGGCATCCTCGTATTTTCCTGCACCGGAAAGCTGTAAATAAGTGGTGATATCCTGATGAATCGGACATCCTTCCTTACATGGAGCCACATAGCAGTCAATAAGCGGAACGCTCTTTGGCATCTTTCTGATAGGAAGAGGTTTTACTGCCTTTCTGTGATGAGGATCATGAACTGCATCTGCTGCCAGTTTCGCTGTCTTTTCCGGATCAACGCCTGTAAACTCCACATTGCCGGCTTCCAGCTTCTCTGCGATCTGGTAAAGTCTCTGATAGCCGCCTGGCTTTAAGAGAGTGGTCGCAACGGTAACAGGCCAGATTCCTGCATCAACGATTGCCTTGATGTTATGGTAATCTGCTCCGCCTGAGAAGGAAATTCTTAATTTTCCGTCAAATTCCTTTGCCAGCTTAGCTGCCAGGGTAATGGAAAGCGGATATAAGGACTTTCCGGACATATACATCTCTTCGCTGGGAAGCTCTTTATTTTTTACATCAACCGGGAAGGTATTGGTAATCTTTACACCGAACTCCAGGTTCTTTTTCTCTGCCAAAGCCATAAGAGTCTTTAACATAGGAACCGCATCCTCGTACTGTAAATCATCAAGGAAGTGGAAATCGCCGAATGCGATATAATCATATCCCATATCATCCATGGTCTTTCTGGCAAATTCATATCCAAGAAGAGTCGGATTGCACTTAATGAAGGTATTCAGTCCCTTTTCCTCGATCAGGTAGGTAGCGATTCTCTGAATCTCCTGTGGAGGACATCCGTGAAGAGTGGAAAGGGTCACGGAATTGCAGATTGTGGAAGGAATGTTCTCAATATCCTCTTTCGTCACATTCTTGAACAGATCTAAATGATCTAAAAGATATTTGATGCTGTTCTTGAACATATCCGTATCTTTTGCTTCCTTCATGGAATCGATAAAGGAGTTCACCTTCGGGGATTTAATTCCTTCTAAGTCATAGCCTACGCTCATGTTGAACTGGAAGCCATCCATTGCACCAAGGCCGTATTCCTTGGCAATGATGTGAAGCAGGATCCATGCCTTGATATACTCGTCCTGAGCCTGGGGAACATAAAGCTCTGTAGACCACTCACAGTTGTAGCATTCATCGTCTGCCTTGATACATGGTTTGCTTACAGGCAGATCCTCTCCGTCTAAGAGCTGAACAGTCTTTAACTCGAAGAAACGGCTTCCGGCATAATAGGAAGCCACAATGTTCTGGGTGAGCTGGGTATGAGGGCCGGCTGCCGGTCCCATAGGAGTCTCCAAAGTGCGTCCGAATATTTTCCGGTTGTTTTTCTTGTCTGCCTTGTAAGGTCTGTAGACTCCGAAAACAGTCTCATTTTTTCCATATTCATTAATAATCCAGTCCACTAACTGCCCAAATGGCATTGGGGTCATTCTATCTCCCATTTTTTACCTCCTGTAACGGGGTTGTCCGCTTTCTTTCTCTGCAGACAACCCTCAGTGAATATTCTATATTTGTATATTTTACTATTTTACCTGATTTTATGAAACTGTTATTACCTGGAATTGATCCGGTTTGCCAGTTCAGCTGCTGCCTGTCTGCAGTCTGCCATCACCTTTTCTTCATCAATGGTTGTAAGGATACGGTCCTTCATCAGCACTTTTCCGTTGCCTACTGTGGTTACCACACTGCGTCCTGTCATTCCAAAAAGGATATGGCTGTTGCAGTTATCCCCATTCATTGGTGTTAACGGAATGTAATCGGTAACGATTACGTCAGCTGCTGCACCCTCTTTTAATACGCCCAAAGGCTTCTTAAAGTAACGGCCTGCAATCTTTGCATTTCCTTCAAACAGCATCTTGGGAACTTCGCCCCATGCCGCATTAGGATCGCACAAATGATGCTTGTGCAGAACATTGGCTACTTTATAGGATTCTGTCATGTCGTGGGTATAACCATCAGTTCCAAGACCTGTTAAGATTCCTCTGTGAACCAGTTCCATGGTTGGCGGGCAGCCGCATGCATTGCCCATGTTGGATTCCGGATTGTGAACTACCATGGTATCTGTATCCTTAATCAACTGCATCTCATGAGGATTGATATAGATGCAGTGTCCAAGAAGGGTCTTTTCTCCCAGGATTTTGCAGTCCATCAGACGATCTACGATCCGTTTGCCGTGTTTCTTAAGGCAGTCATGAAGATCTTCGATTCCCTCTGCCACATGGATGTGGTAGCCCACACCTTCAGGCTTGTGGGAAGCTGCAAGCTCCATGGTCTCATCAGAAATCGTAAACTGGGCATGCATTCCCATCATTCCTGCAATCATGTCGCTGTCATCTGCCAAAGCATGCTTAATGAATGCTTCATTCTCCAGAACCCCTTCTTTTGCCTTTTCTTTGCCGTCACGGTCAGAAACCTCATAGCACAGACAGGAACGGACGCCAGTCTCTTTTGCAGCCTCTTCGATCTTAAACAGGGAATCTGTAATATGTCCGAAGCTTGCATGATGGTCAAAAGTCGTTGTCACACCGTTCTTAATAGAATCGATGTAAGTAGCCATAGCACTTAACCGTGTTTCTTCTAATGTGAGGTTACGATCAATGGTCCACCACATTCCGTCTAAAATCTCCAGGAATCCGTGAGGATCATATCCTTTGATGCTTAAGCCTCTGGCAAAAGAGCTGTAAATATGTTCGTGAGCATTAATAAAGGCCGGCATGATAACTCCACCCTTTGCATCAACATACTCCGCATTCGGGTATTCTTTCTTAATTTCTTCCGTGGTTCCTACCTTACGGATCACGCTTCCCTCCATTGCAACTGCACCGTTCTCAAAAAACGGATTTTGGGGGTCTCTTGTAATCATTCTTCCATTACCGATAACCAGCATGTTTCCATCTCCTTTTTTTCCATTTTTTAACATAATTTGAGTTAAACCTAAAAATTTCCAACTGTACAAACCTAACATAGGAATCTCCCCTATGTATGTACTTCATTTCCGCAATCTGCTGATACAGGATCCTATAATCCGTCATTTTCTATACAGATTACACCATAAATTCCTCACTAGGTACAGTGTATCATTTCATATAAAGAAATGCAAGTAAAAAATACAAAAAAAATTAGAGAACCTAAAAAATTTTTAGAAAACCACTTGAAATTTTAAATTTTTATGCTATGATGAGTGTATAAGATGTTCCAATGAGGGGAGGCAAACGATGGATTCAAAGCTTGAACTGCTGACGCAGATCGCACGTGGAATCGCTACTCATTTTGGCAACAACTGTGAAGTAGTTATCCACGACTTAAGGAAGGAAGATATAGACAGCTCCATTGTCTATATTGAAAACGGCCAGGTAAGCAACAGACAGCTGGGGGACGGTCCCTCTGAAATCGTTTTGGAAACGTTAAAAAAGAACCCGGATCTTTTAAAAGACCGCTTATCCTATTTAACAAGAACCGATGACGGCAGGATCTTAAAATCCAGTACCATGTATATAAGAGGGAAAGATAATACCATTGACTACATTCTGGCTCTTAATTATGATATCACAGGTCTGCTTACCATAGACAATTCCTTAAAATCTCTTCTCTCCACCTCGGAAACAGAAGACGATGAGAAGCAGCCAAAAAGAATCACCCATAATGTGAACGATCTTCTTGACGCACTGATCGAACAGTCTGTGGCCCTGATTGGCAAACCGGTCGCTCTCATGAGCAAGGATGACAAAGTTACCGCAATTCAGTATTTAAATGACGCAGGAGCTTTCCTTATTACTAAGTCAGGCGACAAGGTTTCCAATTATTTTGGCATATCCAAATTCACTTTATACAGTTATATGGATACAAATAAAGAAAAGTAACATAATTAATGAAGAAAAAGGAGTGTAAAAAATCATGAAACCAATCCAATGGGTTGTAAACACCATGCCAAAGACCGATGATAAAAATTTGCCGGTTATGGCAATTGATGAAATCAAGAAAGCAAGAGTGTTCCACGAAAGCTTTCCTCAGTACAGCAAGACTCCTCTTGCAAAGCTGGATCACATGGCAGATTATTTAGGTCTTGGCCAGGTCTACTTAAAAGACGAATCTTACCGGTTCGGCTTAAATGCATTCAAGGTATTGGGCGGATCCTTTGCCATTGCAAAGTACATTGCAAAGCAGACTGGAAAAGATGTTTCTGATCTTCCTTACAGCGTACTCACATCTGATGCTTTAAGAAAAGAGTTTGGCCAGGCAACCTTCTTCACCGCTACCGATGGAAATCATGGACGTGGTGTTGCATGGGCAGCAAATAAATTAGGCCAGAAATCTGTTGTCTATATGCCAAAGGGCTCCACCATCACCCGTTTCAACAATATTAAAGCAGAAGGCGCTACCGTTACTATAGAAGAAGTCAACTATGACGAATGCGTCCGTATGGCTGCAGATGCCGCTTCCAAAACAAAGAACGGCGTTGTGGTACAGGATACTGCCTGGGATGGTTACGAAGAGATTCCTGCCTGGATCATGCAGGGCTACGGAACCATGGCACTGGAAGCGAACGAGCAGCTTGAGGAATATGGCTGCGACAGACCGACCCATGTATTTGTTCAGGCTGGTGTAGGTTCTCTTGCAGGCGCTGTTCAGGGATATTTTGCAAACCGCTATCCAGAGAATCCGCCTAAGGTTGTGGTTGTGGAAGCTGATGTAGCAGACTGTCTCTATAAGGGTGCAAAAGCCGGCGACGGAGCGATCCGTATCGTGGACGGTGATATGCAGACCATTATGGCCGGCCTTGCCTGCGGAGAGCCAAACACTATTTCCTGGGATATCTTAAAGAATCACGTAGATACCTTTGTTTCCGCTCCTGACTGGGCAGCTGCCCAGGGCATGAGAATGCTTGCCGCTCCTATCAAAGGCGATACACCGGTAACCTCCGGCGAATCAGGCGCTGCTCCGTTCGGAGTTCTGGCCTGCATCATGCTTCTTGATGAATACAAGGAGTTAAAAGAGCATTTAGGACTTAATAAGGATTCAAAAGTTCTCCTCTTCTCTACTGAGGGTGACACCGACCCAGATCGTTACAAAGCAATTGTCTGGGAAGGAAAAGAACGATAATAACTTATAAAAAATATGGAGGACAAAAACATGGATTACAAAAAAATCAAAGAAGCAGCACAGAATTATGAAGCCGACATGACAAAGTTCTTAAGGGAAATCGTTAAATTCCCAGGCGAAAGCTGTGATGAAAAAGCTCACATCGACCGCATCGCAGAAGAAATGCGGAAGCTGGATTTCGACAAAGTAGAAATCGACGGCATGGGCAACGTATTAGGTTATATGGGAACCGGCAAAACTTTAATCGGTTTTGATGCTCACATTGATACTGTTGGTATCGGCAACAAGAACAACTGGACATTTGATCCATACGAAGGCTACGAGAATGATACAGAAATCGGCGGCCGCGGCGTATCCGATCAGTGCGGCGGTATCGTATCCGCTGTTTACGGTGCAAGAATCATGAAGGACTTAGGTCTTTTAAATGACAAATACACCGTTCTGGTTACAGGTACTGTTCAGGAAGAAGACTGTGATGGTCTTTGCTGGCAGTATATCATCAACGAAGGCAAGGTTCGTCCTGAATTCGTTGTTTCCACAGAGCCGACTGACGGCGGTATCTACCGCGGACAGAGAGGCCGTATGGAAATCCGTATTGACGTAAAGGGTATCTCCTGCCATGGTTCCGCACCAGAGCGCGGTGACAACGCAATCTACAAGATGGCTGATATTCTTCAGGACGTTCGTGCTCTTAACGAGAACGACGCTGCTGATGACAAGGAAATCAAAGGCCTTGTAAAAATGCTTGATGAGAAATACAACAAAGAGTGGAAAGAGGCTAACTTCTTAGGACGCGGTACTGTTACTGCTTCCGAGATCTTCTTCACCTCCCCAAGCCGCTGTGCAGTTGCTGACTCCTGTTCCGTATCCTTAGACCGCCGTATGACCGCAGGCGAGACATGGGAAAGCTGTCTGGATGAAATCCGCAATCTGCCAAACGTGAAGAAATACGGCAACGACGTTACTGTTTCCATGTACGAATATTCCCGTCCTTCCTATACCGGACTTACTTATCCGATCGAGTGCTACTTCCCGACCTGGGTTATTCCGGAGGATCACGACGTTACCAAGGCACTGGAAGAAGCTTACAAGAACCTTTACGGTGATGCAAGAATCGGTGCAAAAGAAACTCTTGATATGAGAACTGCCCGTCCTCTTACCGACAAGTGGACCTTCTCCACAAACGGCGTTTCCATCATGGGCCGCAACGGAATCCCATGCATCGGCTTTGGACCTGGTGCAGAGGCTCAGGCTCATGCTCCTAACGAAAAGACCTGGAAACAGGATCTGGTTACCTGTGCAGCTGTATATGCAGCACTTCCAACCGCTTACTGCAAATAATAGAAACAAGCCATTAACAACCATTTTACCATAATTCTGGCAGCAGGCCCTTTAAGGCCTGCCGCCACTCCTAGCAATCATTTTTGCAGACTGCCGATCATTCCTTCCCCAATCAATGCCTGGCAGACTGCATGAAGGATAGATAACAATAAAACAAGACAAGAATCAGGAGGCTAACTACTATATGAAAACCTTACAGGATTACATCGACAAACTCAACTCCTTAAACTTTAAGGAAATGTATGAGAATGATTTCTTCTTAACATGGGAGAAGACCGACGACGAGCTGGAAGCTGTCTGGACCGTTGCTGACGCACTTCGTTTCATGAGAGAAAACAACATTTCCACAAAAGTATTCGAGAGCGGTCTTGGAATTTCCTTATTCCGCGACAACTCCACACGTACCCGCTTCTCCTTTGCTTCCGCATGTAACTTACTTGGTCTGGAAGTTCAGGATTTAGACGAGGGCAAATCCCAGGTAGCTCACGGCGAGACCGTTCGTGAAACAGCTAACATGGTTTCCTTCATGGCAGATGTTATCGGTATCCGCGATGATATGTATATCGGCAAGGGAAATACCTATATGCATGAATTTATGGACGCTGTTACCCAGGGTAATAAAGACGGCATCTTAGAGCAGAGACCAACTTTAGTAAACTTACAGTGCGACATTGACCATCCAACTCAGAGTATGGCTGATATGCTTCACATCATCCATGAGATGGGCGGCATTGAGAACTTAAAGGGCAAAAAGCTGGCTATGACATGGGCTTACTCACCTTCCTACGGAAAGCCATTATCCGTTCCTCAGGGAATCATCGGCTTAATGACTCGTATGGGTATGGAAGTTGTTTTAGCTCATCCGGAAGGCTATGAGGTTATGCCTGAAGTTGTTGAAGTTGCAAAGAAGAACGCTGAGAAATCCGGCGGTACTTTCCGTGTATCCAACGACATGGCTGACGCATTCAAGGATGCTGACGTTGTATATCCAAAGAGCTGGGCTCCATTTGCAGCTATGGAAAAGAGAACCAACCTTTACGCTGAAGGCGACACAGACGGCATCAAGGCTCTTGAGAAAGAATTACTTGCTCAGAACGCAAGCCACAAAGACTGGTGCTGTACAGAAGAGCTGATGAAGACCACAAAAGACGGCAAGGCTCTTTACATGCACTGCTTACCAGCTGACATCAACGATGTAAGCTGCAAGGACGGCGAAGTAGTTGCTTCCGTATTCGATCGTTACCGCGATCCGTTATACAAAGAAGCAAGCTTCAAGCCATATGTAATTGCCGCTATGATCTTCTTAAGCAAATTTGAGAATCCACAGGAAATCTTAAAGAAGCTGGAATCTGGCAAAAAACCAAGAATTTTTGAATAATTAAATATCGGGGCAACTGTCCCTTATTTAAGAATTCCGGGCGCACCTGCAGCCTACTAATGGATACGGGTGCGCCTTTTAAATAATTCTTAATCGTTAAGAGGATAACAAAATGGAAAAGAAAAAGAGAATTGTTATTGCGTTAGGCGGCAATGCTTTGGGAAACACTTTGCCGGAGCAGATGGCTGCAGTAAAGATCACGTCAAAAGCAATCGTTGACCTGATCGAAGAAGGCTGTGAAGTGGTGGTGGTTCACGGCAACGGCCCACAGGTCGGTATGATTAACAATGCAATGAGCGCATTAACCCGGGAAGATCCCAAGCAGCCCAACACTCCTCTTTCCGTCTGTGTAGCCATGAGCCAGGCTTATATCGGCTATGACTTACAGAATGCTTTAAGAGAAGAGCTGGTAAACAGGAACTTAAACAGCATTCCTGTAACCACCATGATCACACAGGTACGTGTGGATGAAAACGATCCTGCTTTCAACTCTCCCAGCAAGCCTATCGGTCACTTCATGAGTGAAGAAGAAGCAAAGCTGGCTGAGGAAAAGTACGGATACATCACAAAGGAAGATGCCGGACGTGGATACCGCCGTGTGGTAGCATCCCCAAATCCTGCAGAAATTATTGAAATCGGCGCGATCCGCTCCCTTGTGGAAGCAGGACAGCTGGTTATCGCCTGCGGCGGCGGCGGTATTCCCGTAACTCGTCAGGGAAACCACTTAAAAGGCGCAAGTGCAGTTATTGACAAAGATTTTGCAAGTGAATTGCTGGCTGAGGAACTGGATGCAGACTTCTTAATCATCCTCACAGCAGTTGAGAAAGTAGCAATAAACTTCGGTAAACCGGAAGAGAAATGGTTGGACGATATCACAACAGACGATGCCCGCAAGTATATTGGAGAAGGACACTTCGCTCCTGGCTCCATGCTGCCAAAGGTTCAGGCTGCCGTGAAATTCGCAGATTCCAAGGAAGGGCGCAATGCGCTCATCACCTTGCTGGAAAGAGCAAAAGAAGGAATCCTGGGGAAGACCGGAACTCATATTCATAAGTAAACCGTAAATCTTTCCTAAAGGAGGAATTTTACAATGACGGAATCTAATAAGCAATACGCTTCTATATTTGAAATGGATGGTATCCCAAAATTTTCACAGGCTATTCCACTGGCTATTCAGCATCTTGTGGCCATGATCGTAGGCTGTGTAACTCCTGCTATTATCGTATCAAACGTTGCCCAGCTTAGTGATGCGGACAAGGTCATCCTGATTCAGGCTGCTCTGGTAGTATCCGCATTATCCACCCTGCTTCAGCTTTTCCCTGTAGGCAAAAAAGATGGCTTCCACTTAGGGGCCGCTCTTCCTGTTATCATGGGTATCAGCTTTGCCTATGTTCCAAGCATGCAGGCCATTGCCGCAGATTATGGCGTGGCCGCGATCTTAGGAGCACAGATGGTCGGCGGTGTGGTTGCATTTATCGTAGGCTTTGGTGTAACACGTATCCGTAAATTCTTCCCACCGCTCATTACCGGAACGGTAGTATTCACCATTGGGCTTTCTCTTTACCCAACAGCCATCAATTATATGGCCGGAGGTGTTGCCAATAAGGATGTAGAAGGTCTACTGCGGTACGGCTCCTGGCAAAACTGGCTTGTGGCACTTATTACCCTGGCTGTTGTAACCGGTCTGAACCACTTTGGAAAAGGCATTTTTAAGCTGGCTTCTATTCTGATCGGTCTTATGGTTGGTTATGTCGTTGCCCTCTTCTTTGGCATGATAGATTTTGCCAGCGTGGGAGCTGCAACCATTTTCCAGGTTCCACAGCCGCTTCATTTTGGAATTGTATTTGAACCATCCTCATGTGTTGCCATTGGACTCTTATTTGCGATCAACTCTGTTCAGGCAATCGGTGACTTTACGGCCACTACAACAGGATCTATCGATCGTGAACCAACGAATAAAGAACTTCAGGGCGGAATTATGGGCTATGGCTTTACCAACTTCTTTGGTGCCCTTTTAGGAGGCCTTCCCACTGCAACTTACAGCCAGAACGTAGGAATCGTAACAACAACTAAGGTTGTCAACCGTTGCATTATGGGACTGACTGCAGTCATCTTATTAGCAGCCGGATTAATTCCTAAGTTTTCCGCTCTACTTACTACGATTCCCCAGTGTGTTCTTGGAGGTGCTACCGTATCGGTATTTGCTTCCATCGCCATGACAGGAATAAGACTTATTACATCAGAGAAGATGACCTTCCGGAACTCTTCAATCGTAGGTCTTTCTGTTGCTCTCGGTATGGGAGTTTCTCAGGCTCCGGCCTCTTTACAGACTTTCCCAGCCTGGGCTACCACCATTTTCGGTCGTTCCCCAGTCGTTGTAGCAACAATTTTAGCAATCTTTTTAAATATTATATTACCGAAAGATCAGGCAAGTAAGAATTAAAAGAGAGCAGGTCCTTTCAGGACCTGCTCTCTTTACTGGCTGAGGGTGTCCCCACCTGTGTAAGCCTTACCATGCACGTATTAATTGGAGCCGTTCTGCAGCTCCCATGGTCCCCCGGCAGAAGGGATATCACCTTTTGTCCACCATTTGCACAGGTAAGTCTTCCCCTGGTATATCACGGTCTGGCCGGCAGTGTAGACAACATCGGCCTCCCATGTATCACCGCCAGGCAGCTGGTTCTCCGTAACCGATACTGTTACCGCATTGCTTGCCGCTGTGGCAGTTTTGTTACCTGCAGCCGCGCTGTCTGTGTTGATGACAAGGCAGTAGTAATAGTTCGTACCTTCTGTGCCTGTGGGCGGGTTGTAAGTTGAACTTGTTGCGCCGTTTATAGCGGTGCCACCGGTGTTAACTTTGCCGGAGACCTGATACCACTGGTAGCTGAGCGTACCTTTCGATACAGCAGCCGCCACTGTCAGAACCGCCGTCCCATCAAGACGTACCGACTGGTCAGACGGCTGGCTGGTGATGATGGGTGTTTGCGCATCCGCGGACGGCTGGAGATTGTTTGCTGCGGTGATAATCGGGGCGATTGTGTTGACAAAGCTGTTGCCGCCACTTTCATCCCAGCCGATAGACCAGGTCATAATTCCACGGTAAGTGGGATATTGGGCAAGCAGGGTATTCAAGGCTGAAGCATAAACTGAAACGCTTTGTGCGCCACTGCCCGCGCCATTGCGTGCAGGAACTCCAAAAGCTACCTGATCGGGCCTCAATCCCACAAAAGTTCCTTTGTCCATAGATACAAAACCTGTTATGAGCATCTCCGAAAGACGGATATAGCCTTCGGCAGAATATACTTGCGTAAAAGGCGGGCCGGCATTTGCCGATGGCTGTAACCAGGTAAAGTCCGCGTTAAAGCCATTATAGTACTGGGGATGAATATAGGTCAGGATATCGCGGCAAGCGTCAAGAACAGGCAGGAAGGCACCGTAATTCCCTGTGCTGATAGCACCGCCCTGAACGTAGCAATACTCCGGAGCGGCCGAAATAATAAAGTCAGATCCGTAAGTATTTTTGAGGTTACGCAGGATATATTCCAGATTTATGGACTGTTGCGTGGTAAGGCTGCCAATTCTGTCAGCATTCATACAAGAGATGGAACTACCCTCAAAATCCACATCAAAGCCGTCAAAATCGTATTCATCAATGATTGCTTTGACCCCATTAAGGAAAATATCCCGTTGAGAAGCATTGTCAAGGTGGACAACGCCATTTTGTCCGCCGCAGGAGATTACGACTTTCTTGCCCTGTGCTTTCAACGTTTGAATATCCGCTTTGAATGCTGCTGCCTGCTGAGCCTCCGAGCCAGAATAAACGGCTGAAAGGTCCATTGACAGGCATGGAGTGTAATAATTCCCTTTTGTCTCAATAAATGAAACGTTTATAACGTCCCATCCCTGACTCGCCTGAGCCAATGTTTTGTTGCTTCCCCCGTTTCCGCCCAGCCAGTAACCTATATTTACATGCGGTTTAAGCGGTGTGCCTGATGCGGCAAACGCAGGTGCTGCCGGCATCATAGAGGAAAGCAGGATTATTACGGCCAAAAATGCCGCCGTAATGGATTTTCGTTTGAATCTACTCATAAAAACCCCCCATTTCTGATTTAATTTATTTACCCACTGATTCCTGTAACATCAATCCGGCCATAAATAAATCTTGCAAAGTTAGAAAATCAACCTTTTCACCTCCTGTCTTTTCCATTCTGTCATTCGTGGATTGATTGCCCCAGGTCAATAGTTTGCCACAAGTTATACCGTCTATTTCACTTCTAACACTTATGACACATAAATCCTATATACCTGACATAAAATTGTAATTATATTACTTAAATCATATCATGGGTTTCAACATTATCCTAAACAAACTCATAGCAAGTCACGATAAAATTCGACAATAAATAGTGACCCCACATCTGTATGTTCATGGATTTGTCGAAAACTGTTCATAAGAAAAGAACAGAAACCGAGTTTACCACATACAGAAGGAGGTCACTGCAATGAATATAGCCCCTTTCCTATTGTCCTAAAGCTTCCAGATATCCTTATTATATTCCAGAATAGTCCGGTCTGAAGAGAAATACCCTGCCTTGCTGATGTTTATTAACATCTTTTTCGCCCAGCCTAAAGAATCCTCATAATCCTTGTAGATTCTTTCCCTGGCAGCCGCGTAAGCGCTGTAATCCAGCAGGGTCATGAACCAGTCCTTTTTTAATATCTCATCATAAAGCCGTTTTAAGTTCTCTTTATGGCCGATGGCAGTCATCTCCGCTCCCACCATAAAGTCCAGAGCTTCCCGGATATCAGAATCCTTTTTATAATAGTCCTTAGATACATAATCCGCTTTTTCGTAATGCTTGATTACCTTTTCACTGGATTCCCCGAAAATATAAATATTATCCTTTCCCACCAGCTCTGCAATCTCCACATTGGCACCATCCATGGTTCCAAGTGTTACCGCACCATTTAGCATGAACTTCATGTTTCCGGTCCCGCTGGCCTCCTTGGAAGCGAGGGAAATCTGCTGGGAGATATCACAGGCAGGAATCAGCTTTTCCGCCTTGGATACGTTATAGTTTTCCACCATCACCACCCTTAAATAAGGGCTTACCTGGGGATCATTGTTAATTAACTCCTGAAGGCATAAGATCAGGTGAATAATATCCTTTGCAATCACATAGGCAGGAGCCGCCTTTGCACCGAAAATCACGGTAATCGGAGTGGAGGGCAGGTTTCCTTTTTTTATCTCTAAATACTTGTGTATCACATAAAGGGCATTCATCTGCTGTCTTTTGTACTCATGGAGGCGCTTGATCTGGATATCATAAATGGAGTTTTCATTTATTTCCGTTCCCTGAGTTGACATGAGATATTCTTTTAATGCTATCTTGTTTTGTTTTTTGATATCCAGGATTGCCCTTAAGGTCGCTTCATCATCAAATGCAGCCAGTTTTTCCAACTCCATGGCATCCTTCTTATACCCCTCTCCGATTCTGGAAGTGATCAGCTGAGTAAGCAGCGGATTGCAGTGGAGAAGCCACCGGCGGAAAGTGATTCCGTTGGTCTTATTAGAGAATTTCTCCGGATAAATATCATAAAACTTCTTTAATTCGCTTTTTTTCAGGATTTCCGTATGAAGGTACGCCACTCCATTGACGCTGAAGCCATAATGGATATCCATATGGGCCATATGCACCAGATCCTTTTCATCTATAATACCAACGGAAGGGTCCTTATGAGCCTTGCGGACCTGTTTATCAAGCTTCTTTATAACAGGCACTAACTGGGGTACGGCTTCCTCTAAATATTCCATAGGCCACTTTTCAAGGGCTTCCGCAAGAATGGTATGATTGGTGTAAGCACAGGTTCTGCTGACAATCTCCGCCGCCTTTTCAAAGGAAATTCCCTTCAGGGTTAAAAGACGTATCAGCTCCGGGATCACCATGGAAGGGTGGGTATCATTAATCTGGATCACCGCATAATCCGGTAAGTCATATAGCTTGCAGCCCTTTTTCACACACTCATCAAGAATATACTGGGCACCGCTGCTGACCATAAAATACTGCTGGTAAATACGAAGCTTTCTGCCAGCCTCATCGCTGTCATCAGGATAAAGGAATAAGGTCAGGTTCTTTTTAATATCCTCTTTATCAAAGGAAATCCCATCTTTTATGATCTCCTCATCAATGGTTTCCAAGTCAAACAGATGAAGCTGATTGGTCCGTCCCTCATAGCCGGTCACCCCTATATCATACATTCTGGAACGAACGGTCATCCCTCCAAAGGTTACGGGATAACTGACCTCTGTCTTCTTAAGCCAGCTGTTTTGCTCTATCCAGGGATTGGGATTTTCTGCCTGAAGATGGTCCTCAAAGCTCTGCTTAAATAAACCAAAGTGATAATTAAGCCCAATTCCGTCTCCGTTTAAGCCAAGGGTTGCCATGGAATCCAGAAAACAGGCTGCAAGACGTCCCAGGCCGCCGTTTCCAAGAGACGGCTCCGGCTCTATTTCCTCGATCTCACAAATATTTTTACCGTTTTTTACAAGAACCTGGCGGACCTCTTCATACATTCCCAGGTTGATCAGATTATTGGAAAGCAGCTTTCCCATCAGGAATTCCGCAGACAAATAATATACTTTCTTCTTTCCTTCTTCCTGCCGTCTTTTTTCCGCCTCTTCTCCCACGATTTTCAGCAGTGCAGAATAAATTTCCTTATTAGAACACTGACTTACTGCTTTCTTATATATTTCAAAAATCCGCTGCTCAAGATTCATAATGACCTCTCCTTTTTTGTTTTTTAACATTACTCTTGTATTATAGTATCCCATGCAGTGTTTATCTTGCAGCATTCTGGCATATTATGATACAATACTATCATCAACCATTAAAATTTTTCGAAAAACAGGAGTTTTATGAATATCATACAGTACGAAAACTATCAGGAGAAGCATGAGCAGGACCCTTCCGGTTTTCCTTACCTGACTTATCCCTGCACCATACCCCTGGATTTTAACAAGGTTCCCCTGCACTGGCACGATGAGATGGAATTCATCTACATTAAAAAAGGAACCGGACTGGTGTCCGTGGATTTTATTCCCTATGAAGTCCACGGTGGCGACATCATCGTCGTCTGCCCCGGTAAGCTTCATACCATTGAAAAATGGAACCAGGAATCCATGGAATATGAAAATATCATTTTTGATTTAAACCTGCTGCGGTCCAGGCAGCCGGATATCTGCTGGGAAACCTATCTCTCCCCCATCAGCCTGGGACAGAAAAATCTTCCGGTGCTCTTGACGAAAAGCCTTTCCAGTTACAGCAGGATTGCTTCCTGCTTAGACCAGATCGATCAGATCCGCGAAACATTTCCGGAGGGCTATGAGCTGTTAATCAAAGGAAAGCTATTTGAACTGTTTTTTCTTTTCTGGAACAATGAGCCGGCGTCCCCCTCTCCTTCTCCCCGTCCCCAAAAGGAGCTGGAACGGACCAGGCAGATCCTTAAATATGTGGAGCAGCATTACAGCAGGCCGCTTTCCATAGAAGAAGTATCAGCTGCCTGCGGCATGAGCCAGTCTCATTTTATGAGATTTTTTAAGAAAACCATGGGAATGCCCTTTACCGCTTACTTAAATGATTACCGTCTGACCATGGCCTCCAGGCTGCTCCTCTCCTCCGAGGATTCTATTCTGACCATTGCAGGAGATACGGGGTTTAATAATCTGTCTTATTTTAACCGGATCTTTAAGGAAAAATTCGGAATAACCCCCAGGGAATTCAGAAGGCATATGGATATTCCTCCCTCCGTCTGAATAAGATAGTATCAAATCAGAGACAGGAGAATCCATATGGATAGAAACCGGATTAAATTATATGCTTTCACCGCCGTTCCTTTAGGGGTTGGGGCTGTGACAGCATTTTGGGTGAGAAACAGCTTGTCCATATATAAAAGCTTAAATCATCCTGCCCTTTCTCCCCCAATATGGCTGCTTCCCATCATATGGACCCTTCTATATATCCTCATGGGATTCGGCTCCTATCTGGCCGCTTCCTCACCTTCTCACAGAAAAGGAACGGCTCTCCGGTTATATGGAATTCAGCTGCTGCTGAACTTCCTCCGGATCCTGGTGTTTTTTAACTTAAAAAACTATCTGCTGTCATTTTTGATTCTCCTTTTCCTTTGGTACTCTGTTGTAAAAATGATATCAGCCTTCTGGACCGTCAACCCGGATGCGGCGGTCTTGCAGGTTCCTTATCTGCTGTGGATCACATTTTACGGGTACTTAAACCTGGGAATCGTGTTTCTTAACTAAAGCATGAACCACTCTCCATAATGACACAAAAAAGGAGCAGGGCCAAGGCAACATTCTCTGTTGCCTTGGCCCTGCTCCTTTTAAGCTGCTCTTATCATCTGCATTTAGGATGGCAGCTTTCCCAATCTGCGGAGCATGGTTTTCTCTACCGCATTCAGGATATTCTCATAGCCTGTGCACCGGCATAAATGGCCGGACATCAGCTTTCTAAGTTCATCTCTGGTATACTCTTTTCCGCTTTCCAAAATTTCCACTGCTGACATGATAAATCCCGGCGTACAGAATCCGCACTGGACTGCTGCCTCGTCGATAAATGCCTGTTGGATGTCAGATAGCTCTCCATTTGGTCCCATCAGACTTTCCAGAGTTTTAATTTCTTTTCCATCTGCCCAGACTGCCAGATAGATGCAGGAATTGTAACATTCATGGTCTATGATCACGTTGCAGGCTCCGCATTCTCCCACTTCACAGCCCTTTTTCACGGAAGTCAGACGGTAATCATCCCGCAGCATATCCGTAAGGGAAGCCCGTACATCCACCATTGTTTCCGTGTACTTTCCATTGATGGTACATTTTACTAACTTATATTGTGCCGTCATTCAATCTCACCTCCTGAAAGTTTCACTGATTCTATGAAACAGCGGGTTGCCATTTCCACAGCAACGTGCTTACGGAAATCCTTTGAAGCACGCCAGCTGTCGCGGGGATTGATGTCTGCAAGTACTTCTTTTCCAAAGGCTTCTGCCAGTTCTTTTGATACAGGCTGTCCCTTTGCCAGGTTTTCTGCGCTTTTTGTGCGCATGGGAATAGGGCCTGCCACTCCATAAGCGATCCTTATGTCTTCCACAGTCTTTTTATCCTCTGACAGCTTTACATTTACGGAACAGCCTGTGGTGGCGATATCCATGGCGTTTCTGTTGGCGTATTTGATGTAATGGCCTTTGTAGCCTTCATAACTTTTCTTTGGAATGATCACTGCTGTCTGAAGCTCTCCCTCTCTGATATCCACGGTTCCAGCCTTTATATAGAAATCGCTGATGGGAATCCGGCGGATGCCTTCCGGGCCTGTCAGTTCGATGATGGCATCCCATGCAAAAAGCGTGGAAGCTGAATCCGCTGAGGTAACCCCGTTGCAGGTGTTTCCGCCGATGGTGGCGATGTTTCTTATCTGGGGGCCACCCACCATATCCACCGCTTCACCAAGGACATTGATGTATTTTTGAATGATGGGGTCCTTGGTAATATGAGAGAAACTGGTGAGAGAGCCTATGCGAATGGCCTCTTCTCCGTCCAGCTTTACGCCTCTCATTTCATCGATCATATAAATGCTGATCAATTCCTTTCCGGCGCGTTTTCCCTCCCGCATCTGTATTAAAACGTCGCTTCCGCCTGCTATGATCTGGGCCTCAGGATGTTCCAAACGAAGCTTTACCGCTTCCTTTACGGTATTTGCTTCATATAATGCTTTCATATCATACATAAAGCTTTCCTCCTTGCTATTAATGGCTGAACTGTAATATCAGAAGAGTCCCTCTTCCTTGAACCGTTTAAATAAAGCCTGGGATGTCATCGGTATCTGGTACATGTGCACGCCTGTTGCATTTAAAATGGCATTGCGGATGGCCGGAGCCACCGGACAGGCCGGAGGTTCTCCCAGGGACTTTGTTCCAAATGCGCTGGTAGGCTCATAATTTTCCACAAACTGTGCCTCAAGATGAGGATGATCCATGGTAGTAGACAATTTATAGTCCAGCAGATTGTCATTTAACGTTCTGCCTGTTTTCCCGTCAATGAGAAGCTGTTCTGAAAGGGCATAGCCGATTCCCATGCTCATTCCTCCATGAACCTGGGCCTGGGCAAGAGCCGGGTTGATCAGCTGACCACAGTCATGGACATTGATAATATCCAATAACTTTACCTTGCACATGGGAATATCCACCTCTACCTCTGCAAAGCAGCAGCCAAAGGAATAAGCATTGGACTTTATCTGATAGGTGCTTTCAGAGGTCAGATGCTGGCTGTTGGACAGGCTGTAAATGGCTTCTGTGGCCAATTCCCCCAATGTTATAAGCTCTCTTCCATCTGTAGTCCGCACGATTTTTCCATCCCTGATATCCAGGTTAAAGGCCGGCATGCGAGTCAGCTCATGAGCATAATTTAAAATCCTCTCTTTTAATAAAAGAGCTGTCTGCTTGATGGAAAAGCCTCCCACATAGGTCTGTCTGGAAGCATAAGATCCTGTTCCGAAAGGAGTGACATCCGTGTCCTGACAGGAGATCACATGAACCATTTCAAAAGGAATTCCAAGGGTATCCGCCGCCATCTGGCCAAAAGCCGTATCAGCACCCTGGCCGATTTCTGTCTCACCAAGCTGAACCTGTATGGAGCCATCCTGGTTCATTACCATCCGGCAGGAAGAGGTTTCCAGGCTGATTGGCCATACCGCGGTGTTATACCAAAATACCGCACAGCCCACGCCTTTGCGTACAGGTCCGGTCTGGTTTGCGTATTCCTTTCTTTTCCTGTCAAAATCTATATAAGCTTTTCCCTTTTCCATACACTGGTTAAAGGTATCAAAATAATTTTCATTTTTAGAGAAACCATCCACATAGCCAACGGGCATCAGGTTTTTACGGCGGAATTCCACCGGATCCATGCCGATTGCAAGGGCAATGTCATCGGACTGGCTTTCCACCGGGAACATGGCCTGAGGGATTCCATAGCCGCGCATGGCACCTGCCACAGGCATATTGGTGAATACCGTATAGGCATCGCATTCTATATTTTCGCAGGGGTATAACTGTGGAAAAGCATTCATGCCCTTTGCCGCGATTCCATGTCCGTGAGAAGCATAAGCTCCCTGGTTGGAAAAGCACTCCAGTTTACGGGCTGCAAAGGTGCCGTCTTTGCGCACCCAGCTGATGATATGGCTGCGGATAGAGTGTCTTGTACGGTTGCTTACAAAGGTTTCTTCACGGGTCACATCAAGCTTGACCAGCCGTCCTCCCACCGCCGTTGAAAGATAGGCGCAAAGAGGCTCATACAGAGCATCCTGCTTATTTCCAAAGCCGCCTCCTATATATGGCTTAATGATGCGGACATTTCCCCAGGGGATTCCAAGGGCCTGCCCCACCACCCTCCTGACGATATGAGGGATCTGGGTAGAAGATACCACGGTTATTTTTCCGTTTTCCATGCTGGCAAAACAAATATGGTTTTCAATATGGCAGTGCTGAACAATGGGAGTATCATACCACTGGTCGATTTTTACAAGTCCCGGCTCTTTTATAGCCTCTTCCAGATTTCCCTTTCTGACGCTGGAATGGCCCAGAATATTATTGATAAATTTCTCGTGAAGCTGGGGTGCTTCCTCCTTCATGGCCTCCTGAACGTCCAGAACAAAGGGATATTCCTCGTATTCCACCTTTAAGGCCCTGATCGCCTGCTTTGCAGCGATTTCATTTTCCGCGACTACCGCCGCCACCTCATCGCCGCAAAAACGCACCCGGTCCGTTAAAAGAAGCCGGTCAGCCACATCCTGATGTGCGATATCCGTTGACCAGGGATGGCCGGCCGTTGGAAAATAGTTTTTAGGCACGTCAAAGCAGGTGACTACCTTAACCACTCCCGGTATTTTTTCGGCCTCTGAGGTATCAATAGATTTTACGACTCCATTGGCTATGGAAGAATGGCAGATCTTAGCTACCAGAGCATTTCTCTCACAAAGATCATCGGTGTATTTGGATCTTCCCGTGACCTTATCAAATGCATCCACACGGGCAACACTTTTTCCGATTATCATATTTACGCCTCCTATTTCTCATTCTGATGTGTAAACAGCCTGCGGTCTCTTCCCTTATGAAAAGGACCGACGGAGACGAGACTTTTTCAAAGCGTAAAACGCTTATCAAAGTGATGTCGCCGCCAGTCCATGTATCTGTTGACCGGTTGTTCTGATATGAATCAGGCTGCTTTATTGGGTTGCTTTTTGGGCTGAAGAACAGCTCTTTTATCTTCACTTGCTTTGCAATTTCAGATAAGCTATATTATGGTCACAAGAACGTGACCATAATCGGATGGACGGGGCAAAAACGCCCCTTTTATCAGAAATCTGAAAAGAGATTTCTGATAAGTTATATTATAGTCACAAGGACGTGACCATAATCGGATGGACGGGGCAAAAAACGCCCCTTTTATCAGAAATCTAAAACGATTTCTGATAGGTTATATTATAGTCACAAGGACGTGACCATAATCGGATGGACAGGGCAAAAAACGCCCCTTTTATCAGAAATCTAAAACGATTTCTGATAAGTTATATTAATACATATTTTAGCACAAACAATACTGCTAAAATATACATAAGGGTACTGATTTTCTTTTCTTTTGCTCTGCCTGTTACCACATTAATAACAACATAAGAGATAACTCCCATGGAGATTCCCTCGGAAATACTGTACATAAAAGGCATGGCAATAATTGCGATATAGCTTGGAATTGCCTCTGTGAAATCTGCAAAATCAACCTTGGTGACGGAAGTCATCATTAAGAAGCCTACCACTACCAGAGCCGGAGCCGTAGCAAAGGACGGAATGGCTAAGAAAATCGGGGATAAGAACAGGGATAAGCCAAACAGGATGGCTGCAACCACTGCTGTTAATCCGGTTCTGCCGCCTTCTGCAACACCGGCAGCACTTTCTACAAAGGTGGTGGTGGTGGATGTCCCAAATATTGCGCCTGCGGTAGTACCGACAGCATCTGCCAGCAATGCGCCCTTGATCCGGGGAAGTTTTCCCTCTTTATCAAGCATATCCGCCTTGGAAGCCACACCGATTAAGGTTCCCAGAGTATCAAATACGTCTACAAACAGGAATGCAAACATAACTACCAGGAAATCCAGGGAAAGGATCTTTGAAAAATCCAATTTAAAAAAGGTAGGGGACATATCCGGAATACCAAAACCAGCTGAAAAATTAGGAAATACGCTGAACATTCCCAGCTCCGGATCCGGTCTGTACCAGCCGATGGCCTGACAGACCATACCCAGTACCCATGTAATAATAATTCCCCACAAAATATTGCCCTTCACATTTTTTACTACCAGCACGGCTGTAATCAGAATGCCGATAATTGCCAGCAATACGGTAATGCCGACTGTCTGGAAGGAACCATCTGCCAGGGCCCCCTTAAAAGAAAACATGGTGACAAGAGTTGCTCCATCCACAACGATCTTTGCATTCTGCAGTCCGATGAATGCGATAAACAAACCAATGCCAACGGATACGGCATGCTTTAAATTCATGGGAATTGCATTAAAAATCGCTTCCCGCACATTCGTCAATGAAAGAATGATGAAAATAATACCTTCAACAAATACGGCGGTCAAAGCGATCTCCCAGGAATACCCCATGTTAAGGACTACGGTATATGCGAAATACGCATTAAGTCCCATTCCCGGTGCCAGTACAAAAGGATAATTTGCAAGTCCTGCCATTAAAAGGGTGGCAAATAGTGATGCAAGAGCCGTTGCCGTGAATACTGCCCCGCTGTCCATTCCCGCCGCACTTAAGATGCTGGGGTTTACCGCCAGGATATAAGCCATAGTCATAAATGTGGTGATACCGGCTACAATCTCGGTCCTTGCATCCGTATGGTTCTCAGATAAGTGAAATACTCGCTCCAGGAACCCTGCATTTTTTTGTGTTTCCATACCTCTACCTCCTTGATAGTTAAAATATTTTCCTTGCTGTATAAGAGCTGCCCCATGCAGTTCTTTCTTTAAGAAATAAAACTAAAAAATCCTGTTTCCTCCCGCATATTTCCCCTTCAAGTGTCTGTCATCAGATAGGTAGATGAACCGTTCCAGCCTCTCTTTCAAGGTAAGAGACTGAGGATAAGGCAAACCGCTGTCATCAAGAATCAGCGCATCAAATTCATATCCTTCCAGGAAGGTTCCAACCTTTCCAAAGAAGGAGCCTCCCCCTAAGGTTCCCAGGTAAAAAGCTTCTTCCACAGTAAGAGGTTTTAAGTTTTCATCTTTTAGCCTCCATCTCAGCTTTGATACCTGAATCGCATCTGCCATGGCGCGGAAAATGGATTCCCCGCTTCCTCCTGCCACATCACTGCCAAGCCCCACATTGATCTCCCTGTCCAGATAGGTCCTGACCGGAGCGATTCCTGAGGATAGGTTGGTGTTTGACTGCGGACAATGAGCGATATAAACCTCACGCTCTTTTATTAATTTAATTTCCTCTTCTGACGAAGAAACACAATGAGCCATTACTGTCTTCCCGTTTTCTCCAAACAGGCCGAACCTGTCATAAGCATCCCCATAAAATCTGGAGACCGGGCAAAGCTCCTTTACCCATGCCACCTCGCCCTGATTTTCCGACAAATGAGACTGGACCGGGAGTCCGTACTCCTTTTGCAGCCTTCCCAGCCGTTCCATCAGATCATCCGTGCAGGACGGAATGAACCGGGGTGTTAAGATGGGCTTTACGTTCTCGTATCTGGATCCTGTTTCCTTAAGCCAGCGGAGGGTCTCCTGCTCTGACTCTTCTGCGCCTTCTTCCCTTAAGTAATCCGGTGAATTTCGGTCCATATTGACCTTGCCGATCATGGTCTTTAAACCGGTTTCCTCCATTAAGTCCATTAAAAGTTCTGTTGCCTGCCTGTGGATGGTGCCAAAAATACAGGCCCTTGTAGTAGCGCTTTTTTTCATGGATTCTGCAAAAATACCATAAGCTTTATTTGCATATTCCAGATCAGCATACTTGGCCTCCTCCGGAAATGTATTGGTGTTCAGCCAGTCTAAAAGCTCCAGATCCATCCCCAGGCCGCGAAAAGCAAACTGGGGCGCATGAATGTGAAGATCCACAAGGCCGGGGACAATGAGCATATCTCCCCAGTCCTTCAGAAGATAATCCTGAAACTGCGCCGGAAGTTCTTTATAAATTCCTGCCGACTTCCCGTCCCGGCAAACTAAATATCCCTGCTCCACTGTCTTTAACGTGCGGACATCCTCACTGTAACAAATATTCCCCTTTAAAACAAAATTATTTTTACCAGTCATAGAACCTCCTATTCCGTATCAGAAAAATTTAAAATACGGCAGCCATAATTGCGGCGTTTCATTCATTCCGAAAATTCTGCGCAATAAAAAAACCACCGTTCATTCCATCCGTTCACACGCACATCATAAAAACACAATGAAAAATATGGGCTTATTATGGCGTGGAAACTTATAGGCAACTATTACGGTAGTTGGTAGAAACGCTCAACCAATTATGAGCATATATAAGTCCCTTATGAATACTGATACTAAAAAAACCTGTAATTTGTGACAGGTTGACTATATCATATTGTACAACTATTTGTCAATACCCATTTCATTTTTGTGCATTTGCTATAATTTTATAGTTTTCTTACCATTTAATCAACAATTGTCGGTGAATTATTAATAGATTTTTTCTATAAATGAATTTTCTATTTATCTATCTTTAAAAAAAGAGTCGGAAAAAACAGCCGCAGCCGTTCCCTTCAGACTCTTTCTCTTTAAATTTGTTAAAACTTTCACATATTTCCTTGATAAGATCAGATCAGATATTCCCCATACTTTTCCCAGCAAAGTCCCCTGCTTTCCATCCACTGTCCAATGTCTCCCTCCCAGTCAACGGGCATAGCCCAGGAAAGTCCGCAGCCGGAAGATATTTGTCTGGGAACCGGAATGAGCCGTCCCGGTATTCCCTCTTTCTGGCATTGGGATTCCAATGCAATGGCCTCTGCAGTTGTGCGGAAGGTAATAACAATTTTTTGTTCTTTTTTTCTCATGATCTCTAACCTGCATTTCCATAATAATTCCTGTATCATCCGCCCTTTAAGTCTTATAGGAAGACTCTATAAATACGCATATATCTCCCGGATAAAACGGATAAATAATCTGGCTGCCTTGCCAGGCTTGTGATTTTTGCTCCATACCATATATAATTTTCGGCAAACTTCCTGGTCCCCCGGTGAAAAACGAAGCAGAGATCCCTGCTCTACATAATCAACCACAGCTGCAGCGGATATGATGGAAATGCCCATAGCCGCTTCCACTGACTTTTTAATGGTTTCCTGATTGCTGATGGTTGCCACGATTTCCAGACGGCTTAAATCCACACCCATTTCCTGTAAATGACGTTCCGCTTCCTTTCTTGTGCCGGAGCCTTCCTCCCGGAGGATCCACCTCTCTTCATAAAGCTGTTCTATGGGAAACCCGGTTTTGTCATATTGGCGGTATTTGTCATTATTGGGGGTAATAATCACCAGACGGTCAGAATAAAAAGGTTCAAACACACAGGTAGAATCAGAACACAGAGTTCCTGTAAAACCTATTTCCACCTGTCCATCCTGAACCATCCGGACCACTTCCATGCTGTCTGCCTCCTTTAATTCCAGCTGGTTTCCAGGGTAGGTTCTGGAAAACAGGGAAAGAATCTGAGGCAGAATGTACTGTCCGGGGACCGTGGAAGCGCCCACTATGATTTTATTGGCTGTTTTTAAATCCTTCTGAGTGAAATCCCGGAGGATATTTTTTTCCAGCTGCAGCATTCGCCTTGCATTGCCATAAAGCATCTCTCCCTCCTGGGACAGCTCCACATCCTTTGTGGTACGGACAAACAGCCGGACCCCCAATTCCTTTTCTAAAGAGCTGATATGGGCGCTTACCGTAGGCTGGGTCAGATAAAGCTTCTTGGCAGCCGCTGAAAAGCTTTTTTCTTCCGCTACGCACACAAACGCTTCCAATTGTTTCAAATTCATAAGCTCAGCTCCCTTACTGCATGAATGGCTTCATCAATTTCTTCTTCTTTATTATAATGGGACATGGAAAAACGCACGGCTCCCTGCTCCACCGTTCCAAGAGCCTGGTGCATGAGAGGAGCGCAGTGCGCTCCCGCCCTGGTATAGATTCCGTAAGAGTTTGCCAGTTCGTCAGATACTTCCCCGGAATCGTAATCTCCAATGTTAAGAGCCACCACCGGGGCGCGGCAAAGAAGGGCCTTTTCTGAAAAATCCCCATATACGCGGACTCCCGGAATATCCTTTACCCCTTCATAGAACCTCCTCATGAGAAGCAGTTCTCTTTCCCGGATGGTTCCGATTCCGGTCTTCTCAAGATACAAAAGAGCTGCATGAAGACCTGCAATCCCGTGTCCGTTTAAGGTTCCGGCTTCCAAAACCTCCGGCATCTCCTCCGGCTGGGTTTTTAAGTAGCTTTTAACTCCGCTTCCGCCCACCATAAGAGGGCGGATGGAAACTCCCTGACGGACACAGATTCCTCCTGTTCCCTGAGGGCCCAAAAGCCCCTTGTGACCGGTAAAGCACAAAACATGGATTCCCATTCTCTCCATATCGATGTCAAACACTCCTGCGGTCTGGGATGCATCCACCACCAGGAAAAGCCCATTCTTTTTACAGATTCTCCCAATGGTTTCTAAGTCATTCATATTTCCTGTTAAGTTAGAAGCATGAGTACATACCACTGCCTTTGTATTTTGTCCCACTTTGTCCTCAATGTCCTCATACCGGATCTTCCCCTTTTGATCTGCGGGAAGAATGGTAAGCTCCACTCCCTGTTCTTCCATTAAGTACAGGGGACGCAGTACGGAATTATGTTCCATCATGGTGGTAATTACATGATCACCTGGTTTAAACAGACCCTGGATGGCCATATTTAAGCTGGCCGTGGAATTGGCTGTAAAGGCCACCCGGGAAGGATCTCCTGCATGAAAAAGCTCTGCAATAAGCCTGCGGGTATGGAAAATCAGACGGGACGCATCTAAGGATGCCCCATGGGCTCCCCGGCCGGAATTCCCAAGAGTGACCATGGCCTCAGTCACTGCCTTTATCACTTCCTCCGGCTTCTGGCAGGAGGTTGCCGCATTATCCAGATAGATCATGTCCTTACCTCAACTTTACTGATTTTTCTTCCTGTTCCACCACCTGTCCGATGATGCCGTAGGCTGTCTCCATTTCCGCTTCTTTTAAATCCTTCATAATGTTTTTTGCATCCTCAGGCGAAACACTGATTAAAAGTCCTCCTGAAGTCTGGGGATCACAGAAAATATCACGGATGTATTCCTCTGTCTCCCCAAAATCCAGCTTGCTCTCCGTATAGGAACGGTTCCGGTAAGCACCTTCCGGAATAAGTCCCATCTGGGCAAGGCTCTTCGCTTCCTTTTGGATCGGTAAATCCTTAACGAAAATTTCTATTGTAACACCGCTGCCCTCTGCCATCTCAACCGCATGACCTGCCAGGCCAAAGCCTGTGATATCGGTGCAGCTATGAATTTCATAATGCTCGATCACCTGCTTTGCCTTCTTGTTTAAAGAGGTCATGACACGGATCACTTCCTGTTTCGCTTCTTCTGATGCCATATCCGCCTTGACAGCGGTGTTGATAATTCCGGTGCCCAAAGGCTTTGTCAGAATGAGAACATCTCCCGGTCTGGCTTCGCAGTTTTTAAAAACCTTGTCCGGATGAACAAAGCCGGTAACACTTAAGCCATATTTAGGCTCGTCATCCTGAATGGAATGACCTCCGGCAAGTACAGCACCTGCCTCAAGAACCTTGGAGGCCCCTCCCTCTAAAATCTTCCCCAAAAAAGCCGGATTGACGCAGTTTGGCCATGCCACAATATTAAGAGCCACTTTGGGTTCCCCTCCCATGGCGTAAATATCACTCAGTGCATTGGCGGCCGCTATCTGGCCAAAGGTATAAGGATCATCCACCACCGGAGTGAAAAAATCAAGGGTCTGGATCAATGCGGTTTCCTCATTTACCTTATAGATGGCTCCGTCATCAGAGGTTTCAATCCCCACCAACAGATTGGGATCCTGAAATTTAGGCAGGTTCTCTAATATCCCGGCAAGGGTTCCAGGGCCGATTTTAGCGGCGCAGCCAGCAGTTTTCGTCATTTGGGTAAGTCTTACTTCTTGATCTGGTATCATGCCTGTTCTTCTCCTTGTATTCATAGATATCTTCTATTATTTTAACATATTGTCGTTTTTTAGCAACCCTCCAAAGCGTTCAGCTCAGGGTTATTTCCTTTTCCAGTGTCATGGAATAAATGATTTTTTCCCTGACCTTTTTCCCTGTCATCTGTTCCAGGGCACGTTCATAATAATCCATCTGCATCTGATACCGGTCTACCAGCACCTTTTCTTCTCCAGGCTTTATATGATCCGTTTTATAGTCCACCAAAACCAGGCCTCCTTCCTCTTCCATATAGGCATCCATGATACCCTGGATGAGGATCAGTTCATCAGAATCCCCTGCATCTATATCCCGTGCAGGAAATCCTACTACAAACTGCTGTTCCTTTTTCAAACGCCCTGAGACTTCTGCCGCCGCCAGACGCTTTCCTAGGGAAGAGTTCAAAAAAGCCATAAGGGTTTTCTCCGACAAAAGGGAAAGGCTTTCTTCATCCATCCGCTGATCCCTGCGGAATCCTTCCAGGGCATCTCTTAAATCTTCCCTGGTTCTTACCTTTCCAAAGTCCAAAAGCTCCATAGCCCTGTGATAAGCAGTTCCCCGGAATGCTCCTCCAGGGCGTTCCACCTTATCATCTTCTCTTAGGAATAAGGGAATCGTGGGAAGAAACTCACTTTCTTCCTCATCTGCAAACTGTCCCTGCTTTTTTAACTCGGATACGGTCAGCTTGGTATGGAGCCTGGTATCAGCCTCATGGGGATAACAGTACTCAAAGGCAGCCCTTAGATCCGCTGCAAATTCCTGGTCATAAACTCTGACCGTATCAAGGGACAGGAGCGCGTCCTTTGTCAGCTTCTTTTCAGCCTGCCGTTCCATCTCTCCTCCTACTAAATCAGATACCGACAATTCCTTTAGAATCAAATTCCCGGTGTCCGCTCCTTCCTCCCCCTGGATTTGGGAAATGGAATATTTTCCTGAAAGGCTCATGAGCATCCAGTCCAAATAAGAATCCGCGGAACCGAGAATGGTAAAGGGGATCTGGCCCTCCACTCTTAAAATCTCGGCAAAGCGCTCCAGTTTTTTGTCCAGATACCGGTCAAGTCCGGTCATCACCAGCTTTTCCTTTGCCCTTGTCATGGCAACATAAAGCACCCGAAGCTCCTCTCCCATGGCCCCAAGATCCATTTTTCTGCGAAGGACATGCTTTTTTAAGGTAGGCGCCTTGATTCGGCGTTCAAGATCCAGATGGTCGGTCCCGATCCCTAAGTCCGGGTCTATGAGAATCTTTCCATAAGTGTCCTGCTTATTAAACTTCTTTCCCATGCCCGCCAGAAACACCACCGGAAATTCCAGTCCCTTGCTCTTGTGGATGCTCATGACCCTGACCGTATTCTCCTCCCCGGCCAGGGAAGCCTCCCCAAAATCCGTATCGTATTTTTTTAAGTTTTCAATGTAACGGATAAAATGGAACAATCCGGTATAGCTGGTCTTCTCATAGGCAGACGCCTTTTCCACCAGCATGGAAAGATTGGCCCTCCGGACCTCTCCTGCCGGCATGGCGGAAATGTAATCATAATAACCGGTTCCTTCATACAGGTCATAAAGCAGTTCATGAATGGAAAGATAAGATGATTTCTTCCTGTAAATGGAAAGCAGCTCAAAAAAAGTCTCCAGCTTCTTAAACAGGTCCGGATAATCCGGATCCTCCATCTCCCCATATTCCTTTCTGTAATGCTGCCATGCTCCATATAATCCCCTGTCCTGGCCTTTTTTAGCCGTCTTTTTCCAAACAGCCATCAAATGAGCCATTTCCTCATCCATCACCCTGCCTATGGGTGACTTTAATACTGCCGCCAGAGGGATATCCTGCATGGGGTTGTCAATAATATTCAGCATAGAAAGGATGGTTTCCACCTCAGGTGCAGTAAAATATCCGGTTTTCCGTTCCGCATAGGCAGGGATCCCTTCGTTCATCAGGACGTTTACAAAGTCTTCCGCCCAGCCGCTTAAGCTTCTTAGCAGGATGACCACATCCCCATATCCGGCGATGTGGTAGCCTCCCTTCCCCCCCAGCCTTTTATCCCAGATCAGAAGGCCGTTTACCGGGTCCGTAAGCTCCTTGATCTTTCCTGCAATGATCTTTGCCTCCATCTCCCGGCTGGTATAATCAACGGCATCCTCATCAAGCTGCTTTAATAAGTTCCCTGATCCATGGATCATAAGAAGCTCTGTTTTCTCTCCAACACGCCCCTCTTCTTTAGGAAATTCTGCTCCCGGATGGAGTGCCGCATCCTTTGTATACTGTATATTTCCCAGATTTTTTGTCATGATCTGGTAAAATACCTCATTAATGCTGGAAAGGACTTCATCCCTGCTTCGGAAATTCTGGTGCAGCTCGATCTTCTGATACTTTCCTTCCTCTTTGGAATAGGAGTCATATTTCTCTAAAAACAGTTGGGGCCTGGCAAGACGGAACTGGTAGATGCTCTGCTTCACATCGCCTACCATAAACACGTTAGGGGTTCCGAACCGTTCTCTGGAAATGCTGCCGATCAGGGCCTCCTGGACATCATTGCTGTCCTGGTATTCGTCTACCAGGATTTCCTCAAACTGCCTGCTAAGCTCGTCAGCTACCTCGGTCGGCATGATCTTTCCATCTTCCTTTGTAAGCAGTATTTCCAAAGCATAATGCTCCAAATCATTAAAATCTACCAGGTTCTTTTCCTTTTTCTTTTCCTGATACTTACAGGCATATTCTCCTGCCAGATGAAGAAGAGTCGTCACTGCGTCCCTGGTTCCCCTGATATCGGAAAGAACCTCCTCCGGCGATTCAAAGCAGTATAAATCCAGGAGCTTTCCAACCGCCTTTTTCACCCTGTCCCGGATCCCTGTCACAAAAGCCTTCTTTTCTGCATCAATATCCTTGCTGCGGATAGAAGCCAGGCGGTCAAAGGCGACCTTTTTTAACTGCTCATTAAACGTCTCATAATCCTTGGCAAGACTTAAACGGTCCAGCATCTGTAAGTCATTTGCCAGCATGGGAAGATAGGCCTCCGGCCCGTTTTCCTCCTCGCAGACCTCCATGGCCTTCTCCACCTGGAATTTTAATTCCGAAAGCTGAAGCCCTGCATCCTTCATTAAAAATTTCATCCAGCCGGTATCCATGATCTCATCCATGTCAGAAGTCTCAAGTTCTTTCCTGCATCGGTCGAGCCATTCCATTGGCCAGGGATTGCTCTGGGAAAAGGTATATACCTGCATGATATAATCCTCAATTCCTCTGTCAGACTTTCCCGTGGCATAGGTTTCCACAAACTTCTCAAATAAGGGATCGGCCTTTTCGTAATACTCTTCCAGCATCTCCTTCATCACATCAGCCCGTAAAAGGATCAGCTCTCCCTCATCCCCTACCCGGAAGGCAGGATCAATATCCAGCTTATTATAATGATCTTTAATAAGTCCAAGGCAAAAGCTGTCAATGGTGGTGATCTGGGCATAGGGAATCATGGCTGCCTGCATCTGTAAATGAGAGCTGTCAGGATTCTCCATAAGCTTTTCATCTACGGCCTTTAACACCCGTTCCCGCATTTCATCGGCAGCCGCCTTGGTAAAGGTCATGACCAGAAGCTGATCGATCCTTAAGGGAGTTTCTCCTTCCGTGATCATGCGGATGATCCTTTCAACCAGCACAGCCGTTTTCCCACTTCCTGCTGCTGCCGATACCAGGAGATTCCTGTTTCTGCTTTCAATGATAGCCTTTTGTTCCTCTGTCCAGCTAATCGCCATTTGATTCACCTTCCTCCTCTTCTCCTTCAATGACCGGCCATATTTCCTGGGATTTTAAGGCTTTAAATTTCCGGAAACCATATCCGGTTGTCTTTAAATCGAATCCGCAGACCGCATGGTAAGGGCAGTAATCGCAGGCGCTCCTGTTTCCCTGTTTATAGGGATTTACATCGATGACGCCGTCAAGGATCTCTCTTCCTTCTGAAGTCAGCTTTTCCCGCACAAATTGTCTTAATGAGGAAAAACGTTTGCCGCCTGCAACCGATGACCTTGCTTCCTGTATGATTCCATTTTTCATTGCAACAGGAATTACATCAGATTCTGTTTCAATCTCATGATCTAAGTGGGCGATGGCGCTTAAATCGCTGTTGACCAGGCCATTCATGCGGAGCTGTTTCAACATCTTTCCGCTGATTTCCTCATCAGTCATTTCGCCTTCCCTGTCAATGACCGGATCATTGATGTTATAATAGAAGATGCCGGCAGGAACCACAGGCTTGTCCTGCTTTTTCCTCTCCTCCATCTCGAGAGCCGCATCCATATAGACCACCAGCTGAAGCTGAAGTCCGTAATACAGGGCCGTCAAGTCAAATGCCGTGCTTCCTGACTTATAATCGATGATCTTCACATAAACTGCGTCTTCATCCTCGCATAGATCCATGCGGTCGATCCTGCCTCTTAAATGAATGGCTTCCTCCTTTGACAGAGGAATTCTCATGGCCTTCAACTGGTCGGCAGCGGAAAAGGAAACCTCAAATCCCACCGGAACAAAATCTCCCTTTTTCAGCTGCTCGGAAAGGGCCCATACCGTCCGGTCCGTAATCCGTTCCACCTTGCCTGCCAGATAAGCATTTCTGGCAGAGCTTTTTAAAATAGTATTGCCGTATTCTTCTGTCACCTTAGCCACGCATTCATGGACCAGGCTTTTCCTCTCCTCCTCTGTAATGTTCCTAAAATCTCTTCCTTCCTCTTTCATCCGCTGAAACCATAAGTCAATAGAATCATGAAACAGGTTCCCGATATCCATGGCAGCCAGCTCATATTCCTGCCGTTCCATCAGCTCCAGCCCGTAATTTAAGAAATGGGCATAGGCGCAGGAGGCGTACTGTTCCATTCTCGTAACACTTCCGCTTATAACAGAACCGTAAAGAGCTTTTGCTGCTACTTTTCCGATTCCCCTCTGCTCATAGGCATAGAAAGCGGCTTCTGCCAGCCTCTTTCCTTCCTCCCTGTGGTTCTCAGATAAAAGAAATGCCTTTAAAAGCTCCAAAAGCTTCCTGTCTTCCCCGGTCTTTCCAAACTCACGGAGTCCGTCTGCCAGCCGGTCCTTTGCCTCCCTCATGGACAGAGGAACCCCCAGCCTGGAAGGGGAGATCTCCAAAAGGCCGGGAAACAGCCTTTTCAGTTCTCCCACCAAAGTGGAAGGACGCAGGCTTTTCCCGCTGCCATCCATGGCTGCATAGGATAAAACCAGCCGTTTCTCCGGTTTTGTCAATGCCAGGTAAAGATAAAACCTCTGCCGTAATCCCTCTTCCCTGGCAGTTGGAGCCAGTTCCATATCATGATTTCCCAGAAATTCTCTTTCCCGGTCCGTAAACAGGCTGCTTTTTTCCTTTTTCACCGGCACGATCCCGTCGTTGACCCCGACAAAAAACAATACCTTAATGTGATCCAGCCTGGTTCTGGTGATATCCCCCACCACCACCCGGTCCAGAGTGGCCGGAATCAGTCCTACCTGAATCTCGGAAAATCCGGCCTCAAGAATCTCTCCATACTCCTTGCGGCTTACGTGTTCTTCTCCTAAAAGCCCTGCCAGCCGGTCAAATAAATCCATGACCAGCCCATAAACCTGGCTGTATTCCATGACAAGGGTGAATTCTCCCATTGCCCGGAATTTTTCTTCAAAGGTCAGCATCTTTTCTTCGATCCCGGTCTCCATAAGAAGGGCTGTCACTGCCCCCGTCATGGAGGCCACCGTGGAATCTGCATTTTTAAATGCCTCTCTTAAGCGCCTTAAAGGAGCCATGATCTCTTCCCGGAATTCGTTTAATTCTTCCAGATTAAGCTCCTTGCCGCCCCGGTACCAGCCTTCCCACAGGGTATCCCACTTTTTAAATCCCCGGATTCCCATGGCAAGGACATAATTTTCCAGACGGTCTGTTTTTTCTTCTTCCTCTTTGGACGTAATAAGACCGGTTCTCAAATACCTGAAAACAGATTCATAGGAAAAATCCTTTTGAATGATCTCCATGGCAGCGCGGATCAGTTCTACCATAGGATTTTTTAAAATGCTTTTTTTATTGTCCAGGAAATAAGGGATTCCATTCAGCTGAAACTGATGAATGATTTCATTGGAATAGCCCCCGATATCCCCGGTAATGACCGCCATATCCCGATAACGAAGCCCATGGCTCCGAATCTCCTCTTCCATGGAACGGATCACAAAGGCAATCTCCTCCATTGGATTTAAAGCCTTAATCAGACGTATGGAACCGGAAACCTCATGACAGGATTTCCCTTTATAACGGTACAGGTTTTGTTCCAGAAAATCCAGGGCATTTTCCCCGCAGCCCTGCCCTTCCCGGTCCTCCCCTTCCGACTCTCCTAAGTAACGGACAGCAGGGTGGTTCTTAAGAAGGATATCCTTCTCTTTTCCTGCCTCTGTCTCTTTTGCCAGTTCATTTAATTTCCAGATCATCTGACGGCTCATATAAAACAGCTCCTGAACTCCGGATCTTCTGCTCATGTTTTCAGCAGGATCTATGGTCACAGTAACTATGACCCGTTTGCTGTAACGGAGAAACAGCTCCAGGATCCGGTATTGAACCGGAGTAAAGCCGGTATAGCCGTCAAGGGTGATCACGCTGTTCTTAATCAGCTCAGACCGGGGCAGAACTCTGCACAGTACGTCTAAAATCTCCTCCGTGGTGATATATTTATCTTTGATGTAGTCCTTAAAGCCCTGATAAATGACAGAGATATCGGAAAGCTTCTGACGGAGCATGGGACTTATGGTATCCGGTATCTCTTCACTCAGCATTTCCGGTGATATGCCGTACTGGTAAAGCTCTGACAGCATGGACTTTAGCTGGGAGATGAAACCTGACTTTGACAAGTGTTCTTTATAAAGGACCAGGTCCTTTTTCTTATTGGCAGCAACCTTCCGCAGCACCATGGATTTTCCCATATCGTCAAGAACCTGGGGATTTGAAATAGCAAGCTCCTCAAATACCCGGTAGGCAAGACGTTTGAAGCTTACGATATCAATATTCATGACTCCATGGTTTGGATGAAGGGAAACGATCTCCTTCTGGGTCTGCATGGTAAACTGTTCCGGTACAATGGCGATATACCGGGTATCCGGCTGCTCTATGGACTGGCGGATCAATTCCGTATAAAGACGATAGGTCTTGCCGGAGCCGGATCCTCCCAGTATCAGTTGAAGGGACATAGCTTTTCGCCTCCTTTCTATGCGGAAAACAAAACTCGTGTTCGTTTATCATCTTAACACAGATTTCCTTCTCCAACAATGAAATCTTAGGTATGAAACACCTGGCCCCTTTCATACATTATAACAAAACTGTACGGAGGGCTTTTTTTTATGAGCTCAAAAACAAAAATTGTTGTGTTACGAATGAAAGAAATTATCTATACCGCAATCTTCGTCGGCCTTGGAATCCTACTCATCACTTTGTTTTTAGTCATGTTCCGTCCGAAGAAGGATACTGTCCCGACTTCCGGCGATCCTGTGCACTATGTTCCGGGAGTGTATTCCTCTGTCATTACGCTGAACAGCCAGGATATCAATGTCGAGGTTACGGTTGACTCCAAAAAAATCACTTCCGTTACCCTGGTTCCTTTAAGCGAGGCCGTAACCACCATGTATCCCCTGATGCAGCCGGCCATGGATAACCTGTCACAGCAGATTATTAAAAACCAATCCACAAAGAACATCTCCTATTCAACCGAAACCCGCTATACCTCGGGCGTGCTTCTAAAAGCCGTGGATCAGGCCATTACAAAGGCGCAGATAACCGAATAAGACCGGGGATTGTATTTTTCCATTTTTGACAGTATAATGGAAAAAAAGACTACATAATTACTTGAATGAGGATATACCCTGCGGGTATCCCTCTATGTCCGGAAAGCATGGGCAGGAAAGATGAAACGGATATGAACCAGAAAGCAGACACGGCAGATGTACTTAAGCATAATCAGATTACAGAGGGAGTGATATGGAAACAGCTTCTTCTGTTTTTCTTTCCCATTTTATTTGGAACTTTTTTTCAGCAGCTTTATAATACCGCCGATGCAGTTATTGTGGGACGGTTTGTAGGAAAGGAAGCGCTGGCAGCCGTTGGAGGCCCTACAGGACCCCTCATCAATCTTTTGATCGGGTTCTTCATAGGGCTTTCTTCCGGTGCCGGTGTCATTATTTCCCAGTTTTACGGAGCCAGGCAGGAGGAACGGGTGAGACAGGCGGTCCACACTGCAATCGCATTTTCCATCCTATGCGGCGCAATCGTGATGGTTGTGGGCATCCTGGCAGCGCCTTATGCTTTAATAGCAATGGGAACACCTGATGAGATCTTATACTATGCAGTTCTGTACATACGGATCTACTTTGCAGGAGTGATCCCAAATCTTGTTTATAATATGGGCGCAGGAATCCTGCGGGCTACCGGGGATTCCAGGCGCCCTCTTTACTTTTTGATTGCAAGCTGCTTCACCAATATCATCCTGGATATCCTATTCGTGGTCTACTGGCATATGGGCGTCATGGGAGCGGCCCTTGCCACCATAATCTCCCAGTTAGTCAGCGCCGTTCTTGTGATCCTGGTTTTAATAAGGACAAAGGAAGCCTACCATCTGGTGCCAAAGGCCATCAGGATCGACCGGGACATGCTGAGCCGCATTATAAGGATCGGATTTCCCGCAGGACTTCAATCCGTTATGTACTCCTCTTCCAATATCATCATCCAGTCCAGCGTCAATACTCTGGGAACCAATACCATTGCAGCATGGACAGCCTATGGTAAGATAGACAGCGTATTCTGGATGATCATCAGCGCTTTTGGAATTTCCATCACTACCTTTGTGGGACAGAACTATGGAGCAGGGAAAAAAGACCGGGTCTATAAAGGGATCCGGGTCTGCATGGCCATGAGCTTTGCTTCTGCTGCCGTACTCAGCGTTCTTCTTTATACCTTTGGAAATTACATATATCTGCTGTTTACCACCGACGAGGCTGTAATTGAAAAAGGAACGGAAATACTCCGTTACCTTGCTCCAACACTTTTCACCTACGTCTGCATAGAGATTTACTCCGGTTCCCTCCGGGGAGCCGGTGACTGCTGGATTCCCATGATACTCACCAGCCTTGGAGTCTGTGCGCTCCGTATTATCTGGATCTGCATAGCAGTTCCCCTGCGTCCCACCATTGAGACCGTGATTTTCAGCTACCCATTGACCTGGGCCGCCACCTCGTTACTGTTCATCATATACTTTAACTGGTTCAGCAAACTGAAAAGGAAACGGCTTCCCGCTCTTTTTAAAAAATAACCTCTATGAAACCTGTCATGGGAGACTTTTACTGCATGATCTTTAAGCAGTAAAAGTCTCCCTTCCTTTTTAAAGGCCGCCGGAATCATTCCATGGGCGCTCTGTAAAAAGTTCCGTAAAACTGCTGGGTTTTAAACATGTTTACGATCACATGCTCATCCACCTCATGGAACAGCGCTACAATGTCGGCTACCTCATAGGAAGACACCACGGTATGAAGAAGATACATCTTCTTCTTGCTGTAGCCTCCTACCGCATCCACGCAGGATATTCCATGATGAAAGGCCTCAACATATTTATTAGCAAGCTTTGGCCCCTCCACCGTAGTGATCTGGAGAGTAACTCTTTCGTATCTGTGGTGAAAAGTAGAGATAACTTTCGTCCCTACAAACTGGAACAAAATGGAATACCCTGCATAATCCCATCCGAAAATCCCTCCGAAAATACAAAGCAGCAGCACATTTCCTATAAAAACCTGGGACCAGATGGAATTGCCCGTCTTATTGGAAACATACAGGGCGATAAAATCCGTTCCTCCGCTGGAAGCGTTGCCCTTAAGAGCAAGAACAATGCCAAAGCCATAAAGGACACCGCCGTAAATAACATTTAAAAGCCGGTCTTCAAATATAGGTGAAAAATTCAATATCCTTAAAAACCCACTGGTCAGGAAAACCTGCATCAGGGAAAAAAAAGTGAACCGTTTGCTGATATTCCTGCTGCAGGCCCATGCCACCGGAATATTCAAAGCAATCATGCCAAGGGAAGTGGAAATATTAAATCCATACAGGGACGTCACCCGGTCAACTAAAATTGCAATCCCCGTAAAACCTCCTGACAGAAGGCCTGCCGGTTTGATAAATGCCTGGATAACATAGGTCTGCAAAAGTGCGGAGACTGCAACTGCCATGGTCGTTATCGCATTACGGGCGCGCTTATCTCTCCTCAGTTTCTCCCACATAAAAATCCTCCTCATTTCTTTATTTTTGCCCTGTCTCTCCGGGCATAAAGGTATCCCTGGACGGGATTTCTCTTTTTCGCTCAACCTCTCAGGGCATAAAAGTATCCATGAAAGGGATTTCTTGATATTATATGTAAAACCTTCTCCTGTATCAATCTTTTTTAAATTAATAGAGGACTGCCCTTCCCCCACAGAAGGCAATCCTCCGTCACGATCTGAAACCGTCACATTATTCAGTTTCTGCTACCTGGCATCCCCATGCCAAAATCACGCACACAAAAAACCCCTTTGTGCTTCTCACATGGACGATAATACCATCTATTGCCTAAAAAGTCAACGTTTTTAGTACATTTTACTAAAAATCTTTTTATAAAAAAGGATCATTCTCATATCTTTTCATACAATACCGGGGCGAAATCCCTTATCATACATGCAGATTTTATAAAACATAATTTCATAGAAAATGCACATACTTACTTTATTGCCGTATTTTCGCTATTTTATTTGCAAGGAGATAATCGCTATGGAATTTACCAACAGCCTTTCCAATAACATGAACCATTTAAGCACAAAGCTGGATGTAGCCGGAAACTTTGATATCGTCTACCGGACTTTTTATATCGGGGAACAGGAAGCCTGTCTTTACTTCATCGAAGGATTTACTCAAAGTGATGCGTGGCAGAAGATCCTGAACAGCTTTTTATCCATTAAGGCGGGGGATATGCCGCCAGATGTCCATGAATTTTCCAAAAGGTATCTTCCTTATGGTCAGGTGGGCCTTGTAAAGGACGAAGAAACCATGATCAAACAGCTTTTATCCGGAATATCCTGCCTGTTTATTAACGGTTACGACAAATGCCTGACCGTGGACTGCCGCAGTTATCCCGCCAGAAGCGTTTCAGAGCCGGAAAAGGACAAGGTTCTCAGAGGATCAAGGGATGGATTTGTGGAAACCCTGGTTTTTAATACCGCTCTCATCCGCCGCAGGATCCGTGATCCCAAGCTTACCATTGAAGTCATGAATGCAGGGGAAAGCTCCCACACGGATATCGCCATCTGCTATTTCAAGGGACGGCATGATGAAAAGCTTCTCAACATGATCAAGGACCGGATCAACAAGCTTAAGGTAGACGCCCTTACCATGAACCAGGAAAGCCTTGCGGAATGCATTTATCCCCATAAATGGTTTAACCCTTTCCCAAAATTCAAATATTCCGAACGGCCGGATACTGCCGCCGCTTCCATACTGGAGGGCAACATCATTGTCCTGGTGGATAACTCTCCTTCTGCCATGATTTTACCGTCTTCTGTCTTTGATATCATTGAAGAAGCCGACGACTATTATTTTCCGCCTGTGACCGGGACCTATCTGCGGCTGTCCCGCCTGGTCATTTCCATTCTGACCCTGTATTTAACGCCTTTGTGGCTGCTTTTCATGCAAAATCCGGAAATGATCCCCTCCTGGCTGCAATTCATCCGCTTGTCTGAGGATCCCCAGGTGCCCTTGCTTTTCCAACTCCTGATCCTGGAATTTGCCATTGACGGACTAAGGCTTGCCGCAGTCAACACCCCCAGCATGCTGACCACGCCTCTCAGTGTGATCGCCGGTATTGTATTGGGTGAATATTCCGTAAAATCCGGCTGGTTTAACAGTGAGACCATGCTTTATATGTCCTTTGTGACCATTGCTAACTACTCCCAGTCAAGCTTTGAACTGGGCTATGCCTTTAAATTCATGCGTATGATCATGCTGATCACCACCGCATTGTTAAACTTCTGGGGATTTGTGGCCGGCGCGGCGCTTTCCATATTGGCCGTTGTCTTTAACAAAACCATAGCCGGAAAGAGTTATATCTATCCCTTAATTCCCTTCCACTTTTCCGAGTTAAAGAAGCGGTTCTTCCGGGGTAGGCTTCCTCACAGGGAGAAGTAACCGGACAACAAATGTCTTTCCTTTCACTTGATTTCTTCCTTTCCCTATAATACAATAAAGGGCGAGGAGGAAGCCATGAAAATCGTTATCATTGACGGGCAGGGCGGCAAAATGGGACAGTCCGTCATCGCCCAGTTTAAGAAATCCTTTCCCAAACTTCCGGTCATTGCAATCGGGACCAATTCCATTGCTACTTCCGCCATGTTAAAGGCGGGAGCTGATGCAGGAGCAACTGGTGAGAATCCGGTCCTTGTAGCCAGCCGGGATGCAGATATTATCATCGGTCCCATTGGGATCGTCATTGCCGACTCCCTCTTAGGAGAGATCACTCCGGCCATGGCTGAGGCCATCGGTAAAAGCCGTGCCTATAAGATCCTTATACCGGTAAACAAATGCAATCATCATGTGGTGGGCTGTGAAAACCTGACTTTAACGGAATCCATTGCCCTGGTAATCAAAGAGGTGGAGAATCGTTTATGATCTCCACCTCTTTGTTTATGAGGAAATTGGCTTGGCCCCCGGCTTATCCAACGTCTGTTTATTCATCAATGCTATAGTTAGGTGCTTCCTTTGTGATATGAATATCATGAGGATGGCTTTCCTTAAGGGAGGCTGCCGTAATCTTTATGAATCTTCCGTTTTCCTGCATGGTCTTGATATTCATTGCTCCGCAGTATCCCATACCGGACCGTAAGCCGCCCAGCATCTGGAATACAGTATCCTCTACCATTCCCTTGTAGGCCACACGGCCTTCCACGCCCTCGGGAACCAGCTTCTTGGCGTCAGTCTGGAAGTAACGGTCTTTGCTTCCGTTTTCCATGGCAGCGATGGAACCCATACCACGGTATACTTTATATTTTCTTCCCTGATACAGTTCAAAGGTTCCCGGGCTTTCGTCACATCCGGCAAACATGCTTCCCATCATGCATACGCTTCCGCCGGCTGCAATGGCCTTTGTTAAATCTCCGGAATACTTGATTCCTCCGTCAGCAATGACGGGGACACCGTATTCCTTAGCAACTGCATAGCAGTTCATAACAGCCGTGATCTGGGGAACCCCGATGCCGGCTACCACACGGGTGGTACAGATGGATCCTGGTCCGATTCCTACCTTCACCGCATCTGCTCCTGCCGCTATAAGAGCCTTGGTAGCCTCTCCGGTTGCCACATTCCCTGCAATGACTGAAAGAGCCGGATAAGCCTCTTTGATCATCTTTACGCAGCGGAGAACGTTCTCAGAATGGCCATGAGCGGAGTCTAAAACGACCACATCCACCTTTGCCTTTACCAGAGCGTCCACACGGTCCAGCACATTGGCGGTGATTCCAACGGCAGCGCCGCACAGAAGCCTTCCCTGTCCATCCTTTGCGGACAGCGGGTATTTGATCTGCTTTTCAATATCCTTGATGGTGATAAGGCCCTTTAAGTTAAAATCATCGTCAACGATAGGAAGCTTTTCCACCTTTGCCTTTGCAAGGATCTTCTTTGCCTCCATAAGGGTAATGCCTTCCTTGGCTGTCACCAGGTTTTTAGAAGTCATGCACTCCTTGATCTTCCTGCTGAAATCCTCTTCAAACTTTAAGTCCCGGTTGGTAACGATTCCCACCAGCTTTTTTCCTTCTGTGACCGGCACTCCGGAAATACGGAATTTGCCCATAAGCTCATCCGCATCCTTTAATGTATGTTCCGGAGAAAGATAGAATGGGTCCGTTATGACGCCGTTTTCCGACCTCTTTACCTTATCAACCTCTTCTGCCTGTTCCTCTATGGACATATTCTTGTGGATGATACCGATACCTCCCTGTCTTGCCATGGCAATTGCCATACGATGCTCGGTAACGGTATCCATGCCTGCACTCATAAGCGGAATATTGAGCTTGATGGTCTTTGTAAGATTGGTCGTTAAGTCAACCTGATTAGGAATGACTTCTGAATAAGCCGGAACTAACAGCACATCATCAAAAGTAATGCCTTCGCCAATTATTGTACCCATTAACTTTTCCTCTCCTTCTTTATATTTTTATTAATAATACTAATAAGCCTTTTCACTTGTTAGTTACATAGTTTAACAAATTTTACATGGGTTGTCAACGGACATTTTCCGGTTTCTTTCCGTCCTCCATGGACAGTGGGAGCTGTCTTTCCTGTATAAAAAGGAACCGGACAGTCTTTTACAAAACCGCCTGGTTCCTTTTTCTTTTATACCTCTTTTACAACCTTACGGGGCGCTGTCATCCTCATACATTGAAGCAGCTTTTCGTTAGGTTCAAATATGATCTTGGTCGTTTCAGCACCGGACTGGCTGATCAGCGTATAGGTCTTTGCACCTGGTACGTGAGAAGAAAAGTCCAATACCTTCATGTTTTTTGTTTCATGATCCCTGGCCTCTGTAGAGCCGGTAGGGGCAACGATCTGTATCCCTTCCATGGAACCTTCCCAGGCCTTCTTTCTCTTGCTTCTGCCATAAATCCGGTCAATGGAAAGAGTGTTTGTAACATACAGATATTCAAATTCTACTTCGCTGTTGCGGAATACAAAGTATGTAGCTGCAACGGCTGCAAGCAGGATGATCACTCCAAAGATTCCGAAAACCGGGGACATGGAGAGGAAAAATGCAATTACGCACAGGATTCCCATCGCAATTTTTATCAACATGGTATAGGCTGGAGACTTTCGCTTCACAAGCCATTCTGCATACATTTCATTCATAACGATTGGGGTCCTTTCTTCTCCTCTTTTTTGTCAGGTATTTAAGGGGCGGGGGGGTATCACTTATGTTGGATGGAAGGGGATAGATGAACGGAAGTCCGCAGTGGAGGGAGTAAAGCCGCAGGCTTTACTCCCTCACGGGCATTCGCCCTATGAAACAGAACATGGAAATTTTTTCTTATGTGCAAGCACAACGAAAAAATTTCCATGTTCCGTTTCGCACTGCTCATTGCTTTCGTGAATGTTACATCATATCCATTCCGCCTGGTGCTGGCATGGCGGGGGCTTTTTCTTTAATATTAGCAACAACGGACTCTGTTGTCAATAAGGTTGATGCAACACTTGTGGCATTTTGAAGCGCGCTTCTGGTAACCTTAGTCGGATCCAGGATGCCTGCTTCTACCATGTCTACGTATTCTTCTTTATATGCATCAAAGCCGGTTCCTACCTTGGACTCTCTCACCTTGTTGATGATTACGCTTCCTTCCAGGCCTGCATTGGCTACAATGTGGTATAACGGAGATTCAAGAGCTTTTAAGATGATCTTTCCTCCGGTCTTCTCATCGCCTTCCAGACCCTTCACAACATCCTCAATCTGATTGATGGCATGAACGTAAGCAGAACCGCCGCCTGCGATAACGCCTTCCTCAACTGCTGCTCTTGCTGCGGATAAAGCATCTTCCATACGAAGCTTTGCTTCCTTCATCTCGGTTTCTGTTGCAGCACCTACACGGATCACTGCTACGCCGCCGGATAATTTTGCAAGTCTTTCCTGTAATTTTTCTCTGTCAAAATCAGAAGTAGTTTCTTCGATCTGGCCTTTGATCTGGCCAATTCTTGCAGCGATTGCTTCCTTATCGCCGCAGCCGTCCACGATTACGGTATTTTCCTTCTGAACCTTAATGGATTTTGCACGTCCTAAAAGGTCAAGGGTCGCATTCTTAAGCTCATATCCCAGTTCGTCGGAGATTACGGTACCGCCTGTTAAAACAGCGATATCCTGTAACATCTCTTTTCTTCTGTCTCCATAGCCTGGAGCCTTCACACCGATTACATTGAAGGTTCCTCTTAATTTATTAACGATTAAGGTTGTTAAAGCCTCGCCTTCCACATCTTCTGCGATGATAAGAAGTCTTGCGCCAGACTGAACTACCTGCTCTAATAAAGGAAGGATCTCCTGAATATTGGAAATCTTCTTATCGGTAATAAGAATGTATGGATCGTCTAAATTTGCTTCCATCTTTTCCATGTCGGTGCACATGTAAGCAGAAATATAACCTCTGTCAAACTGCATACCTTCAACCAGATCCAGCTCTGTCTTCATGGTCTTGGATTCTTCAATGGTAATAACGCCGTTGTTGGAAACCTTTTCCATAGCGTCAGCTACCATCTCGCCGACCTCATCATCTGCTGCGGAAATAGCTGCAACTCTTGCGATGGATGCCTTTCCCTTGATCGGCTCGCTCATCTTTGCAATTGCTTCTACTGCTGCTTCTGTTGCTTTTTTCATACCCTTTCTTAAAACGATAGGGTTAGCGCCTGCTGCTAAGTTCTTCATTCCTTCGTTGATCATAGCCTGAGCTAAAACGGTAGCTGTGGTAGTACCGTCACCGGCTACGTCATTGGTCTTTGTAGCAACTTCTTTTACAAGCTGAGCGCCCATATTCTCAAAAGCATCTTCCAGCTCGATTTCCTTTGCAATGGTAACGCCATCATTTGTGATTAGCGGTGAGCCAAAAGATTTATCCAGTACAACGTTTCTTCCCTTGGGCCCTAATGTTACACGTACAGTATCTGCTAACTGATTCACTCCAGATTCAAGTGCTTTTCTGGCATCTACGCCATATTTAATCTGCTTTGCCATGATTCATTCCTCCAGTTTTCTGTTAAAATAAAGATACGTATTATCTAAAATCTGACCTTATGACTAGCGATATCGCTTTCTTAATTATTCGATCACTGCTAATATGTCATTCTGCTTTACAATCACATATTTCTCGTTCTCTTCTCCGGTCTCTATTTCTGTTCCTGAATACTTGGAGAAGATTACTTTATCGCCCACTTTAACCTGCATGGTAACTTCCTTGCCGTCTACCAGACCGCCAGGACCCACTGCGATGACTTCCGCCTGCTGTGGCTTCTCTTTTGCCTGCCCCGGCAGAACAATACCGGACTTTGTTGTCTCCTCTGCAACCAATGGTTTTAACACAACTTTGTCAAATAATGGTACTAATTTCATTGCAATTCCTCCTCATAACTTTCTTCTAATTATTTCTTTCTTTGGCCTTCCGAAAGAAGTTTTATTTTATTCACATACTAAGTTATATCACTCATTATTAGCACTGTCAATAGTTGAGTGCTAACTTTATATATTTTTTACATTTTTACCATATTTGTGCGTTTTTTACCTTTACTTACATAGTTTATAGAAATTTTCTTATTATATACCTTTATTTTTTTCAATGAACGTATTACAATAACTAAGAGAATAAAGCGCCTTACAAGCGCACCATTATGCCCATAAAGCATAAGCCGTGAAAAGCAAGCGCCTTGCAGGCATACCTCTATGCTTAGAATACATGGACGGCAATAAGGAAAGGAGTGTTTCAAATGGCAAAAAATGGTAGTGGGTTTGGGAAATTTGTGGCATTGGCCACTGTGGCCGGCGTAATTGCTGCCGGTATCTCTTATTTAACGAAGTACAAATCCTTCCACAAAGAACTGGAGGAAAATTTCCATGATTTTGAGGACGAGGGAAATGACGACATTTCTAAAATTGACAGCACGATGAACCGCAACTATGTTTCTTTGCATGCCAATAAGGATGAATTTAAGGTCGCCGCTGATCATATGGCAGACGCTGCCAAGGATGCGGTGAGTGCGGCAAAAAACCTGGTAAAGGATGCGGCCAGCATTGTCTCTGATACGGCAAAGGAAGCGGCTTCTGCCGTTGCATATACCGCAAAAGACATGTTTGATAACGCAAAAGAACAGACCGATACGTTTTTAGATGACGAAGATACTACAGAGGATGGCGGCCTGGATTATGCTGCCGGAGCCGCAGACCATCTGGCAGATAAAGCCAGAGAAACAGCAGACTCTATAAAGGAAACAGCAGAAGTTGCTGCCGGTGCAGTAAAAGAAGCGGCACAGGATGGGTTTGATGCGGCAAAAGAAGCGGTACAGGATGGGTTTGATGCGGCAAAGGAAGCAGCACAGGATGGGTTTGATGCAGCAAAAGAAGCAGCACAATCCACTGGGGCGGCCCTTAAGGAACTAGCCGATGAAACTACTACCATTGTGGAAGAAGAAATGGATTGATCATAATCTGGAAGCAGAAATCAAGCATAGCCACTGGAAAGCATACGCTCTCCAGTGGCTTTTTTCACAGGTTATTTATCATACAAAAATTCTTCCGGCAGACTCACTTTAAAATCAACCGCCAGATCGCGGAAGTTCTGGGACGTGATGGTCTGAAGCTTATCCGGACGGATGGAAAGCACTTTAACAAGGATTTCCGCAGACTTTTCCACCGTATGCATAAGACCAAAGGTCAGGTCAAAGTCCTCTCCTGACGCAAATAAGCCGTGATGGGCCCAGACCGCCACATCGTACTTCTTCATCAGTTCACTGGTCGCCACTGCAATATCACGTCCGCCAGGCACCATCCAGCCGACCACGCCAACGCCGTCGGGGAAGACCACCGGACATTCCGTAGCCATCTCCCATAATTCCCTGGTGAAGACTTTATCCTCTAAGGGAAGAACAAAGGTAAGGGCAATTACATTTGCAGGATGGGCATGATAGATCACCCTGTGTTTATCGGCTGTAGCCTCTTTCTTTACTTCATGGTTCATGAGATGGGAGGGAAGTTCACTGGTAGGACGCCCGCCGTTTACTAACCCCCAGCAGATCCTGTAATTCTCTCCGCTTTCATCCACCTCAATGATACAGGTATTTGCTTCCGTATCCAGGATTACGTTGCGGAAAAACTTCCCGCTTCCGGTCACCATGAAATACTCTCCTGCCAGCCCTTTTACGCAGGTTCCGATGGGCTGCCAGGGATTCTTATCCGTAAAGCCTTCTCTCACTGATTCCACCTCTGACGTCTTAATGCGGTAGCTTAAATTACCGCCGTTTCTCTCATGCCAGTTCTGGCGGAAGCCATCGTCACACAGACGGATAAAGCCTTTTACAAATTCAGTATCTAAAATATTCATATTCTTTTCTCCTCATTTCCGATTAAGCAGCACTTCTTTTTCATAGCTGCGTATTTCTTCAAACCAGTCTTCCTTTGCGGGAACTCCGTTTATCTCACAGAAGTAGTTCCATACATCACCTACGGGATAAAGCTTAAGCTCCTCCTGAAGCATCATCTGTTCTGTGAAATTGCGTTCCTTCTGTAATTTTGAAAGCATTTCATTAGGAAGAAGAAGGGCATTTAACAACGCCTTCTGCATGTTGCGCATTCCCACGATCCAGGCGCTTAAACGGTTAATGCTCGCATCAAAAAAGTCAAGTGCTAAAAGAACGCGGCCGGCTCCGCCCCGTATGATTTCCTTTGCGATCTCCTTTGTCTCATCATCAAATAATACTACATGATCGCTGTCCCACCGAACCGGCCTTGTCACATGAAGGGCTACCTTGTCAAAGAACAGGAGCATGGAAGAAATCTTATCGGACACCATCTCCGTAGGATGATAATGGCCGCTGTCCAGCAGGCAGAGGATATCATTCTTGGAAGCGTAATTCATATAAAATTCATGGGAACCAACCGTACAGCTTTCCATACCGATCCCAAATACCTTGGATTCTACTGCCACATATACCTTGGTCTTATCGTAATCCACGGAAAGGATCTGGTCAATGGAATCCTTTAACCGCGCTCTTGGGGAGGTACGATCCGCCGGAATCTCCTTAAACCCATCAGGAATCCAGATGTTCATGGTACAAGGAGTCCCCTGCTCTTTAGCAAAATATTCGGAGATACGGATACATGCCTGTACGTGTCTGATCCAGAAGCTGCGGATTTCCTCATTTTCACTGGATAAGGTTGAGTTTTCCGCCTTTGGATGGGAAAACAGGGTGGGATTAAAATCAATGCCTATTCCTCTTTCCTTTGCAAATTCCACCCATTTCGCAAAGTGCCTGGGTTCTAACTGGTCACGGTCAGCCCATTCCCCCTCATTAAATATGGCGTAGCTTGCATGAAGGTTTATTCTGTGCTTTCCCGGAATCAGGCTCAGTACCTTATCCATATCACTCATCAGCTCCTGAGGATTTCTTGCCCGGCCCGGATAATTGCCTGTGGTCTGTATGCCGCCTGACAGCCCGCCTGCCCCGTCAAATCCAATTACGTCATCTCCCTGCCAGCAGTGCATGGAAATAGGAATCCGCTTCAAGGCCTCCACTGCCTCATCCGTGTTTACGCCAATGGCCCTGTATGCTTCCTTTGCTGCTTCATATCTTTCTTTTATTGTCATGGCTCTCTTCTCCCTTTCTTATGATCTGTTTCAGTCCAAATGAAATACTGGCTTTAAGCCAACGGAAACCGGACTGTTGTCCGGGTTGGTTTTCATGATGTCAGCCATGTAATCCCACCATTTCCGGTTGATTGGCGTGTCTGCCGATTTTGCCCATTTCTCTTCATCCTGGATTTCAATGTATCCGTAAAGGACATTGGTTTCCTGGTCTAAGAAAATAGAGTAATTATGTCCCCCGTGCTGGCTGATCATTTCCTTCATTTCCGGCCAGAGCAGATTGTGCCTTTTCTCGTATTCCTGGGCCATTCCTTCATTTAAATACATTTTAAAAGATTTTCTTATCATGCGATTTCCTCCATTTTATCCATGCTTTTTGGACATAAAGGGATACCCGAAGGGTATCTCCTCCATTTCATGACAGCTTATTGCCTGGCTTATACTTCTTTATATCAAAGGACCGGTATACTGCTTCCCTTGCCTGTTTTAAGCCTTCAAATTCTCCGGCAGCCAGCATCTGAGCCAAAAGATTTCCAATAGCAGTGGCTTCTCCCGGTCCGGCATAAACGGTCCGGCCTGTGCGGTCTGCCGTCAGTTGGTTTAAGTACTCTGCATTTGAGCCTCCTCCTACCACATGGATGTCCGGATAGGTTTTTCCAGTGATGGATTCCAGCTCCTTCACCGTATTACCGTAACAGTCTGCAAGGCTGTTGTATATGACTGCCGAAATCTGTCCCGGAGTCTTTGGTACTTCCATACCAGACCTCCCGCAGAAATCCTGGACCTCCCGGATCATGCTCTCCGGAGCCAGGAATACGGGGTCATTGCAGTCCACAATGGAGGGAATCCCTTCTTCAGAAGCCATCCGGCAAAGCTGTGCAAAGGAGTACGCCTCTCCCTTTTCTTCCAGCTCCTTTTTCACAGACTGGATCATCCAAAGGCCCATGATATTTTTTAAATACCGGAAATGGTAATCATAGCCGCCCTCATTGGTGAAATTTGCTTCCATGCTTTTAACGGAGCAATCTGCCTTAGGAAGCTCTGTTCCCATCAGGGACCAGGTTCCTGAACTGATGTAAAGAAGATCGCCCATGGAGTCCTCTCCGTCTGGAACCAGGGGAACCGCCATAACGGCAGAACCAGTATCATGGGTTGCCGGAAGGACCACCTGGCAGGAAAACCCTACTTCCTCCTGGGTAGCCTTTGTCAATGGTCCCACCGTTGTTCCCGGCATGGACAACTCCCCAAACAGCCCTTCAGACAGGCCCAGCTTCCGGATCAGTTCATAATCCCAGGCTCCGGTTTCCCCATTGACCAATTGGGTGGTCGTTGCATTTGTATATTCCTGCTTTTTCACCCCTGTCAGCAAATAGTGGAAATAATCGGGTATCATAAGGAAGGATTCCCCTTTTTCCAGATATTCCGGAGTTTCTTCCCTGACAGCCATGAGCTGGTAAATGGTGTTAAAGATCTGCTTCTGGATACCGGTTCTTCCATATAAATCTTTTAAAGAAATGATCTCATATAATTTTTCATCCATTCCCTTTGTTCTGCCAGCCCGGTATCCTGCCGCGTTTCCCAGCATCCGGTTCTCTCCGTCCAAAAGGACAAAATCCACAGCCCAGGTATCGATCCCCATGGCTGCCGGGATCTTCCCCAGCTTCCTGCACTGCTTCATGCCCTCTTTGATTTCGGAAAATAAGGACTCCACATCCCAGCACAAATGACCATCCTTCCGTTTCATACCATTGTTAAACCGGTAAATTTCCTGAAGGACCAGCTTTCCTTCCCTTACGTTTCCAAGAATATGGCGGCCGCTGGATGCGCCGATATCTACGGCAAGATAATACCTCTCCATGTAAACCACTCTCCCATTGTTTTCTTCTTTGCCCACGCCCGTTGGGCATAAAGGTATACCCGAAGGGTATTTCTTCTTCTATAATAATGGATTTGTTCAAAAAAATAAGGACGCTGTTTATTTAAAACAACGTCCTTATTTGCATTATAGGCAATGCAACACCTATGTTTACTACATTTTGCCACCCACTACCTGCTCTTAATTTGTTGATTGACGCCAATTTTACACCAAATGATATGAAAATAAAGAAGGACCATCGTCTTTAATGGCCCCCTCATACTACGCAATTTTTATGAACTCCTGTATCTTCTGAATTTCATTTTTTCGCTTCTCTTCCATGATATGCGTATATCTGTTTATCATTGTAAGGTGAAGAAGACGAATCCATTTTTTAATTCCCCACTTACAACGAGTAATGAATGGCAGTGAAGGAATGGCTATTGATATGTGCATGGAATCAGAACAATCTGAATAAGAATCTGACTCAAGAAATTATCTATATGTAATTTAATACTTAATACGTAACTTAATTCATATATTTCTTGAATCTTGCTACCAGATATGCTATATTAGAATTACAAAAGGAACAACCGCCCACAAGGGGTTGACCCGAATTAGGATAGAGAATCCACCCGTACCGGTCAAGTATCAGGGTGGTTTTTCTTATGTATTGTTACTTACTAAACGTAAAAACGAACGTAAGTAATGCCAGAAGGAAAAGACCAAAGGTCATAAGATCTTTAAAGTCGAACTTCATTAGCACCACCCCCATTCTATCAAAGAATGAGGTCAACACACCCTGCACTCTTTCACTAACCATAAAATTGTTGCCGGCTCAGCCCATGGTACGAACGGAAGGGGTATTAATCTGTCCCCCCGATTTAGCACTTCTTTCCCTTCTGGCCTGTTGCGACCGTCGCAACTCCTCCCGAACCGTTTCAAGCTGCCGCCTATGCTCTGCCATTTGTTACCATTGATTAATGCATTGAGTTCTCCGTGGGATATACAGTTATCGACAGCCCTTAAATAATGACTTTTATAAAACTAAAGTCAAATTTCATAGCAATCTTTTCAGTAGGGAATCTCTATGATTCACAAAAAGACTTGTTATTTGATAACTCTCCGTTGAATAATAATCTATTGGTTCGATTGTACTACCATTAAAAGACAAAATTTCAGCACTGGGTATTCCTAATAAAATTGGAGAATGTGTGGCAATAATAAATTGAGTACCCTTTTGGGATAAATGATATATTTGTTCAAGGACCGTTAATTGACGTTGTGGAGACAATGCGGCTTCTGGTTCGTCCAATATGTATAAGGAGTTTGGGTAAAATCTCTCTAATATCACATTAAGAAAACTCTCTCCGTGCGATTGATCATGAAGAGAGCTGCCACCATAAGAATTGTAATAAGAATCTTCGCCCATACTATATTCGTCTGCTTTACTTGCGACATTATAAAAACTTTCAGCACGCAAAAAAAAGGCATCACACACCTTTCTAGGCCCTTTGTATAAAGTAATAGCATGATGTAAATCAGAATGCGTATTTTGAGTAGAAAAATTAAAATTTCTACTTCCCCCTTCAGGATTTAGTCCATAGGCAACAGCAATCGCTTCGAGTAAAGTAGATTTACCCGAACCATTTTCTCCAGTAAACAAAGTAATTGATTTATGTAAATTGATTTGACTCAGATTCCTTAAAAAAGGTATTGTTTTCAAATAAGAATCTGGAGAAATTTTATCCCAGCTAATTTTTATTCCAGATATAAACAGTGAATTCATATTTATCCCCAAATATAAGAAAAGGGAGCCAGCAGATCCCCATACTTATGGTTACGTGTTTAATATAACAGACGATTTTTACCAAATCAACATTAAAACACCAAATTACTGAAAACTCAATAAAAGATTAAGAATCAAACAGTAATCCATAATATATATATAAAACCATTACATAAGCAAGTGAGTAATCTACGGAACAACGTCCCTTTTGACAGCTTCTTTATTTTCACCTATATGCCGGTGCTTTATTTGCTGGATCAACGACAACTTTTAATCTTCCTATTGTTGAAACACGCCGTAAATACATGGGCTTGTGACATTCTTCAATACTATGCCGTATTTTAATTAAAATTATGTCCTTATTTGGGTAATGCCAGGCGGGAATATATCTTCTTTAAAGAATACAGCACCAAAGGCATTATATAAAACAAAGGATAGGAATAATTCAGTACTATATGGTACAATTTGTTGATATTAGCTGTATAAAAGGAACTATTGAAGCAGTTTAGCATCTTATCAAAATATATTATTCCTAAATATTGTACAATAATAAAAGTTCCTCCCAGTGCAAGATATTTTTGACAGGTAATTTTCTCCCTGAATAAAGCAATTCCACCAACACATATGGTTCCATATATTAAGATTGGAAAAAAAAGATCGATATAAGTGTTCCTCAACATTAATTGATCCATAATCTTTTCAGCTATATCCGCCTTTTCGGAATATTGCATATCTTCCGTGAAAATGGTCCGGGTTATTATGGTCAGCTCTTTACTTCTCACCCCCTCAATAACATCTCTAAAGATATATAGATTTATACTTCGTAAAACAGTGGGCAATAACAACAGGAATAAAATCATTATATCAACCTTGGTTAAACCATTTTTTGTTTTGTCATTCTTACTTTTTATTGCATAATACACTAAAAAAATTACATATAGGATAGAAAACACATGGCTGACCATAATATCATGAAACACTACATTATTTAAAGCTATATTATAATATTTCAATAATAACTCAAATTGATATACACCTGCAAATTGCAGCAATATAAAAATTCCAGAAAAAAGCCATATTTTTTCCAGTGTATAATCTTTTTTTATTAATTTATAAATTCCAAGGATAACTGCAGCAATGAGCAAAATGCAAAAAAGGGTACAAAGAACAGCCATTCTTTTTTCCTTATCATACTTTTTTCATAATTCATAAGCAACCTCTCTATTAATATATGGCAGCGCATGGTTTTTACTATTCAAATCACCTTAAGTTTCTGGGATCTTATCCCCGAAAAACCTGTACCATCCTTTTTTCCTCCTGATGACCAGTTCTTTTATTTCCTTCTCTGCCAAGTCCGGTTGAAAACCGATTCAAACTCCTTAAGTCACTTTCCACTACCAAATATATTAAATGGTATTACAATGACAATGGTATCTCAAAAATACTTTTCCAAACTAATAGTACTTCCTTTTGGATACCATTGTCAAATAAATATACTACTTTACCCCCCAAGCCTCTCCACCTATGGCAGCAGTTCTGGCTCACATATTTTCACCCCAAATCATGCCACCGTATTCAAATTTACCAGTAATCACCATCGTTGACCTTCCACTCTCTAAAATCTTCAAATCCGACTCTTTAAGCCAGGAAGTTTTTAAGTTTATACCTATATCCCTCCCCCACACAAAAAAATATGCCAAACACCCAATGAGGATATTCGGCATATAGACTATTCTTTATTGGTAAGTATATCTTTTAATTCTGATATCGACATGTTTCTCTTTTCGAGAATAGCTGATATTTCCTTGAATTCTTCCAATTTAATTTCTTCTTGTATTTGTTTCACTCTTTCTTCCTGAGTCTTAATAGAAGTCTTATATTGCTCTATGGCATCTTGAATATTTTTTTGTTCTTCCCGTAGTTTTTCAAGCGATGATTTACGTACACCTCTAGGCATAATGGCCCCTCCTTATTTTACCCCAAATCGTCTCGGCTTTGGCCGACACAAAACGATTAATAATGACAACTTTTAATTGTAGTATTGTTGAAAAATGCCGTAAATATGTGTGTTTGTGACATTCTTCGATACTATGTCGTATTTTAATTAAAACTGCGTCCTTATTTGCATATCCTCTCCAGTCATCCAAGCATGTTATTCTGCCTTTGATGAAACAAGCAACTCCTTTAAATCCATAATTGACATTTCATGCTCGTCCAATATTGTTGATACTTCCTTAAATTGTTCCAGCTTAATCTTCTCCTGAATCTCTTTCTCTTTTTCACCCAAAGTTACCAGATTGTTCTTATATTGCTGAATTGTTTCCTGGACCTCTTTTAATTCTTGCTGAAGTTTTTCAAGTGGTGTCTTTCTTACTCCTCTTGGCATACTGGTTCTCTCCTTTACAGAAATATTTTATCAACCATATATTACCAAGTATATGCAAAATTCCTTTTGTTTATTACTTTATGGTTACCATTGTTGAAAAATCTTCGGGGAGAACTTTTATAGAAACCTTCTGGTTTTAAAGGTCCTTTCATGGCTTAATCAAAAGAAAAGGAAAGCAGATAATATCCGCTTTCCTTTCCCTGTCTCAAATAACTCTTTTCACATTCTATAAAACCTTTCGATACCGGTTCTTTACCCTTTTACTCCCGTGTGGGCCACTCCTTCTATAAATTGTTTCTGGAAAACAAAAAACAAAACAATCATTGGAATGACAGCCAGAACAGCGCCTGCCATCTGTGCCGGATAATCATTAAGATGCTGCCCCTGCAGGGTGGAAAGAGCGGGAGCCAGGGTCATTTTTGTTGTGCTGGTATTGACGATCAAAGGCCACATAAAATCATTCCAGGCAAACTTTGCCGTGAAAATCACAAGGGCCACGACCCCTGATTTCACCAGAGGCATCATGATCTTAATTAAAATCTGGAATCTGCCGCACCCGTCAAGTATAGCCGCTTCCTCCAGCTCATCAGGAAGAGATAAGAAAAACTGCCTCATCATAAAGGTACCGAAGGCGCTGAATAAGTTGGGCAGAAAAAGGGCCGGCATGGTATCTAAAAGCCCCACCTTTTGTATGATAAGATACTGGGGCACCAGAAAGATCTGTCCCGGAACCATCAGAACGGAAAGCACCACCAAAAACAAGATATCTCTTCCCGGAAACCTAATCCTGGCAAAGGAATAAGCAGCCAGGGTGCAGATCATTACCTGCCCTGCAACCGTTATGACCGTGGAAAATATGGTGTTCATATATATTCTTCCAAAGGGAAGTGCGGTCAGAACATTATAATAGGCCTCTGTAACAAACCGTTCAGGCAGAATCGTGGGCGGGATTGCCATGGACTCTCCCTTTGTTTTAAATGAGGTGCACAGCATCCAAAGAAACGGAAGCGCGGTTATACCGATTCCTGCAATCAGAATCAGGTGGGTCAATAGCTTTTTATAACTGCTTGTTCTTTTCATCCTGCACCCCCTTTAGTCGTAATTGACCCATTTTCTCTGTCCTATCATCTGAATCACCGTTACCAGCATGATAATAGAAAAGATTAAAATGGATATGGCTGCTGCATAACCTTTGTGGCCATAATCAAACGCATTGCGGTAGAATATCATGACCAGGGTCTGGGTACTCCGATAAGCCGTATTTGCCTTACCAACCATCATGTAAATGGTGTCAAACACCTGAAATCCGCTGATGACAGAAGTGATCAAAACGAAAAATATGGTCGGGGACAGCATTGGAACCGTGATCTTGAAAAACTGGCGGATACCGCTTGCGCCATCCACAGCCGCCGCTTCATAATAGGACCTTGATATCCCCTGCATACCGGCTAAAAGAATGATCATGTTATAGCCTACGGTTCCCCAGATCCCAACGATCATAACCATGAACAGGGCTGTTTTTGGGTCCGTGATCCAGCCGTGAGGAGAAAGACCAAGGGCCTTTACAGCCGCATTTAAAAGGCCGTACTGCTCATTATAAATCCATCTCCAAACCATTGCCACTGCAGCCGACATGGTTACAGAAGGCAGAAAATAAATGGTCCGGTAAAAGGAAGTTCCCCTGATTTTAGTATTGAGCAGGGCCGCTACAAACAGGGATAAGGCAAGGCCTAAAGGAACGGTGATCCCCACGTAGAGAAGTGTATTGCCAAGAGCCCTCCACAGTTCTTTATCTTTAAACATTTCTATATAGTTGTTAAGACCATAAAAGGTGGCTACATTGAATTTATTCACTTCATTAAAGCTGAACCAGAAATTCTGAATGAAGGGGAAAATGTAAAATATGAAGATTCCAAGCAACAGAGGTGTTATAAATAAATACCCCTCTCCCCATTCTTTCCATTGCCGCTTTGCTATTTTCTTTTTTGTCGTACCCTGCATTTCATACACCTACTTCTTATTTTTTGCCAGAATCGCATCTGCATCCGTCTTAAGCTGTTCGCATACATCTGCCAAAGGCTTCTCGCCGGAATAGGCTGCCTTTAATGCCTCTAATTCCACATCATAGATCTCTGCCACGGATTTGCACACAGGAAGGGGATTTGCTTCACTGGAATGATTGGTGTAAGCAGCCAGGTTTAAATCCTTGTTGGAATCGGCAAAATACTTCTGGGCATCATTCCGTGCGGAAATGACCACGCCGCTTTCGCCCTGGATCTTCATAGCCTCTTCACTTCCCAGCCACAATGCAAAATCTGCTGCTGCATCCTTATTTTTACTTCCTGCAAACACCGCATAGCCAAGTCCGTTGATGACATTTGGCTCTTTCCCGTTAAATTCCGGGAATTCTACCAGGTTGATCTTGGTGTTAATGGCATCATTGGAAGTATACTCCGGCGTCATATAGGAACCTGCCAGAACCATAGCCAGAGAGCCGCCCCCAAACATGGCATCAGGAAGAGTTTCTGATAATGCGGCTGCTGTCGGCGAATAGCCTTCCTCAAGCAGATCAATCCAGCACTGGATTCCTCCCTGGGTCTTGGGATCTGTATAACCGGTCTCAGTTTTGTCAGCATTTAAAATCCAGCCTCCATTGGCATATACGGTGGGGTAATACCAGGTCTGGAAGTCAATGGGGCAGGCAAAGGGATACACTCCTTCGTCAAGTCCAGCAGCCTTTAAGTCCTTACAGGCCGCTGCAAGGTCATCATAGGTCCAGTCATCGGTAGGATATGCCACTCCTGCCTTATCAAAGATTTCCTTGTTATACCACAGGGCATTGGTATCAAAATCCTTTGGTATGGCGATCTGCTTATTCTCAAAGTTATATGACTTTACAAGTGCTTCCGGGAAATTCTTTTCTAAATCCAGGTCTGATTTTTTCAAATAATCATTTAAATCAAGGAGGATTCCTCCGTCATAATAATCCTCTGCATGGAGTACATTGAGCCAGAATACATCCGGCGCTGTTCCACCTGTTGCCGCAGCCTCCAGCTTGGTCCAGTATTCTCCTCCCTTATAAGGTGTAAGCTGGATATTAATCTTTACATTTTCATGGGTTTTCTCGTATGCCTGAATCATGGATTCCATGACCGGACGCTGCTTTTCATCCCAAATTCCAAAGCTTAAGGTGGTAGCACCTCCCTTGGAAGCACTGCCTCCGCCTCCACATGCGGTAAGGCTCATTGCCGCCATGGCAAATGCCATTCCCATTGCCAGCACTTTGAATCCTCTCGTTTTCTTCATAAATTGCTCTCTCCTTTTTTATTGATATTTTAAAAGGTATATTTCTTTCAACCTTTCATTTAACGAATATCCTCTAAATGAATCAGTTTTCCTCCCGAAAGTCTGGACTGTTCCGCCGCCAGGGCAATATAATGGCTTTCCATTGATTTTTCCAATGTGGTCATGGAACGGCTCGGTTCGGTTCCTTCCCTGACCATATCAAGAAACTGCTCCACCATCCGGTTGTCGCCGCCGGCATGGCCGGAAAAGTCATCGGATAATTTGGAAACGTCTATGGTTTCCTTTTCTTTTCCAAAAGGCATTACGAATATGAGATTGGAATGAAGGTTGGCCTCAATTTCTCCCTTTGTTCCCATAAATCTGGCGAACCGGGAATTTTGTTCCGTGCAGCCTGTCATGGTAAAGCTGATGGTAGAGCCGTCTGTCATATCCAGATTTACTACCTGATGATCCACCACATTGTTGTCGCAATGGTACACACATCTTCCATAAGGTCCGGTCTTTATGGCTTCCATAACCGATTCTTCCGTAGGGTGAAGAGTCAGCACGTTGCATGGCCAGTCAGATTTGCCATGGGCGATGCCGGTCTTTTCATTGGTTATGTAAATCTTTTCCGCATCAAAGGGACATTCTGCCTTGGCAGCGCATCCATCCAGACAGCGTTTTGCCGCACCCTCCGGCGCTTTTTCCTCCTTGAATAAATAGGTGCTTCCAAAGGAGGTGACGGACTTACAGGCCTTTCCTGTCAGCCACAATAAAAGGTCCATATCATGACAGCATTTTTGAAGAATCATGGGGCTGGTTTCCTCTGAATTTCTCCAGTTTCCCCTGACAAAGCTATGGGCCTGATGCCAGTAGCCTACATTTTCAATGCCCATAACAGTGACCACATCCCCGATCACACCGGAATCAATAAGCTCTTTTACCTTTGTGTAAAAAGGCGTATAGCGCAGAACATGGCAGACTACCACCTTCCGCCCTCTCTCACTGGCAGTTTTTAAAAGCTCCCTGCATTCGTCTAAATCCGGTGAAACAGGCTTTTCCAGCAAAAGATCATACCCCTTTTCAAGAGCCGGGATGGCATGGCCCACATGTTGTCTGTCCTGTGTGGAGATAAACATCACATCAGCAAGCCTTTCCTGTTTTAACATCTCCTCTGCACTGGAATAGCACCGTTCCTTTGGAACCCCGTATTCTCTGGAAACCTCTTCCACCTTTGCCTCATCAATATCCGCTATGGCAGTGATCTCCATTTTTTCAGGAAGCAGCTTAGCAACCGGTGCATAGGTATCCTTTCCTCTGCTTCCCAAGCCCGCAAGGGCAACTGTAATCCTTTTCATGTTATCTTCCCCTTCCTATATCATGAACATACGGTTCATGACCGGCATTCAGCCTTCGCGCCGATGAGCAGGCTCCTCTTTGCTCTCCTGCGCTCGTTATCTATTGATTCTGTCTTCATTATATAATGAACCAGGAGGATATGCTTATACTATTATCCAGACTCATTGCCAAATTCCTTATTTTTTTCGTTATTATGCACAAATTAAATCAGAAAGTATCCCATCATTACGGTATTTTCAACAGAATCCTTCTAAAAATACAAAAAGAGGCATCCATACGAATCGATGAATGCCCCCATTGGCCGGATAAATATTTTTCTCTATTATACACTCATACTATAGTTTTGAATTACAGGATTGTCCTGTCTTGTTATCAAATTAACCAATCTTGCCAGCAGCAGCATTTCATGCTACCATAAATGCCAAAGGAGGTATTTCAAATGGCATACTGCAGCACAGCGCTAACCATAGAATTTGAAATCCATGAGATCATAACCGTCCACTATTTTGAATACATGAAGGATTTTGTATTTTCAGGGGAATCCCACGATTTCTGGGAGTTCCTTTACGTGGACAAGGGCGAGATCACCGTACAGGCAAACCAGTCTATCTACCATTTAAAGGCTGGGGATGTGATTTTTCACAAGCCAAATGAATTCCACGCCTTAAATGCGTCCGGAAACAAGGCTCCCAATCTGGTAGCAATTTCCTTCCGCTGCTCCAGCGAAAGCATGAGATTTTTTGAAGAGAAATCCTGTTCCTTAAATCAGGAGGAACGTTACCTTATTTCCATGATCATTGCAGAGGCAAGACAGGCTTTTTCCACCCCGCTTCACATCCCTTCTGTGGAAAAGGTGGAGTTAGCCCCTTCCCCGCCCTTTGGAGCTGCCCAGCTCATCCTTTTATATCTGCAGATTTTCCTGATCCATGTGAAACGGAATCATTTTGGAGAAGACAGCACGCCCATTCAAGCGGTTCCAACCGAGCCCATGGCTCTTTCCTCCAATTCCAGCCATTTGGATCAGATCATTCAGTATATGGAGTTTCACATTTGCGAACACCTTTCCATAAAAACCATTTGCGACGAATTCTGCATAAGCCGTTCCACCCTTCACTCCCTGTTTCACAAAGAGAAAAACTGCGGGGCAATCGATTATTTCAATTTTATGAAAATCGAGCGTTCCAAGGAGATCATGCGGGATGGCAACATGAATTTTACGGAAATCGCGTATTTCCTTTCCTACAGCTCCCTGCAGTATTTTTCCAAGCAGTTCAAAAAAACAACCGGAATGTCTCCCCTGGAATATTTTAAATCCGTCAAAAAATATTCCAATGAAGTCACAAGCGCAAGTAAGAAAAGAAGAGAGAATAATAGGATGATTTGACAAGCTTCCGTGATGATTCCGTAAGGTTTTTTCCTGAAAAAATGATATATTAGAACCATCAATTCAGTGGAGGATCGACAATGCAGGATATTATATTCAATCAAACCACCTTGAGCTTTGAGGAGAGCTCCCTCCTGTTTTCCATAAAGCATGGGATGGCACTTTGGAAATGGGATGCAGAATACAAACCGCGCCTTATGGCCGGCGGACAGACCGTTTATTTTCACGATGCAGCTTCCATTACCCATAATAAATGGAAGACAGGAGTCGGAGAAGGGATCATCAGCCATTACCAGGGCTTCCTGTTAGACGGCATTGATCTGGAACTGGCCTTTGAAACGGTTTCATGGATCGAATATGCCACGGAGGACGTTCATTTTGAATGGATCCCTCTGACAGAAAGCAGCATCCCGGTTTCAGAAATATACTGGCCGGGGTACATGGAATTTGAAAAAGAAAGTGACCGCTGGTATACTCTTTTGAACATCCAGCAGGGGCTTCTTATCCCAAATACCTGGGAAACGGCTCTTGAAAAGCTGCCCTTTGACGGCATGATGTGCACAGCGGGCTCATATATGCCCTGGTTTGGGCAGGTAAAGGACAAAGAAGGTTACATAGCCATCTGTGAACAGCCCTGGGATGCCGCCTATTATGCGGAGCATCCGGCAAAGGGTCCTTATACCCACACCGGCATCAAATGGTTTCCAAGCCTTGGCAGAATGAACAGCCGAAGAACCCTGCGGTATTCCTTTCTGTCGGACTGCGATTACAATGATATCTGCAAGCATTACAGAAGCTACGTAAAGGAGCAGGGTACTTTCTGTTCCCTGAAAGAAAAAGCTGCCAAGGCACCTGTTCATAAGCTGGTTGGCGCTTCCTTCATCCATAAGGGGATCAAAACCCAGGTCATGCCGGATTCCCGCTTCTTTGACCCGGAAAACCCGGACAAAAACAACCATGTATACAGTTTTGAGAAAAGAACCGGCGAGATCCGGCACTTCCACAGGGATCTGGGCATTAAAAAGCTGTATCTCCATCTGGATGGCTGGGCGGAGCCAGGCTATGACAACCAGCATCCCGACTATCTTCCTGCCTGTGAAGAAGCAGGAGGCTGGGAAAAGATGAAGGAGCTTGCAGATACCATGCACAAATATGGATATTCCTTTGGCATCCACGACCAGTACCGGGACTATTACCACAGGGCCAAAACCTTTGACCAGAATTTTGCAGCCCAAAAGCCTGATGGAACCCTTACGGAGCATGCCAACTGGGCAGGCGG